>NZ_JBIVCA010000001.1:92226-461401 GCF_044746345.1 Lysinibacillus sp. NPDC086135 | reverse complement strand
TTCTTCCTTCGGTTAGCGGCGAATTCCAATATTAGCTGGACAAATGTTTTCTGTGTGAAAGCGAAGCGACAGTAACAAATGTTTTCTTTGGAAAACGAAGCAATAGTGAAATAGCTGACAAAATTTTGAGAACCGACGATAGTCAAGAGTCTCGCTCTAAGCAAAGCGAGTAACTAGTTATCAAATATTGGCATGATGAGGCGTTTGTTTTTTCACGATGATGACAAATAAACTTGCCAATGCACAGAACATTCCAGCAAGGAAAAAGGCCCAAGTATATGAATTGAAAAACTTATAAATGAGGCCTCCACCATAGGCAGCAACTGCAGCTCCTGCTTGATGTGATGCGAAAATCCACCCATAAATAATGCCACTTTTATTCGTACCAAAAATTTGTCTAGAAATACTAATCGTTGGGGGTACTGTAGCAATCCAATCTAATCCATAAAATATTGTAAAGATTGTCAGTAAAGTTAGCGACCCTTGCATTAATGCATACGGGAGTAAAAGCAGAGACGCTCCTCTTAAAAGGTAGTACCAAAACAATAACCATCGATTATCAAAACGATCAGACAGCCACCCGGATAAAGTAGTCCCTACAAGATTAAACACTCCCATAAAGGAAAGAAAGGATGCAGCGGTTACTAAAGGGACACCAAAGCTAATACAGTAAGAAACAAAATGAGTACCAACTAACCCACTAGTTGAAAGTCCACAAATAAAAAAGCTTCCCGCTAATAGCCAAAATTCTTTCTTCCTTATTGCCTCAAATAAACCATTAAAAGCAATACTAATCGGATTTTTCTTATGATTCTCTTGTTGCACTTCTAGATCTTCTTCCAGTCCATAAGGAAGAGTCCCTATATCCTGTGGTTTATTTTTCATAAATATTGAAATAGCGACGAACATAACAATACTTAGAATAAGCATTAATCCAATCGCCCATCGCCAAGAATAATATTCAATAATAATCGCCAATAATGGTAAGAGAATTAACTGCCCTGTTGCAGTACTCGCCGTTAAAATTCCTACTGCCAACCCTCTACTTTTCACAAACCAATGATTAGCTACATAAGGACTTAACACCGTTAAAAAAAGACTTGCTCCTAAACCAATAATACCGCCCCATATAACGATTAACTGCCATGATTGAGTCATGAAAAGCGTAAGCATCATGCCAATGAATAATGTAGCCATCGCACCTAGCATCATTTTCTTTAAACCCGCTATTTCTAGTAACGCCGCCATAAACGGACCCGAAAAACCATATAAAAATAGACTCACTGCAAAAGCTAAAGCAATTATAGATCGATCCCAATTAAATTCTTTTTCAAAGGAGTCTATTAAAACCCCTGATGATGACATTGTAATCCCTGCAACAATAATGGAGAAAAAGGTTACGACTAAAATAAACCAGCTATAATGAATACGCCTCATCTTGACACCTTCAATTCTTAAAAGATTTTATTAATATGCTCTTTAATGAAAAAAATTACAGCTCAATTATATGTATATGCATATATTACTGAGGTAAATGACTTCCTGAATCATGTATATACATATATAATCTTAGTAATCGCTTTTATTACTTGTCAAGAAACATTTTCCAACTTAACAAAATAATTGAACCAACTCGAAAAGGAGTACGGAGCAATGAAGAATATAGATTATACACAAATATGTGTATGTGCAAACCTTCGAAAAAAAACGCGGCTCGTGACACAATTGTATGATAATTTACTACAGCCAACTGGCTTAAAAGTTACACAATACTCAATGCTAGCAAATATTGATCTTCAACAAGCAGTTTCCATTAGTCGACTAGGTGAAATTTTACTGCTCGATCAAACAACCATTACACGTAATATTAATTTGTTAAAGCGAAATGGCTATGTAGATTTAACAAGAGATCCGCAAGATGCTCGAGCAAAGGTCATTACACTAACTGATAAAGGGGTTGAAAAATTAAACGAGGCTGCTCCAATTTGGCAAGATATCCAAGAAAGAATTATCAATGATATCGGCTTAGAAAAATACAATGATTTTTATGAAACATTGAAAACTATCCAAAAAATAATTCAATCTTATGATGAAGAATAAAAAACGAACCTAATCAAAAGAATCCATTTTGAAAAATGATTGTTCAAAATGGGTTTTTCATACTATTATATATGCCAATAAAGTATAGCTCTTCGACAAAACGTGGGGTTGATTTCCGTTCCGGCTGGGCCTTTGTTGCTGTCGCTTCGCTTTCGCACAGGATAAAACATTTGTTGCTGTCGCTTCGCTTTCGCACAGAGCAAAGCTTCCTGTTGGCGTCCGATGAGCCGCTTCACTCGCGGTGCTCGCTGCAGGGTCTCGGGCCAACAGATGTTTTTTGCGCGGAAGCGTAGTGCTAACGTAGCGACAGCAGCACGATGTTTTCACGAAGGCGTTATCATAGGACGTGATGTGATGGTTTTAGCCTTCGTTCCACTAATCACTGATCCCCAAGGAGTCGCCCATTCCCCACTACAATCAACTTTTCCGCTTAGCATTTATCTTCTGACATGTTACTCTATTTCATAGTGAAAATATGTAGCAATATGAGCAAATATATATTCATAAATCTATTCTGTTTGATTATAGGATAAAAAGTAACAGCTAGCATAGTTCCCCTTTTGACAAGATAATTGCTTGCCCTCCTACCATAACTCTTGGATTATTTTTATTTATTAATTTTGTCAGGATGTTAGAAGGTCTCCCCATACTATGTCCTTGAAGGAACGAGTACTCTTGATCAAATTCATTTAGTATGTGGTTATGAAAAAGATAATAAGTTAATGCCCCATTTGAAGTACCTGTTGCGGCTTCCTCATCAATACCGTATAGTGGGCAAAAGTTTCTACTCTCTGCTATCCCATCTTCTGTGTCGAGTGTAAATGCATGAACGCCCCCCACTTTATTGATCTTTGTATACTCAGCAAGTGCTTTAAAATTAGGATTTAACGCATACAAATCATCCTTTGTTTTAATAGGAAGCATTATATCCCAAAGACCCGTACTTACAGCTTGAGGCACTAAATTGAAATTTATATCTCCTATTTTGCTTTTATCAATTTTAAAAAGATACGACAAATTATCATAATCATCAAATATTTTTCCTAACTGAGGTTCAGCTTGCTCCATCATTATAAAAGATTGATTCACTTCAACAGCAAGTGTGCCTGCGAGTGTTTTCATAAAATATGTATTATTATCTTCAATAGCACAACTGTCTAATAATGCCTTGAAGGATGCAATAGTAGCATGTCCACAAAGTTCAACCTGTACAGTCGGTGTAAAAAACTTTATGTCAAAATTTTTATTGTCTATTTTTTTAATAAATGCTGTTTCTGAAAAACGAACTTCTGCAGCAAATTTCTGCATAAACTCTTCATCTAAATTTTCATGGATCACTACACCTGCTGGATTACCACCAAATTTAGTTGCTGTAAAAGCATCAATTACATAATAAGACAAAGCTAACTCTCCCTTACTTTTGAATTTAAAAGTTTTTAATGCTTACTATATCGATTAATCTCTTTATATTAAAAAAACGCCACAAAAATGTGACGCTTTTCATATTATTGTATGACTCTTCTGCAAAACGAGAGATTGATTTCCGTTCCGGCTGAGCGCTTTCCCAGGGGGACGTCAGTCTTCACTTCAATCAACCAAATCTTTTTTTAATATTCAATAAGTGTTTTTATGTTTAAGTCGCCTATTTTTTCACGACCATTCAGCTCTTTTAACTCGATTAGGAAGGCACAACCAACAACTTGACCGCCTAATTGTTCAACTAAACGCACTGTCGCTTCAACTGTGCCGCCAGTCGCAAGTAAATCATCACAGATTAATACTTTTTGCCCTGGTTTAATCGCATCTTTGTGCATTGTTAGCGTATCTTTACCGTACTCAAGACCGTAGTCAGCACTTATCACTTCACGTGGTAATTTTCCTGGCTTACGAACAGGCGCAAAACCAATTTCAAGCGCATAAGCAACTGGACATCCGATAATGAAGCCACGAGCCTCAGGACCTACCACAATTTCAGCTCCTAATTCTTTTGCGTAACTTACGATTTGGTCTGTTGCATATTTGTATGCAGCACCATTATCCATAATTGTTGTAATATCTTTGAAGCTAATGCCCTCTTTCGGCCAGTTTTCAACCGTTGTTACGTATTGCTTTAAATCCATGTTATTGTTCCTCCTACGAAACTTAATCGTATATTAATGTAATCGTTCATCAAACCATTGTTTTAATTCTATAAAAGGGGCATATACTAGCTTCTGCTCCATTTCAATCTGTTCTGAACGCTGTTTGTAAGACGGTGCCTCTGTAAGTGCCTGTTTCGGTGCATTCACGTTGACAGTCGTCAGTCCACTCTCCATTTTAACAAAATCAAGTTCAAAAAACACCTGTGTCATAAATTTTAATGCATCTAACGGCCAACCTGTATGTTTGGCTAATTCCGCCAAATGCATATTTAATGGAAAGGCAGGGCGATTTTTTAAAAACTTATAATACCAGGAGAATTGCTCACGTGTAGGCAATCCATTGAAGTACTGAGAATCAGGCATGTAAAAATGTGCATATATACGGGAAGGAGCTGTTTTTCGTAAGACACTTTCTAACATTTGAACATTTTGTGGCAAATCCAGTAGGATGATATAATTGCTTTGTTCTACATTTGAAAGCGTAGGATCCACTGTTAGGATTGGTACACCAATTAACGACTGGTAATAGGTAACCGTTTCTGAACGGAAGGCGATAAATGTTGCCTCCTCTTTTGGAACCGTATTTAACCAGCGGGATGTTTGGCGAATACCACGAATATCAAATAATTGCCATTCAGTCGTTTGGACATCCTCTATCATAAATTGTGCTTTTTTACGTCCTTGCCATTCGTTAATTTGTAAATCCCCTGTAAATGATACTTTAATTCCATATGTTAATTCGTCGTGTAAATGTCCTTTATTGAATCCGACACTATCCAATTTTTCATAGCCATCCGTCAATTCCATTTTTATATGATTTTCTGCTGCTCCAATTTTCCGCATGGAGGATATCTCCACATCTTCGAGCACATAAACAGGCTTCGGAAAATCAGTACCATATGGACCCAGCGTCGAAATTTCTTCAATGGCATCTGCTGAAATTTCATCCATTTTTAGCGGTATGTCAATATTGAGTACAGGTGTCAATTGTTCCTCTGATAAACACGCTCTTGCTTGATCATCTAAGCGTGATCTTAACTCATCCACATGCTCAATGGATAATGTCATCCCTGCTGCCATAGGATGCCCACCAAAATGAGGTAATATATCTCGATTCTTCGCTAATTCATTATATAAATGGAAGCCTTCAATACTACGAGCTGAGCCTTTAGCTGTTCCTTTTTCATAGTCTAGTGATAGTACAATCGTAGGACGATAATAGAGCTCTACAAGACGGGACGCGACGATCCCTACTACCCCAGCATTCCAGCCTTCTCCAGCAATAACTAAAACGAGTGAATTCCCGATTTTTTTATCTGATTCAATGAGAGCAATCGCCTCATCTGTAATACTCTTTACAATGTCTTTGCGTTCACTATTACACGTATTAAGCTGCTTCGCTAATGCTATTGCTTTAGCATTATCCTCAGCCATTAATAGCTCGACGCCTGGCGCCGCTTCTCCTAGTCGACCAACTGCATTTAAGCGCGGTCCAAAGTAAAAACCGATTGTTTCTTCGTTAATTTTTGCTTGCTCGGCACTGGCTACTTCACACAATGCTTGTACCCAAGGGCTGAGTGATCGGCGCATTTCTTCTATTCCTCGTTTTACTAGGTAGCGATTTTCATCAACTAATGGTACTAAATCCGCTACTGTTCCAACAGCTACGTATTCAATTAAATGCGTTGGCAGTTCTCCATATAGAGCATGCGCTAACTTAAAAGCTACCCCCACACCTGCAAGCTCGCCAAATGGATAATGTCCTTCTGGTATACGAGGATGTAAAATAATATCGGCAGATGGTAATTCATCGCCTGGTTCATGGTGATCTGTAACGATAACATCCATACCTAGTTCCTTCGCGACACGAATCGGTTCAATACCCGAAATACCATTATCAACTGTTATAATTAGCTGAGCGCCCTCTTCATGTGCTTCACGAAATAGCGCTTCATTCGGTCCATAGCCGTGAATAAAACGATTCGGTATTTTAAACGATACATCGGCACCGAGATCAAGCAACACATTCAGCATGACTGTCGTGCTAGTGACTCCATCGGCGTCGTAATCGCCATATACTAAGATTTTCTCTCCATTATCAAGCGCTTGCTCAATACGTGCTACAGCTTCTGCCATACCATGCATTAAAAACGGGTCATGGATACTTGCTTCTGTCATATTTAATAAGCTCTCTGCGTCCGCAGTTGTTTCACAGCCACGCGCAGCTAAAATTTTTGCTGCAATCGCAGAAAGTTGTAGGTCATTTTGTAATGTTTGGACAAGCTTAGCGTCTGGGCGCTCTACCTGCCATCTCTTTTTTGATAGAATCATCTTTTCACTTCCTCACGAAAGCTATTATACCGAAAATCTAGCCTATCCGCACTATCTGTCAGAATGATAGTTTTATCCATCAGATTTTCAATTCAATCCGTCATTTTTACTAAACTACTCGAATGATAGAAGTCAGAGCGACGGATAGAACCGTTAAAGCCTTGGGTATCGGTATCAAAAGAAAAAAGCCTACTCCATTAAAGAGTAGACTTCTGAAACACATCTTTTGAAGCAGACACTAACGCCTCAATTTTCTCCAAATTACCTTCATGCAATGCTGTCACGATCGCACTGCCAACGATTACACCATCACTAAGTGCCCCCATATTTACCACTTGCTCGGGCGTTGAAATTCCAAAGCCAGCTAGTACTGGTATTTGACTTGCTTCACGTAAACGAGCAAAATGATCATGTAAATCATTCGCAAAGGTTGTACGAGCCCCTGTGATTCCATTGACTGTCACAGCATAGACAAAGCCTTGACTGGCAGCTGCGATACGTGCAATTCGCTCTGGAGGACTTGTTAACGATACAAGTTGAACGATGTCGATACCATGAGGATTTAATGTATCACATAAAACGGCGCTTTCTTCAAGTGGTACATCAGGAACGATTAATCCTTTAACGCCCCCCACTACACAAGCTTTCGCAAAAGCCTCTAACCCAAAAGCTAAAACAGGATTAAAATAAGTCATAACAACTAACGGAACTTGAATTTCTTTTTTTAATGAAGCTAATACTTCTAGCACTTTACGTAATGTCACACCTTCTGCTAAAGCCCGTTCACCTGCTTGCTCTATCGTAGGTCCATCCGCTACAGGATCCGTGAACGGTATACCAACTTCAATAGCCGTTACAGCCATTTGCTGTAGCTTCAAAATCGTAGGCTTCAAAGTTTCTAGCCCCCCATCGCCGGCCATAATATATGGTATAAATGCTTTATTCCCAGCGATTTTCGCTTCTTCAATTGCCTGTTGTAGTGTTGTCATAACATATCTCCTCCTAATACTTTACGGACAGTATGAACATCTTTATCTCCTCGGCCAGATAAGCACACAACTATTATGTCATTTGTAGACATTGTCTTCGCAAGTTTTGCTGTATAGGCAATGGCATGAGAGCTTTCTAGTGCAGGTAGTATACCTTCTGTTCTACACAGTAACTGCAAACCCTCAAGTGCTTCATTGTCTGTAATCGAATCAAATTTAACTCGCCCAATATCATGTAAATAACAATGCTCTGGGCCCTTCCCTGGATAATCTAGACCAGCTGAAATAGAATGTGCTTCTTGCACGAAGCCATTTTCATCTTGTAATAAATACATGTATGCACCGTGTAAAACGCCTAGCTGTCCACCGGCAATTGCTGCTGCATGCTTTCCTGTCTCAATACCACTACCTGCAGCCTCTACCCCGTATAGCGCAACAGTTTCATCGTCGACAAAAGGATGGAACATACCGATTGCATTACTACCACCACCTATACAAGCAACAACTGCATCTGGTAAACATCCTTCCTTAGCTAAAATCTGCTCTCTAGTTTCAACACCAATTACACGCTGGAAATCCCTCACGATTTTCGGGAATGGATGTGGTCCTAAAGCTGAGCCTAAAATATAATGAGTATCTTCAACATTTGTCACCCAGTAGCGCAGCGCAGCATTGACAGCATCCTTTAATGTTTTTGAACCTGTTTCTACAGACTCTACTTTTGTACCGAGTAACTCCATGCGAAACACATTCAACTGTTGGCGTTTTATATCTTCGGCACCCATAAATACAACACATTCAAGATTCAATAATGCGCATGCAGTTGCCGTGGCCACTCCATGCTGTCCTGCACCTGTTTCTGCCACTATTTTCCTTTTTCCCATTCGTTTGGCAAGAAGCGCTTGACCAATCGCATTATTAATCTTATGGGCTCCAGTATGATTTAAATCTTCACGCTTTAAATAAACCTTCGCGCCGCCTAGCTCTTTTGTTAAATTTTCTGCGTAATACAATGGCGTCTCACGACCGACGTATTGTTGTAAATAATACGCCAATTCCTCAGTAAAAGTTTGATCATTCATTGCCTCATCATGGGCCGTCTCTAATTCCAACAAAGCGGTCATTAATGTTTCCGGAACAAATTGTCCACCAAATTTTCCATAACGACCTTCTTTTGTCGGTACACTATTTGCAATTGAATTCACCATTATGCTCTCCCCTTCTCCACTGCCTGTAAAAATGCATTTATTTTGGCTATGTCTTTTACACCGTCTGTCTCTACACCACTCGATACATCTACCATAAATGGCGACACAAGTGATACTGCTTCTTCTATATTTTCAGCTTGCAAACCACCTGCTAAAATTAGCTTTTCTCGCGGAATCCCTACCGTCTCTAAAAGGGTCCAATCAAACGTGTGACCACTACCACCTTTAAAATCTGTCCCTGGTGCATCAAATAAGTAATAGTCTGCGTCATATTTAGCAGCAGCTTGAACATCTTCAACACCTCTTACAGACAAAGCTTTAATGGCCGGATAACCTTGCTGACGAATAAACTCCGGAGATTCTTCTCCGTGGTACTGCACATAATCTAATGGCACACTTTCTACCGCTGTGCGTAATTCCTCTACGCTTGGATTGACAAAAACACCGATTTTCAAAACGCCCTCCGGTACATGTTTAGCTAGTTGCTGTGCCTGTTCAACCGTCACTCGTCGTTTACTTGGCGCAAAGACAAAACCAATGGCATCCGCTCCTACCTCTATTGCTGCCTGCACATGCTGTTGTTCCTTCAGTCCACAAATTTTCACCTTCGTCATACAGATGCACCTACCTTATTGACCTGTAAACTTTTTAGCCTAGTACCTGGATCACCACTGCGCATTAATGACTCACCTACAAGAACGCCACTAGCTCCCATAGCCACCACAGCTTTAGCGTCTTCTTGCGTCCAAATCCCACTTTCACTTATTAAAACTTTCTCTTCTCCGAACGGAAAAGCTTCTGCAATTTCACGTGTTCGCTCTAAGTTCACTTCAAACGTACGTAAGTCTCGATTATTGACGCCAATCAGCTTGGCACCAATTGCAATAGCACGTTCAAGCTCCTCTAAATCGTGCACCTCCACTAAGACCTCTAGATTTAAGCTTATTGCATAGCTATATAAATCGCGTAATGCCTCATCTGTTAACGCGGCTACAATCAGCAAAATAATAGATGCACCTGCTGCCTTTGCAAATCGAATTTGAACACGCTCAATCATAAAGTCCTTACAAAGAAGTGGCGTTTGAACAGCATTTGCAACTGCGGCTAAATCAGCAAAGGAGCCTTTAAAAAACTTTTTATCTGTTAAAACAGAAATGGCCGCCGCTCCAGCTTCTACATAAGTTTTTGCCTGCGCCACTGGATCTGCCCCTTGCGCGATTAGCCCCTTTGAGGGGGAGGCACGCTTCATTTCAGAAATAACCTGTAATGTCTCAGCTTTTCTCAATCGTTCAAATAAAGACGGTCGTAGCTTTTCTGTAAAATTAGCTAACGGGTCGGGCTGTTCAAGTAAAGCACTAACTTCTATCTTTTTTTGTTCGAGAATTTTATTTAAGATATTCATTGTTGGACCTCCACTCTGTTAATATGTTCACTATAAGCAACGACTGCCTCTAATTTTTGAAGGGCACGCCCGCTGAAAATACTATCCTTCGCCATTTCTACACCTTCTTTAACGGTTTCAGCAATTCCATAGCTGAACAACCCAATACCAGCATTCAATAAAACTGTGTCAAAGTAAGCACTTTGTTCACCAGCTAATAATTTACGCATAATTGCGGCATTTTCATCTACATTGCCTCCACGAATGGCCTCTATTGGTGCATAGCTGAGACCCGCATCCTCTGGAGTTAAAGAAAAAGGAATCAAGTCTCCTTTATCTACTAAGACAAAAGTATTTTGACCAGCTAATGACGCCTCGTCTAAACCTAGTGGCCCAGAAACGACCATTGCACGTTTACGCCCGAGCATTTGTAATACGGAAGCATACTCCATGACAAAATTCGGACGGTTAATGCCGGTAAATTGCGTCGATAAAGGCACTGGATTCGTAAGTGGACCGACAAGATTAAATATAGTTGGCTTGCCTAGTGCGCGACGTACCTCGCCAAGTCGCTTTAATTTTGGATGGACATTTGGCGCATATAAAAAGGCAATTCCTTCTTTCTCTAATAGCTCAACAGTTTGTTCAATGGAAATATTCGTATGAATACCGAGTGCTTCCAAAACATCAGAGCTTCCTGATGCCGAAGAAATTTTACGATTGCCGTGCTTCGCCATTTTGACACCTGCCCCTGCTAACACAAAGGCGCAAGCCGTACTTATATTAAATGTATTAAGACCGTCACCACCAGTGCCGCAATTATCCATATAGACACCTGCTTTTGCTGGTACGTCTAGTGCAAACGAACGCATAATGGTAGCTAATGCCGCTACTTCATGTGCTGTTTCACCTTTGGCAGATAATGCCGTTAAAAAGCTTGCGATTTCTCCCTTCGGTGTGTCATCTTGGAACATCCATGTTGCTGCCTGTAGCATTTCCTCATACATTAAATGCTCTCGTTGTTGTACTTTTTGACGAATACCTTCCATTAATGTGAACCTCCTTCTTTTTCAAGTAGCTGCAAAAATTCCTGTTCGTCCTCTTTTATTTGTTTTAAACTTTCATCGACATTTGTGTATTTGGTCACCGTTACAGTTGTTTGCATATGCATCGTTTCATTTTCTATGACAATGGATTTCCCTGTTAATGCAAAATCAAGATGACCGTTAAAACCAATAAATCCAAGTGCTCCTCTTAAAGTTTGACTAGATTTTTCTAAATAGTCCTTTGCCTGATCCTTCGGAATAACTGTTGATGCAAAGGATGGTAATGTCGCAGCTAATACATCAAGTGCATGAAGCATCGGTAATATTTGTCCTTCAACTCTCGATGTCATGTGTAATGCATGCTTTGAACGCTCAATTCTCATCGCCTCTATGATTTGAATGGAATCTCGGAAGCACACTGACTGTAATTTTTGTCGCATGGCAGAAACAAGTACAGCATGTGACTTCCTAATATTTGTGTCTTCATAGAGCTTTCGTTCATGTTCTAAATCTTCACCTTTTGTGGAACCTCTAGGAAATGTCCCCTCTGTTGGTGTCGCAATCACACGCTCACCTTTTACACGAATTAGGCTTTCAGGAGATGTTCCTAAAACAACATGTTCCTCAAACTCTACATAATACATATACGGAGCAGGTTGTTTTTTACGCAATTGACGATATAATGCGAAAGCATCTCCTTGTAAATTTGCTAACAAACGCTTTGATAGGACGGCTCTTGTAATATCTTCATCTAACATAGCTTTGATAGATGTTAGGGTTGTTGCAAATTGTTCATTCGTAGACGATTCAAAAGATTCATAACTACAACTTTTATCCTCATCCTCTCTACCTTTTAAAAGCTGCTCCGCCAACTCCTCTAAATTTGGTTCTTTTTTTTCTGCATCAATATTCGTATAAATTAAAGTAACCTCATCTGTTACATGATCAAACACAATGACTGTCTCATACACATGGAAATGCACATCTGGTAGCTGCACTTTATCCTGATCAGTCGATAATATCGTTATGGCATTATGACCAACATAGCCAACAGCTCCGCCTGAGAAGGGGAATTGTATCGTATTGGAAATGCGTGGCATTAATCTTTTCAATAATACAAACATGTCGCCCTTATGTGTATAGGTGTTTCCGGTCTCATATGAATATTCCTGAATTTCATCTCCAAAGCCTTTATACGTTTTTCTTGGATTAGCGCCGATAAAAGAAAAACGACCTGCTCCTTCATGCTGTGCTGAACTTTCAAGTAAGAATTTAAGCTTTCCTTTTAGGCGTCTAAAAATTAAAATCGGTGTTAAAGAATCAGCATTAATCGTTTTCATTTTTATTCTTGAACTCGTCGATTGCATAATTACCAAGCTCCTTTTCTTAAAAATCCACCGCACTTGGACTTACAAATGTTTAGCAGCTGAATCGTTTTTTTGTTGAATAAAAAGGATCAGCATCATAGTGTGGGTTGATTTCCGTTCCGGATGGGGCCCTTCCCTGTGGGCGTCCAGCCTCCACTCCGATCGATTTTTTTACATATCCTAGCTTTTAGTGGTATAAAACAATAAAAAAAGTCCTCTGCAAAAAGGATTTTTCCTAATTGCAGAGGACGATCAAGACCGCGTTGCCACCTCATATTAGAGCATATTTGCTCTCCCTTATGTGCTCAACCTTAGTTCGTCAATAAAATTGACATACCTTTTTCAATAATGGCAAAAAGATTTGTCTAAGTCGAAGCACCCCCTATAACGTGGGGAATCCGTTCGCTATAATCAATTCCGCCTTGGCGTAATTACATCCAGAGGCATTCATTTCGTTCAGTAGATGTTTGTAAACCCACTGGATGAAGATAATTAGCGACTCTCATAAGTCCATTCACATAAGCTACAAATCAGTTCGCACCATCCACTGACTCTCTAAATTGCACACTTATGCTACTACTCTTATTCAACAATTTCTCAGCTATTCTCATCTAAACTCAGCTCATCTGTTCTAAGGCTGACCTCGCTCCCGAGACCAACTACCTTGTATCGAACAAAAAAGTTAGCCTTATTTTATGCCAAACGATAAAAATTGTCAATCAATTCTGAGAAAAAGGAAAATGTTAAAGGGACTTTTCAAATTATACAATAGGAAAAATCACCTTCTTTACGCATCAACAAAGGGAGTTAAACTACCTATTTTTTAAGATTTTACTATAACTTGACCTCGTAAGAATATCAAGTTATAGTAAATTCGTACCATTGATTTTCTAATACATTAAAGAAAGAAGGAACAAATATGTCCGTTCAGAAAAAACTAAATATAGGTTTTATTTCATTCATTTGTTTACTCTTATTATCAAGTATTATTGCTTTTTTTCAATTTAAGTCGGTTGAGGGAGACATAGTAGAGGTACTAGATTTCCGAATCGTACAAATTCAATTAACAGATGAAATACAACAGCAGCTTGCCTCACAGGGGCTTTTTTTACGTTCCTATTTTCTAAATAGTAAGGATGAGACAACAAAATCAAATTTAGAACGTTATGAAAAACTATTATCAGAAACCATTCAAGAGCTTTCAGGTATTGTTCGTTCCGATCACACAAAAAATATTATGAAGCAAGTAACCGATTTACAACAAGATTTACTAACAAGTTCTGATAAAGCAGTGCAAGCATTTAATAGTGGAAATACAGATTTAGCCTTATCATACATAAATGGAGAAGTTACAAAAAGCAACAAAGAAATTTACACACTGACAAATGATTTATTAACTTATCAAGACGAACAGCTGCAAGAGGTTAAAAGTAGTGTTGTCCAAACAGTTACGCGAGCTATTATTATTTCAATTGTCTTACTTGTTATAAGTGCAATTGTTGGTTTATATTTTATGTATTTTGTAAAACGCTCCATCACTCAACCGCTTCGTAAAGTGATTAATGCAGCCGATACGTTAGCACACGGTGACTTAACAATTGCTCAGCTGGAACATAACTCAAAAGATGAGATTGGTACACTTGCCACAGCAGTGAATGCGTTAAAACAGAATTTATCTGTCCTACTTAAAAACGTTCAGGACAACGCTACACAATTATCTGCCGCTTCTGAAGAGCTTTCCGCTAGCACGGTAGAAGTGACAACAACTACAAGCGACATCTCACATCGAGTACAAGACACGTCAAACCATATAGCTTCATCTGCTAGTGCCTCTCAACAAAGTGCCCTAGCTATGGATGAAACTGCTGCTGGTGTACAACGAATTGCTGAGGCAACTCAAAATTTGCATCACAATGCTATGAATATGACACAGCTTGCCAATACCGGAGGGAAAACTATTACGACTGCCAAGGAGCAGATGGATACAATTTCTGAGTCAACTACACAAATTGCCGATTTAACGCAAAAGCTAAGTAAGCAATCTGAA
This sequence comes from Lysinibacillus sp. NPDC086135, assembly GCF_044746345.1. Taxonomy (NCBI): domain Bacteria; kingdom Bacillati; phylum Bacillota; class Bacilli; order Caryophanales; family Bacillaceae; genus Lysinibacillus; species Lysinibacillus sp. NPDC086135. The sequence goes on along the minus strand of NZ_JBIVCA010000001.1, from coordinate 446,791 downwards.
GAAATCGGGCAAATTACAAAAGTAATTACGGCTATTACTGAACAAACAAATTTACTGGCGCTCAATGCTGCCATCGAAGCAGCACGAGCTGGTGAGCACGGCAAAGGCTTCGCTGTTGTAGCAGATGAAGTACGAAAGCTTGCTGAAGAATCCAAGCAATCTGCTGGCCAAATTGTTGCCCTTACAAATGAAATTCAAACGGATACAAGAAATGTTGCAGCTGCTGTGCATGAAGGATTAGTATCTGTCCAGGATGGTGTAGCAAAAATTCATGAGGCTGGTGATGCATTTGATTCTATTACAGCGTCTGTGCAAACATTTACTGAGCAAATTGAAGATATATCAGCCACTTCGGAACAAATCTCAGCTAGTGCTGAAGAGGTAGCTGCCTCTGTAACAGAAATTGCAAATGGGGCAAGTATTTCAGCGAGCAATTCACAAATCATTGCTGAAGCAGTAGAAGAGCAAGCTGCAACAATGCAGCAGGTGAATGAGGTAGCTGAGGAATTAAGCAATAACGCTCAGCAACTCCAAGCATTACTACTGCAATTTAAACTTTAACGTCTTTCAGCGGGTGTCCAAACACCTGCTGCTGACGCTTCGCTTTCGCGCAAAAAACATATGCTGCTGACGCTTCGCTTTCGCGCAAAAAACATATGCTGCTGACGCTTCGCTTTCGCGCAAAAAACATCTATTGGCCTAAAGTCTCCGGCGGATGTCACGGAATTATGGGGCGAAATTAATAAAATAAAAAGAATCTGCTGCTTTCCAAAGAAAGCAACAGATTCTTTTTTTAAGAAAACAGGGAAAGAAATGTTTCCTTTCCCTGTTTTAAAGACTTATGTTAAACAGTAGGTTCGTCAGTACCCCATTGTTTTTTCTCTTTTTTGTGTATTTGCCCATCTGATTTTTTCATTTCACGAACTTTAAGTGAATACCAGATTTGTGCAGCAATACAAATGGAAGAATACATACCTGTGATTAAACCAATCAATAACGCGATTGAGAAGTTTTGAATCGACGGTGCACCTAAAATAAGAAGTGACACAGTAACGATAATAACCGTTAACACTGTGTTAACAGATCGACCCATCGTTTGACGTAATGATTTGTTAACGATATCCGCTAACACTTCACGGTCTTTAATCGTATCATATCGATCTAAGTTTTCACGCATCCGGTCAAACGTAACGATCGTATCGTTAATCGAATAACCGACAATCGTCAGTACAGCTGCAATAAACGTAATATCGACTTCTAAGCGCATAAAGCTAAATACAGCAACTATTAAGAATACGTCATGTAGTAACGAGACAATTGCTCCAATACCCATGCGCCATTCGAAACGAACCGCTACATAGATAATGATACCGATAGCCGCAAAAGATAATCCTTTAATAGCATTTTTCACAAGCTCTTTACCGACAGTTGGTGATACTGTACTTATGCCAGGCTCATGACCATATTTTTTGCCCGCTTCTTTTTTGAATTTTAAAATTTCTGCTTGCGATAGATCATCTTTATAACGGATAACCGCAGAGTTGTTCTTTTCACCTGCCAAAACGATATCGTCAGATGAGAAGCCAATGCTATCTAAGTATTTAGATACTTCTTCTTTAGTTAAAGTTTGATCCGCTTCAATTTGAACACGAGTACCACTTTGGAAATCAATACCCAGGTTTAGACGGAATATACCAAGAACCACTAAACCGGCTACAAGGATAGCTAATGAGAATGTATAGAATTTCTTACGGTTGTGTACAAAGTCAAAACGATCAAATTTCGTTGATAAATCTAATGTTCCAATATTTTCATCTAAGCTATGCTGTTTAGATTTGGCAATACCAAACCACGCTGAATTGTTAAAATAGCCACTGTTGACTAGTAAACCTAATAGTACACGAGAACCCCAAACAGCAGTTAAGAAGCTTAGTAAAATACTAATAATTAAAGTTGTTGCAAACCCTTTTACAGAGCTTGTCCCGAATTGGAATAATACAGCAGCTGCTAATAATGTAGTTAGCTGTGCATCAACAATTGCTGATAAAGACTGCTTCGAGCCGATTTGGAATGCTTGTTTAACTGAATAACCTACTCGTAGTTCTTCACGAATACGCTCCGCTGCTAAAATATTCGCATCAACTGCCATCCCTATACCGAGCACGATAGCTGCAATACCCGGAAGTGTTAACACTGCATTAATCCAATCGAATACAACTAATACTAGGAAAGTGAAAATCGCAAGTGTAATAATGGATATAAAGCCAGGTAAACGATAGTAGAATAGCATAAATAAGAATATTATTACTACCCCCACAACACCTGCCAAAATTGTACTTTTCAGTGCTTGGTCACCAAATTGTGCACCTACTGAAGTAGAATAAATTTCATTAAGCTTTACTGGTAGTGCTCCAGCATCTAAAATACCCGCTAGATTTTTTGTTTCTTCAACTGTGAAATTCCCGCTAATCATTACATCTGTTGTATTTAATGTTTGGTTAACTGTTGCTGCAGATGCATAGCGAGGCTTCGCTTTTTGTGATTCAGCTTTATATGAATCAACACCATCTTCAAAGTCTAACCATACAACGAGTAAATTTTGACCTGCTGGTTTAGCGGCAATTTTACTAGTTATATCAGCAAATTTCTTTCCATCTTTTAATGTTAGGGAAACAATTGGACGATTTTGCTGGTCAAAGGAATCCTTAGCGCCACCTGGCTTTAAGTCATTACCATCCAGCAATATATTGTCATCGACATCACGGAATGTTAAATTTGCAGTTGTAGACAATAGTTTACGTGCTGATTCTTGGTCTTCGACACCCGCTAATTGCACACGAATACGATTTTTGTCTTCAACCTGAATGCTCGGTTCACTTACCCCGATTGCATTTACACGTTGGCTAAGAGCTGTTGCTGTTGCCGACAAAACACCCTGTGTAATTTCTTCTCCCTTGTGTAATTCCTTCACCTCATAAAGAACCTCAAACCCGCCTTGTAAGTCAAGACCTAGCTTAATGTCCTTTAAGACGCCGCCTACAGTCGTACCGATGGTTGCTGTAAAAATAACCATTAGTAGTACGAATGCAACTATACGACTTTTTAGTTTCATTTATAAATCCTCCTCGAATTGTGTAAGGCAATTCCTTACACTACAAACAAGTATAATAGCAAGTCCTTTTGAAACGTTTATTCCTCCTTTTCCTTTAGAATAATGTTGCCTGTGCTTCAAAAAGGTTGCTCTACTTATTTCAATCGTTCATAACGCGCAAATTTATCCCTGTATTTGTATAGGTGTAATCCCTCCAAATTTACAAAAGTTATTAGGAGGTTTTTGAATAAATATACTTATACAAATAAAAAAAGCGCAACACACTCATTATGAAACACGTTGCGCTTGGTGTCAATTCAACACTTTTAGTATTCTTTTATTATTTGACAAATTTCACACTTTCTTCTTAAGTTTTAACCGGACCAAGTAGCATTTTTAACTCTTCCGTATTCAATTCTGTAAACCAATCATTACTTTGTAAAAATTCTACCTGATTAAATGATACGATATCGGACGGTGATACTGAAAAAATAGTGGAGATAATTTCATGTAAACGTAATTGTTCAATATTTTTTTTGCGCCATTTTTTTTCTATACAGAAACGCCACAGCTCTTCTGCTGTAATCGCATCGTATTGATAATGTTTAAACTCTTCCATCTTACTATCAATTGCAGGACGAATTTTTTCAAATAGTTGCTCATACTGCATACTCATTTTGAATCATCTCCAATCAAAGTTGTATCGTAAGACATGTCTGCATACAAATAGTGTAAATGAATTTTTGTGGCTTGAGAAGGGACGGATGGCATGAGTTCTTTTGTACGGGGTACACTATTTTTAATGTTCGTAATTTTTTTATCGAAACTCTTTGGCTTCTTTTATAGAATGCAGTTTATGCGTATCGCTGGTGAAGAGGCAGTCGGCATTTATATGACCGTCTATCCGGCGTTCATTTTCTTCATCTCACTCATTCAACTTGGACTACCTATCGCTGTGGCAAAAATTGTAGCAGAGTTACTAGCAAAAAACAAACGCGAGGGCATCTTTGGTGTTATGCGTACGGCTATACTTTGGTCATTTATTGGAATGATCATCTTTATGCCGATTGTTGCACTTACAATACCATATATTTCGTCTACTCTTTTACATAATGAACAAACAACATTCACGCTTTGGATTGCACTCTTTGCTGTACCAGTGGCAGTTGGTTCTGGATTATTGCGCGCTTATTTACAGGGTATTGCGAAAATTACACCAACAGCTTGGTCTCAAATGATTGAACAAATTATTCGCATTAGCTTCATCACATTTACACTGCCTTTTGTCGCTGCCTATGATAACGCTGCCGTTACAGCAGCCACTGCTATGGGTATTACGCTTCTAGCTGAAGTTGTTGCTTTCTTGTATTTGTGGATGCATTATATTGTCTCAAAGAAAAAATTATTGACACGGAAAAACAAAATCGAGGCTTATCCTGCCTCCCCGATGTTGCGGATTGCCCTTCCATCTGCAGGAAGCAGGCTATTTGGATCTTTTACTTGGTTTTTAGAGCCGATCATTTTTTTAAAGGCTTTAACAATGGCTGGATTAACGGCCTCCGCAGCAACAATTTTATATGGGGTTATTTCGGGTGTACTAGTCCCACTATTATTATTCCCAGCCTTTGTATCTGCTGCACTTTCGATTGTCCTTATACCGGCTGTTAGTGATGCCGTTGCACGCCAGCATATACCACTTCTACAGGAACGCATTTCTGTATCATTGCGACTATCATCCTTAGTGGGCTGTGTGGCTGCTACGTACTTTTTCGTTCATGGAGACGACTTAGCTATAAAGCTCTTTCACTTACAAGAAAATCGTGGGTATGTGAAAATATTGGCCCCAATTTTTTATTTTTATTATATACAAAGTCCATTGCATTCTATATTACAAGCAATCGGTGAGGCTCGTGCAGCAATGATGAACTCCATTTATGGTGGTCTTGGTAAACTCTTTGTTATGTTCGTACTTGCTTCTCAGCCTGGAATACAGGAAAAAGGTGCTGTTGTAGCAATTGGCTTTGGCGTTTTATTAACTTCATTCTTGCATATCGCAACAGTAAGACAGCGCAAAAATTTGCGTGCTGGCTTTAGAATGTTTGTAGTGCCATATAGCTGCTTTATTGCTGTTTGTGTTACTCAGTATTTCCTGATGCAAATAATGCCACTGCCTTTTATTTTAAGTAGCTGTGTAACCTTGTTTTTACTATTTACTTTCTTACTATTTACCAATCAGTTGCGCATAACTGATTTGCGCTACCTTCGTAAGCTAGCCAAGAAAGTTTAAGATTCTTTTAGCTGGATATGAAGCCGATCTTCCTCCCAAACACAAAAAAATACAGTGTTACTATCCGTAATATTATTTTTAGCAAGCTCTGCCATTAACCAATCAGTATCTTTATGCAAGACCTTTAAATGCCTATCCTGAATATCACCGTCGATAATAAGTGGGTAAACAAATGCCTTTTCATCTTTTTGGTATACGGACAAATTGCCGGAGGGCTCTAGATAGGCATAAGCAATATCTGTAACGGAAGCATTTCCGTTTTCGCGTAATTGTTGACACAAATCATCTAAATTATAACGTTGCTTGCGCATTTCACTTTCTAAAATGACACCATCTCTTATAAGCATTACTGGATCACCATCAACTAGGTCACGGAATTTTTTATTTTTGAGTGAAATATATGCAGTTATTATTTGAATGAAAAACAATATGATGATTGGCAAAATTACATTAAATAATGGACTTTCGAAATCATCAAGTGCAAATGCAGCAACCTCAGCCATTAAAATGGATACGACTAAATCTATTACAGACAATTCGCCGACCTCACGTTTACCCATTAAACGAAAAATTATTAGGATAAACACATATAAAAAGCATGTTCTAAAAATAATCGTAAAATATTCTTCCATGCAGTCACCCCCATACAATAAGGTGACCGTATACGTTACTTTTTATACAAAAAAGCCTTGTCAAAAATGAATTCTGCATTTTGACAAAGCTATAAATATGGTGTAAGGCGTTGTCCGCTTTTTGGACAACGCCTTTAAGATTAATTTCGCCTTGGCGCAATTGCGTCCGAATTTTGAATTGTGCAGGCACAATTCATTCCTTTGAAAATCCGTGACATCCGCCGTAGGCTTTAGACCAACGTGATGTTGATCACTCAGTCGGTGTTACTGTCGCTGTCGCACAGATAACTTGCCACAAGACGTGGCGTTCTTAGACTGAGTTCCTCTATTTCAGTAGGTTTTTGGCATGCCCACGGAAAAGGAATCTCTACCCTATTCATCTCATTTTAAGATGCGGAAATTTTCTACTGAAAGAAGATAAATATTAGTTATTTACAATACGTCCGATTGCCTGACGATCAAATTTTACGCGCACATTGTCTGCGATTTTTAATGTTATAGTTGTGTCCTCAATTGAGTCAATCTCACCATGTAAGCCACCGATTGTAATAACTTTATCTCCACGTTGCAAATTAGTCTGCATATTTTGTGTTTCCTGCTGTCTCTTTTTAGCAGGGCGGATTAAAATAAACCACATTGCAACGAACATGATTAAAATCATGATTAAGCCAGAATATTGTTCCATCATTTTTGCCCCCTTTCCAATTCTTAATTAGTATAGACTATTCCACCATAAAAAAGCGACGGACAAGCCCAAAATTTTTCTATATTACTAATATTTTTTCTAAGATAGACAATTTTTTGCTAGAAATATTCATATTTCACACAAATTTACATGGCTTTTCACTAATATTAGAAGTTCTTCGCGTTTGGTCCATTAAAGCCGTATTTCTCGAAAAATTCTTCTCGGAAATCACCCAGACGGTCCTCACGTATTGCCTCACGTACTTGTTCCATTAGCTTCAATAGGAAGTGTAAGTTATGATAAGTCGTTAAACGGATACCAAACGTTTCTTCTGTACGGATTAGATGACGAATATATGCGCGTGAATAGTTTTTACATGTATAGCAATCACAGTTAGGATCAATTGGTCCGAAATCACGTGCATATTTTGCATTTTTAACAACTAAACGACCTTCAGATGTCATTAATGTGCCATTACGGGCAATACGTGTTGGTAATACACAGTCAAACATATCAATACCACGAATAGCACCATCGATTAATGAGTCAGGTGAACCGACACCCATTAAATAACGTGGTTTATTCGTTGGCATTAACGGTGTTGTAAACTCTAACACTCGGTTCATAACATCCTTAGGCTCACCAACAGATAGCCCCCCAATTGCATAACCTGGGAAATCTAGCTCTACTAATGCTTCAGCAGAACGACGACGTAACTCCTCGAATTCTCCACCTTGAATGATTCCGAATAGACCTTGGTCTTCTGGACGTTTATGTGCCTCTTTACAACGTTTAGCCCAACGAGTTGTACGGTCTACTGATTGCAACATATAGTCATATGTCGCAGGGTAAGGTGGACATTCATCAAAAGCCATCATAATATCTGAGCCTAAATCATTTTGAATTTCCATCGCCTTTTCTGGACTTAAAAACAATTTGTCCCCATTCAAATGATTGCGGAAATGAACCCCTTCTTCTTCGATTTTACGGAATTGACTAAGTGAGAACACTTGGAAACCACCCGAATCTGTTAAAATCGGGCGATCCCAGTTCATAAATTTATGCAAGCCACCCGCTTCCTTAACAATATCATTACCTGGTCGTAGCCATAAATGATACGTATTTGACAGAATAATACCTGCATTCATGTCCTTTAATTCCTCAGGTGACATTGTTTTAACAGTTGCTTGTGTACCAACAGGCATAAAAGCTGGCGTTTCAAAAGAGCCATGTGGTGTATGCACGATGCCAAGGCGTGCTCCTGTTTGCTTACAAGTATGAAGTAGCTCATAACGAATTGCTGGTTGTGTCATATTATAAAAATTCCTCTCTTATCTAAAGTAAAAACAGTACTCCGATTTTTTCTTTATTCTCCTTTTGGACGAATAAACATAGCATCACCAAAGCTAAAGAAACGATATTTTTCTTCTACAGCTTGATGATATGCACTTAAAATTGATTCTCTTGTTGCAAGCGTACTAACAAGCATTACAAGGGTAGACTTTGGTAAATGGAAGTTTGTGATTAAACCATCTACAATAGTAAATTCATATCCCGGATAAATGAAAATAGACGTCCAACCTTGTTCTGCTCGCACTTCGCCTTTATATTTAGAGCCGATAGTTTCTAGTGTACGTGTAGAGGTAGTACCAACTGCAATCACTTTTCCACCATTACTCTTTACTCGATTTATGATAGATGCGGTTTCTTCCGTTACACTATAAAATTCAGCATGCATTTCGTGATTTTCAATTGAATCTACGCTTACAGGACGGAAAGTTCCAAGCCCCACATGTAAAGTGATAAATACAACTTCGACCCCTTTTGCTTTTACTTGCGCTAATAATTCTTCTGTAAAATGCAAGCCTGCAGTTGGTGCTGCAGCTGAGCCACGCTCTTTTGCATAAACGGTTTGGTAACGATCCTTGTCCTCTAATTTTTCACGAATATATGGAGGTAGTGGCATCTCACCAAGTTGCTCTAAAATTTCATAAAAAATCCCATTATATTTAAACTCAAATGTACGCCCACCATGATCAAGCTCTCCTGTACAAGTAGCTGTCAGTAAGCCATCTCCAAATGTTACAACTGTGCCGACTTTTACACGTTTGGCTGGTTTAACAAGTGTTTCCCATTCATCCGTACCTGCCATTTGCTTTAATAGCAGTACTTCTATATGAGCACCCGTTTCCTCTTTAACGCCCATTAAACGCGCTGGTAAGACCCTTGTATCATTTAACACAAGGCAGTCTCCCGCTTGTAGCTCATCTAAAATATGAGCAAAATGATGATGCTCTACATTTTTCGAGCCTGGCGTCACTACCATTAAACGACTAGCTGTACGGTCCAAAAGTGGTGTTTGTGCAATAAGCTCTTCTGGCAATTCAAAATCAAAATCTTCTACACGCATGAAAATACTTCCTTCTTCTAGGTTTGTTGGGGATATTCATATCCAAAATGTTCGTAGGCTGAATGTGTTGCCACACGTCCACGTGGCGTACGCTGTATAAAGCCAATTTGCATCAAATATGGCTCATACACATCTTCAATCGTTACACGTTCCTCGCCTATAGATGCTGCCAGCGTATCTAAGCCTACAGGGCCACCACGGAAGCGCTCAATCATATTGGTCACAAGTTTATGGTCAATATGGTCAAGCCCTCTAGGATCGACTTGTAATAGCTCAAGCGCTTGCTTAGCAAGTCCCTCCGTTATTATACCATCTCCGAGCACCTGTGCATAATCTCGCACTCGTTTTAGCAAACGGTTAGCAATACGGGGTGTACCACGCGAGCGTGTCGCCATTTCAAGTGCTGCTACTTGCTCAATCTCAACATCAAATAAATGCGCACTACGTACAACAATTTCTGCAAGTGACGTATTATCATAATACTCTAACCTCAACAACACGCCAAAGCGATCTCTTAAAGGTGCTGATAATGCGCCAGCTCTTGTTGTTGCACCAACGAGTGTAAATGGCGGTAAATCAAGTCGGACAGAACGCGCTTCAGGGCCTTTACCAACGACAATATCTAAACAAAAATCCTCCATCGCAGGATAAAGCACCTCTTCAATGGCACGAGGCAGGCGATGAATTTCATCGATAAATAGCACATCCCCTGGTTCCAGTGAGCTTAAAATAGCTGCTAAATCTCCAGGACGTTCGATCGCAGGGCCGCTAGTCATGCGCACATTGACATTCATTTCATTGGCAATAACAGCAGCTAATGTAGTTTTACCAAGTCCAGGCGGTCCATATAGCAGCACATGATCTAAACTTTCCTGACGAAGCTTTGCCGCTTCAATGAAAATTTGTAAATTCTCCTTGACCTTATGTTGACCAATGTATTGTGCTAATCTTTGTGGCCGTAAAGATAATTCAAACTGTTCATCATAGCTACCTGCTTCACTAGCAATCATACGTTCAGACATGTACTTCCCCCCCTTTCACTATTTTAACTTTAATAGCAATTGTAAAGCTTGTTTCATAAATGCATCTGTTGTTTCAAGCTTGTCGTTTTCTTCGAGCTGTGGACGTATTTTTTCTAATTCTTTTTCAGAATAACCAAGTGCCATTAAGGCAAGAATAGCTTCTTCAAGCTCATGTTTATATGGATTCACACCAAATAACGGTAGCTCATCTTCTGTACTTGGTAGCTCAATAGTCTCCAACAATCCGCTAAGTTTACCTTTTAAATCTAGAATCATTTGACGTGCCGTTTTCTTACCCACACCAGGGAACTTTACTAAAAATGATTCATCTTCTCGTTCAATGGCACTGATAACCTGTTGCGGGTTCCCAGTAGCTAAAATAGCAAGTGCACCCTTCGGTCCAATTCCTGACACTAAAATAAGTTTACGAAACAGTTCTCGCTGATCTAAATTTGGAAAGCCATATAACACTTGTGCATCCTCACGTACATGCAAGTGAACAAAAATTTGTTGTTCAAGGGCCGATGTCCGGAACGCAAATGGATTTGGTGTATTTAGCTGCCAGCCAATCCCTTGTTGTTCAAGGACGATATACTCAGGAGTTATACGCTTTACTTGTCCTTTTAAATAATCATACATTCTGTAATCCCTCACAATCATCGTCTTCGATTATAGCATATTACGAACGAATGCTCGACTATAAGAAATAACACAAGTAGTCGTTCACATAACAAAAATGACCGCCAAAAGACGGTCATTTCTTTATCATTTTATCAATATCGTACCACAATTTTGGCCAATATGTGAGGGCCCGTTTTGTAAATGGCACTAAATAATCTAAAAATACCAGTTGTTGATTTAATGGTAAATCCACTGCAAAAAGCCATTCACGTAATAGCTCATTTGGATATTTTAAACGATGTAGCTTTTTTTTATCTAATCGTTTCAACTCTGGTAGCTCAGCAAATATTTTACCAAGGTCATAATCTACGGCAGGTAATACACGATGTAACCATAAAATGTATTCATCATCAGCTTCCCCAAGGTAAGCCAAATCAAAATCAATTAAACGTAATTCCCCATCTGAGCACCATAAAAAATTATGATGGACGACATCTCCATGTAAAAGCGTTGTTTCTTTTTCAGCTACATCTTCCTGAGCGATTAGCTGTAACGATTTCTCACTATAATGTAAAATTTGATTGATTTCTTCTTTTGTTAAAAATGCACGAAATTCATTCCGTCTGCTTTTAAAACGCATATGACGCATTTGCCATTTTAAAAGCTGTGAATAGGTGTGCAAACCTGGCACCCGCTGCCAAGCAATTTTTTTATGTGTATCATGTAATGTATTTAAGAGCTTTAGTGATTCCTTCCGATCCTTTTTATGTGCAAAATTAGCACTATGACTTCCTTCTTGCCAATCTTGCACGATTAAATACTCATCTTCACTTTTCATTAAAGGTAAGATTAGCGAAGGCTCCAGATGTCCAAGTCGTCGATGTATAACCCTTACCTTTTCCGCTATTTCTATCTGCTTTGCTCGTTTCACAAAATAATTTTTGGATTGATATTTATACTTCCAAATATTAGGTTTTACTTCTTCAATGATATACGCTTTTTCACCATCGATAAGGCGTCATCCCGCCTGGAGAAAAATGCGGTGACATCCATGGTCCTACCGAAGCATGTGGCATATGGCAATGTGATGGACATGGCATTGGGCATGGTGGTGGACATGGCGGTGGACAGTAACATGGGTCCATTTGCCACGTCGGCATCATGACTGGTTGTGCATGACAACCACATGGCTGTTCCATTTCCGGCATTTGCTGATATTCAGGGCTCATAGGGAAGAATGGAGATGTACTAGATTCTAAGAATTCTCCCACCCCAGCAACTTTTTCGCATCCCATTTCACATGATGGTTGCTCTGGCATTGTATACGCCTCAACTTGCGGTTCCATAGGCATTTGCATCGGCATTTGCATTGGCATCGGCCAATACATATGATGATGCACTGGCTGATGGCAGCTTGCACAATGTGGTACCGCTGGCATTTGCGGCATGATAAAAATCGGTTGCGGCATTGGTGCTGGTGGTGGCGCCTCCGGTTGGGCTACGGGCTGTGGTTGAATTTGAATTGGAGATACAGTTTGCTCTACACTTGGCATGACAACGTTTTGATTCCAGCTAAGTTCAACAGGCGCTGGCTGAGGCATCGGCATTGGCATTGGATAAGGAATTGGAATCATCTGTGGTTCTGGCATTGGTGGTGGTGGTACAATAATTGGTGGTGGCGTTGGTCTTTGCACCTCTTTTTCTTTAACGTGCCTTGTAGGTGACTCCTTGTGCATGTGCTCCTTATGCCCCTCTTTATGGGGTTCTCTATGGCCTTGGCCTTCTCTATGGCCATCTCTATGTCCCCCCTCTCTATGTCCTTCTCTATGCATTCCCCAATCTGTTTCTCGATGATGTTCTCTATGTGGTTCTTTGTGTATTTTTTCAGGTAGGATAATTTCCATGCCCGGTACAATATAATCTGGATTAGCAAGATGGGCATTCAGCCGCTTTAAATCTTCAAACGAAACTCCGTACTCTTTCGCAATCTTCCACAATGTGTCTCCCTTTTGGACAATATGAATACGCAATTTTTTCCTCCCTTCCTCTCTTCGTATCATATGTTCAATGTTTCATTTGGATACAAAAATTTCACGCAGTTGGAAATGCTTCATGGTACACTAGTTTTAAGGAAAACTGCTTCCTTTATTACAAGCAGAGGTGATCTCTTATGAAAAAAATGTTAGGCGAAGAACGCCGACTGCAACTCCTAGCACAACTAAAAAAAAGCGCAGCACCTATAACAGGGACGGACCTAGCTAAATTCGCTAATGTTTCTAGACAAGTCATTGTCAATGATATGACATTATTAAAGGCTAGAAATGAACCTATTATTGCAACTAGCCAAGGATATCTTTATATGCATCAAGAACAATTACAGCAAACTGTTGAACGTACAATTCCTTGCTTCCACACTGCTGAGGATGCAGAAGATGAACTTATAACAATAGTTGATTGCGGTGGTACAGTAAAAAACGTTATTGTTGAACACCCAATTTATGGGGAAATTACCGCATCCATTTTGGTTTCTAACCGTCATGAGGTAAAACAATTTATTCAGCGCGTCAATGAAACACAGGCAAGTTATTTATCCGAACTAACAGGTGGTACACATCTTCATGTTATTTCTGCTCCTTCTGTTGACATTTTAGATTTAATTGAACTTACTTTACAAAAAAAGGGCTATTTAGTTGTAGATCAATAATTTAACAAACTTTCCTTAGCTGCTGGCTTTCACAAAGACTAGCAGCTTATTGAATTTAAATGGTTTACATGAACGCTCATTTAATATTTATATTGAACTTACTATTGCGATTTCAACAAAAAGAGCTATCCACTTTACTTGGATAGCTTCAAAGTTAGAGAAATCTTTTTCGTTGTGAAGATGTCGGCAATAAACATACTTCTTTTCGTCCAAAAAGACGATATCTATTTTTGGCAAATAATCGATACATTTTATTTCGTATAGATGGAGGAATTATGATGAAAATATAATTAACAGGCCAAAAACTATCTAATCTCCTACAGATTTTAAGTGCTGCTGTGGATTCAAAATATACCTTTCCCTGTTCAATTAATATGACACTATCAATATTTTCTGGTACTTTATATTGTGCAAGTAATGCCTGCCCAGCTTCACTTTGGATGGACGCAAATTGAAAATACTCTGCCTGATCATATTTGATAATAAATTGCACACTACTATCACAAAAATTGCACACTCCGTCAAACAAAATAATGCCTCCCACAATGATCCCTCCTAGCCACTTTTATTACTCGTCCGATGTTAGATAAGTAAAGTATGTACCAAGTGACTTCACCTTGCAACCAAGTGCAGCTAGTTCTTCCATAGCTCCACGCATCATAGGCTCCTTTTCATCTGCTAATACATCAATCATAAAGAAATAATCACCTAAGCCTGTTTTTAATGGTCGTGATTCGATTTTACTTAAATTTAATTGTCGCCATGCAAATACTGATAATACTTGATGTAATGCTCCTGAACGGTCCGTTGGCAATGTAATCATGAAAGTTGTCTTCGCCTGTCCATCAGATAATTCTTGTGGCAATCGTCTATTTTGCTTTGATAATACGAAGAAGCGTGTATGGTTAAAATGGAAATCATGAATATCAGGTTGAACGATTTCTAAGCCATATTTAACTGCTGCCGCTGCATTTCCAACTGCCGCAATGCACTCGTTTGGATTTTCAGATACAAATTTTGCAGCTGCTGCTGTAGATGTCGTTTGATGTAACGGAACATGGCTGAAACGATAAAATAAGTATTTATGACATTGGGCTAAAGCATGTGGATGTGAATAAACACCTGTAATCGATTCCCAATTGTCCTTTTGCGCTTTATTGACCATTAAATGCTGCTGTATTTTTAATAGAAGCTCACCTGTAACATATAGGGTCGCCTCATGGAATAAATAATCAAGCGTTAGCGATACAGATCCTTCTAAAGCATTTTCTAGTGGTACAACCGCTAAATCTACCTTCCCCTCAGCTACTGCCTCTATACATTCTGGAATTGTAGAACAAGGGACAAGCCACTCATTCGGAAAAGTTGCCTTTGTTGCTAAGTATGTAAATGATGCTTCTGGTCCTAAATAGCCAATTCGTTTTTCCCATTGTTGTTCTGTCATTACATTTACCTCCTTCACTACAACTTGTAGCTTTTGATTTTATATTAAAGTGGCTCATCACCATGACGTGGCATTGTTTTCCGTTCCAACTGCGTCCTTTCCTTAGGGCGTCCGATGAGCCGCTTTGCTCGCTCCAGAATCTCATCTGTGACGCTGATCCCCAAGGAGTCGCACAGTCGGAACAGAAATCAACTTATATACATGACAACGTTCTATCAAATAGTATCCTCAACTTCTTGATAATGAGCTTCTTAAATTTAACTAATGAAAAATTCGGAATTTTAAATCTATAAAAACCACTTTATATTTCTCCATCAAATGTTAGATTGAGACAGAATGTGAAGCTTTCCTATATGCTCTTAGCATAGAATAAGGAGCTGTCCCATGAAGCGATATCACTACACCACATGGGACTGCTCCTTTTGAGTTTACTTACATTCTGTCAAAAATTCAAGCTTGCCTTCAGTTACAGCGCACCAGAACTAATTACTTCCGCTGACTCTACAAAATCTAAACGTTTGAGTTGCTGTATTAAATCATCAAGTTCACATGTCATACTAGTTACATCTAATGACAATGTAACATTAGCACGTCCTTGAATCGGTATTGTTTGATGAATAGTCAGTACATTACAATGTGTAATTGTCACTGTTTCTAAAAGCTTTGCAAGTGTTCCTTTACGGTCCTGAAGCTGTAAAAAGACTGTTAAAATGCGTTCCTGCACAATTGAGTGAAAAGGAAATACAGCATCACGATATTTGTAAAACGCACTACGCGATAAATCCACCTGCTTTACCGCATCCCAAATGGAAGATACCGAACCACTTGAAAGTAAGTGTTTCGCCTCCAAAGTTTTTTGCATAGCATCCGTTAAAACATCTTCACGAACTAAATAATATCGCTGATTCGCAACATTCTTCATACGCTTCCCCCTAAAACCTATTCTTAGTCGACAAATTCAAATTCGAATTCCAATAAGCGTACAATATCTCCATTTTGTGCACCACGTTCACGTAATGCTTCATCGACGCCCATACCACGTAATTGACGTGCAAAACGACGTACACCGTCCTCGCGGCTGAAGTCTGTCATTTTGAAGATACGCTCAATCGCATATCCACCAAGAATGAATGTACCATCAGGATCACGAGAGATTTCGATTGAATCTGCTTCAGATTGGTGTTTGTAAAGTACCGTTGCATCTGATTCTTCATCTAGATCGTCGAATAATGGGAATTCAGGAGTCACTTCCAGTAAGTCGGCAATTTCAAATAATACCGGCTTTAAACCTTGGCGAGAAACCGCTGATACTGGGAAGATTTTCGTATCTTCTCCCACTTTTTCACGGAAAATTTCTAAGTTTTCCTCTGCATTTGGCATGTCCATTTTATTTGCCACAATAATTTGTGGACGTTCTGTTAAACGAAGATTATATTGTTTTAGCTCATCATTGATTGTTAAGTAATCTTCATAAGGATCGCGCCCTTCCATACCCGACATATCAATTACATGTACGATAACACGTGTACGTTCAATATGACGGAGGAATTGGTGACCTAGACCAACACCTTCGTGCGCACCTTCGATTAAACCTGGTAAATCGGCCATTGCAAAGCTACGATGATCATCTGTTTCAACCATTCCTAAGTTCGGTACGATTGTAGTGAAATGATAAGCACCTATTTTTGGCTTTGCCGCAGAAACAACAGATAATAATGTTGATTTACCTACACTTGGGAAGCCAACTAATCCTACATCTGCTAGTACTTTCAACTCTAATATAACATTTAATTCTTGTCCTGGCTCACCTTTTTCAGAAAGTTCTGGAGCAGGATTGGCTGGTGTTGCAAAGCGGGAATTCCCGCGGCCACCGCGACCAGCTTTTGCGATAATCGCTTGTTGACCATGCTCGACTAAATCCGCAATAACAACGCCTGTTTCTTCGTTCATTACGACTGTACCTGGTGGCACTTTAACGATTAAATCGTCTGCACGTTTACCATGCATTCCTTTACTCATACCATGCTCACCACGGTCAGCCTTGAAGTGGCGTTTGTAGCGGAAATCCATTAACGTACGCAGACCCTCTTCAACTTGAAATACAACATTCCCACCGTGACCTCCATCGCCACCAGCGGGACCACCATTCGGTACAAATTTTTCACGACGGAAGGCTACCATTCCATCCCCACCGTCGCCACCTTTTACATAAATCTTGACGTGATCGACAAACATTTAATTCACTCCCTACTTGCACTCAATACATATATCCAAGACGTATTTGTCTCTTCCACTGTTTGAATGTCGAATTGTTTCAAACCTTTTTCGGTGAATGCTTCAGCACTCCATAGCCCATTTAACGTGAATGTCACGGCAAATGTATGATCGTCAACACGTACATCGAGCACAAAGCTCTGCTCTGTAAATGGATCTAATGTATCATAAACATGCATAACTGTTTTGTTTAAGTAATCTACAACTTCCAAATCAATAGTATTTGTGACAGGCTTTTTTATCTCACCGCTTAACTTCATTGGTAATGAAGGGTAGCGCCAGCCTGCTGTTTGCAGCCATTCTATTGTTTGGGGTAATTGTAGACGATTAAGGATAGAAAATACTTGTAATTGCTCTGAATACTCTTTAATAAGTTTTTTTGATTCATCAATTCTACCTAAATCTAAATTCATGCGAATAAGCTGAAGCTGATTCACATAATCATGATTTGCAAAACGTAATACTTCACTAATGGTTAGTGATTGATTGTTCATCCCATTCACTCCAATAAAGTTATCCTTACTAGTATAACAAGTTTTGCTGTATTTTTCCCTTAATTCTTCATTGAAATTTAGCCAAAAAAAGGACTGCAATAAATGCAGTCCTCCGCTTTATGTTATCTTTTTAAAAGATTAAGCTTCTTGTGATGCTGGGTATACAGATACTTGTTTGCGATCGCGACCTAAGCGTTCGAATTTAACAACGCCGTCAACTTTAGCAAATAGTGTATCGTCACCACCACGACCTACGTTTGTACCTGGGTAAATTTTTGTACCGCGTTGACGGTAAAGAATTGAACCACCAGTTACGAATTGGCCATCAGCACGTTTAGCACCAAGGCGTTTTGACTCAGAGTCACGTCCGTTTTTAGTAGAACCTACACCTTTTTTCGATGCGAAAAATTGTAAGTCTAAAGTTAATAATAATTTCATTCCGTTCCACCTCCTACTTGGTTGTAGTTGATTTGGATGTATTGTCCGTAATTTTGCACCATCGAATACACTTGGGCAGTCATTACTTGGACAATTAACTGTAGTTTCGCATCAATCTCAGGCTCTAATTCTGACGGTAAGTTTACCTTAAGATAACCTCCACCTTCAGCAGCTTGTTCGATTTCTGGCTGTAATTGTAATAGTGCATAAATAGCATTTACTGTACCAATGGCAATTGTAGATGCCCCAGCACATACTAAATCCTTACCAGATTCATCGTATTCTGCATGTCCTGAAAATTCAAATGCTGACACATGTCTATTTTCATCGTGATGAATCGTAACTTGTATCATTCGCTACACCTCACAATTAAGCGTTGATAGCTTCAACAACTAATTTTGTGTAAGGTTGACGGTGACCTTGTTTACGACGGTAGTTCTTTTTAGCTTTCAATTTGAAAACAACGATTTTTTTCGCACGGCCTTCTTTAACAACTTTAGCTGTTACAGTAGCGCCTTCTACGAATGGAGCTCCAACTTTAACGTTTTCGCCACCAACGAATAAAACTTTATCGAAAGTTACAACCTCGTCAGCTTCTACACCTAATTTTTCAACATAGATTTCTTGACCAGCTTCTACTTTGATTTGTTTACCACCAGTTTCAATAATTGCGTACATTTTACTGCACCTCCTCTTAGACTCAGACTCGCCTGTTTATAAAGGTGATCCTACGATACTTAAACCTTTCCAGTGCGGTTGCAGTAGCACAGGTGCTACAAACAATAACATTAAAATATTACCACAAGATTTTTTTTAAGTCAATCTATTCATTACATATTTCTCGAATGCTAAACGATATTTTCGATAATTCCATTCCTTAAACACTTGAAGCCATATAAATAAACATAAAATTGCTAAAAAAATAGATTGTGGAAGGTAACATAAAGTTACCATGAATAGTATAAAGGCAATTAAAAGAGAAAACCAGTAGTAATATTCAAATGCACGAACACTTGGATTGAATAAAAATAAGCATGCTAAAAATATTCTACCACCGTCTAACGGAATAATCGGTAAAACATTGATTGCTAATAGCACAAGTTGCACATTAATAAGTTTAGTAGCAAGCAGTTCTGGCATAAAAAAAGCGAGGCCAATCCCTAATATTGTAGCGATTGGTCCCCCTAAGGCAATCCAAAGGAGTGACGTTGCAGGCACAACCGCTGGATTTTCAAATTCTATTTCCCCTCCGTAAGGTGTAATAACGCATGATTTTACTTTTACGCCACAAAACATTGCCGTTAACAAATGACCAGCTTCATGCCATAATAACGAAGATAAAATAATGGCGTAATAAGCGATTTGGCCAGTAAAAATCATTAAAAATACGAGAGGGATGCATAGAAGATGTAGTTTAATTTTCATTGGACGCCGCTGTTTCAAGCCACTGTACAATCTGCTCTAAGCTATATTGTGTCTTATCTTTTTCAATCGAAATATAGAGTTGTCCCGCCTCTTTCATGCCGATTAAATCGTTTGCCTGCACCGTTGTATATGGAAGTTGTGCTAAACTATCCAGCATACCATAGGATACTGTTGTACCATCACCATAGCTTATTGTCATTGTCTTACCGGTATACTTTGTATGCCCTGTAAAAACGACAAGTCCATTCTTTCCAGCATAAACCGGTAGGCCCATGTCATATTGCAATAAAAAACCTTCCTTAAAAACTTGCGCATTGGCAAATGATAATAGTTCAGTTTGCCCAACATCACTCGAAACTAAAATTGTTGTATCCTCTTTATTTAGCCAGCTTTGTCCGAGCTCACTTAAGTAGGTTAAATCCGCTGATGTTGTAACAAGTTTCCTCACAGGTGTTTCCAATACACCTTGATCCTCTAAACGTATTACAAGTATAATTGCGGCCACAAGCATTATTGTGACCAACCATTTCCATTTTTTAAACAAGCCCTCATCCTTTTTTCACACTATATGAGATTGCATGTCCATTCATGCACAAGAAAAAAACCTTCTCGTACAAATGCACGAAAAGGCTGATGATTATTTAGAAAATAACGCTTTTAGTTTTGAAAATACACCTCTATTTTCATCTTCAATGGCCATAAGTGGCACAGATTCGCCAAGTATTCGACGGGCAATATTACGATAGCCTAGAGATGCTTTATTAGTAGGATCCATTACTACTGGTTCACCTTTATTGGATGATGAAATAACCCCTTCATTATCTACGATGATCCCTAATAAATCGATAGACAAATGTGTTGTAATTTCATTAACATCCAACGTATCACCGCTTTTCATCATATGCTGGCGAATGCGGTTAATAATTAGTTTAGGTGCAGTAATTTCTTCCTGTTCGAGCAAGCCAATAATTCGATCTGCATCACGAACGGCAGAGATTTCTGGTGTTGTTACAACAATTGCATGATCTGCACCAGCAACAGCATTGCGATAGCCTTGTTCAATGCCCGCTGGACAGTCTATTAAAACATAGTCATAGTCTCTTTTTAATTCTTCTACTAACCTCTTCATCTGCTCAGGTTTAACAGCATTTTTATCTGTTGTTTGAGCAGCAGGTAATAAAAATAGTTTCTCATCTACACGTTTATCTTTAATTAACGCTTGATGAATCTTACAGCGCCCTTCAACAACGTCTACTAAATCATAAATAATCCGATTCTCAAGACCTAAAATTACGTCCAAATTACGAAGTCCAATATCGGTATCTACTAAACATACTTTCTTACCTTGTAGAGCCAATGCAGTCCCCAGGTTAGCTGTTGTCGTTGTTTTTCCGACACCGCCTTTACCTGAAGTTATGACGATCGCTTCTCCCACACTAGCTACCTCCCTTAGACACATTTAATAATGGTCGAATATTTTTTAACGAGTGAATTTGATCGTACGTAATGCGTCCATCCAAGCCAATAAATGCACAAGTCATCTCTTCATGTTTAATTGCTTTTACATGTTCGTCCGACATCACCTGAACCTGATCAGCAATCATAATATGTGTGGCTTCAAAAAGAGATGCTGCAATGATTGCCTCCTTATTACCATGAACACCAGCATGCGCAATGCCCTTGAGTTTACCTAGGACATACACATTGCCACCCGCTTCTACACGTCCGTTCGGATTGACATTCCCTACGATAATAATATCTCCTGACGAACGCAGAACTTGACCCGATCTGACCACACCAATATATGTATCTTGTTGACTTTCAATCCTTTTCTGGTTGCTCTCATGGACAGTCAGTACTTCACTTTGCACCTTTGAAACAATTAATTGCTCAGTTTCCTGAACAATTTTAATAAGCTCTTTGATTTGTTCAGCAGAACAGTATCGATAGCCCAAATATAATTGTACATCTACTTTACTATCGATACCGCTTTCTGACACTTTCTTTTTAAGCTCTTCTACTAAATCGACATACGAACATTGATCGTCTAAACGAAGAACAAATCCATCCTTTGTCCCCTTCATATTAACTAACTGTTTTTTCATGAATGCCTCACCCCACGTTGTTCTTTATTAAGAAACTTCACGTGCTCTCTGCAAGACACGCGCATTAATTAGATACTTGAAGGCCCAACCAAGAATCATTAAAAACAGTGCATTTGCAATGATCGTTGGCAGCAGTCGTGAACGTAAAAATTCCGATAATGGGATCGTTGTAAAGTCAATAAGATAGAAGAATTGATAGAGTATAAATTCTAAAATTGCTACTAAAACAACTGAAATCGTCGTTGTCACAACTAAGTGCTGATGAATAACTTTCACAATAGACCCTGCTAAAAAACAAATAAGCGGAAACAGTACTGAATATAATCCAATAATATCAATGTAAAACACATCATACAAGACACCAAAAAAAAGTCCATACATTACCGCTCGCTGACGGCTATAATAGATGGATATAAATATTAAATATAAGATTAAAAATCTCGGAACTAAATAAAAGATTTGCCCTTTCACTTCAATCGGTGAAAACATAGCAAACTCCGGTTCTACCAAAAATAGTAAAACTGCCACAGAGGGGATGAGAAACCGAACCATTATTCCGCCTCCTCTTTACCCTTTTGTGGATGTGTTAAATCCTTGTTCGATGTATTACCATCAGATCCATCTATTACAGTAGCGGAACGTTTAGCAATAACAACATAGTCTAAAATTGAAAAATCAGCAGCTGGTTTAACATAGGCCATTTTTGTTAAGCCAAAATCATCTGTACTTACTTCAGTTATTTCTCCGATTGGCACATTTTTAGGGAAAATACCGCCAAGTCCTGATGAAACAACTTGCTGACCCTTTTTAACTGTTAAACTTGAATCGATTCGCTTCATGATGAGTTCATTACGCTCTTTATCATAGCCCTCGATTAAACCGTATGCTTGTTTATCTCCTTGAACCATCGCCGAAACACGATAGTTTGGATTATTTGTATATAAAAGCTCTACCTCAGAGGTGAAAGGTGTCACTAAAGTAACTTTACCGACTAACCCTTTTGCTGTCATAACTGCCATATTTTTTTCTACACCGTGTGAAGATCCTTTATCTAAAATAATCTTTTCTTCCCACTGGTCAGGATTTCTAGCAATAACTGTGGCATGAATCGGATCATAAGCTTTTAAACTTTCCGATTTGTCCGTAAGCTCTTGAAACTTTTTAATATCAGATTTCAAGTCCGATGCCTCAGCTTGTACGGCTGCAAATTCATCTAAGCGTGCTTTTAAACGTTTATTTTCTTCGTACGTGTTTAAGAGGGAATCAATACTATTAAAAACACCAGTAATATAATTCGCCGGCTTCGCAACAACAGATTGTGCGACGCCGACAGTGTCTTTAATAATTTGCTCTGGTAAAGTTGCATTCGTCCGTTCACGTAATGAGAAGCTAATCAATGCCACAAGAAAAACCATGCCTACGAGCAGCAAAATTAATTTCTTATTGAAAAAAAAATGTGGCATTGCCTAAACCTCCTTACCCTTTAACTTGTTGTTGACGAATTAAATCAATATGTTCTAGAGCTTTACCTGTACCAATAGCAACACAGTCCAGTGGATCTTCTGCGATAAATACTGGCATATTAGTTTCTTGGCTAATAACTTTGTCTAAATTCGTTAATAGCGCACCACCACCTGTTAGTACAATTCCGCGTTCCATTACGTCTGCAGATAATTCAGGAGGTGTTTGTTCAAGGGTTTTTCGAACACCATCAATAATAGATGCTACCGCCTCACGTAAAGATTCAGAAATCTCCTGTGAAGAAATTTCGATCGTTTTTGGTAAACCTGTTAAAAGGTCGCGTCCTCTAATTTCCATTCTTTCTTCTGGGCCCTCAGCCAATGCTGTACCAATTTCCATTTTTACTGCTTCCGCAGTACGTTCACCAATTGTTAAGTTATATGATTTACGAATATACGAAATGATAGATTGGTCCATTGCATCCCCGCCAACACGCACGGATTCACTTGTTACAATACCACCTAATGAAATAACCGCTACCTCTGTTGTACCACCACCGATATCAACGACCATTGACCCTGTTGGATCCCATACTGGTAAGTTCGAACCGATTGCCGCTGCAAATGGCTCTTCAATTGTAAATGCTTCTTTAGCACCTGCTTGGCGAGCAGCATCAATAACCGCACGTTGTTCAACCGATGTAATACCGTAAGGCACACAAATCATAACATTCGGTTTTTTCCAATTGCCACCAGAATTTTTACAAGCTTCTTTTAAATAGTATTCTATCATTGCTGTAGTAATATCAAAATCAGCAATAACGCCATCTTTCATAGGACGGATTGCTACGATTGACCCAGGTGTACGACCAATCATATTTTTCGCATCATTACCAACTGCAACAATATCTCCCGTTTTTGTATTTTTCGCTACAACTGAAGGTTCGCGTAAAACGATTCCCTTCCCTTTAATAAACACTAATGTATTCGCTGTGCCAAGGTCAATCCCGACATCTTTACTTCCTAATCCAAACAATTTGTGTACTCCCTTTCTATTTAAGCCATACTTTCGTTGACATCAACTGCACCCAGGCGTATTTCCTCCCGAGTCTCTATCTTCATTCACCCAGTGTTAGACACCTACTGAAAAAAACTACACACACTCATTTATCTCACACCTGTTGGAGTGAGAGTCTTTTTCTGAATAAAAATAAAATCATACCGTTCATTATAACGGAAAAACGCAAGAATTTGTAGTGCCACATACCTCTTCTCGCGGAAAAGATACTATTTTAATTCCCACCCAAACAAAAATAGTATGTATAGATTAGCATATAATTTTTATTCTTGTAAGACAACGTGTAATAGGTTACCAATTTTTGTGAATATTATAGACATTTCTACGAATACAGTAACGTTTTCTATCAGAAAAGGTTCGCTAATATTTTTAGTTTTCCGCAAAATATTACAAAATATTTATTTTTAAAATAATAAAGCGATTTGATTATTTTATCCAATTTAAGGAAATATAAAAACTCTGCAAAATACATTGCAGAGTTCAATTATGCCCCGGCATAATTGCGTGACATCCTCCGGAGGCTTGAACTTCTTTCAGCGGATGTTTGACACCCGCAAAAAGAAGTTAAAAATATCCTTTTTCTTTCAAACTAATGAACTGATGATCACCGATGATAAGATGATCAATTAATTCTATGCCTATAATATAACCAGCCTCTAAAATTCTTCTCGTTACTTCAATATCCTCATCACTAGGTGTTGGAACACCGCTAGATAGCAATAGGTAAGGCTTTGAAATTATCGCCACCTTTTCCCCTGCTCCACACCGTGCATGCAACTTTCATCGCACACGGCGTTCCATCGTTCATTACATTCTTTCATTTTTCTCAAACCACGATTCGGTCATTATTCCTTACGTGTTAAATTGCTTCGTTTCCAACCATTTTTCTTAATTGATTGATTTTGTTTCGTTGTTCGTCATTTGGCTTTATTAAATCTGTATATTTTCGAATGGTTTCGTCGGATGTCGCATGAATGAGTCTGTGTACATCTCTTGATAACAAAACTAAGTTCACATATCGGTCATCCTTCGTTTCATACCATAATGTTTTATGATGACAATCCATTTCGGTTAAAATTAATTCATCACCCATGACAGCACATTTCCCATTTTGTGCGACAAATAGGGATATACGGTTATCATTTAATTCAATGGTTGCACGTTCATTTGTGATGGGGTGTTCCCGTAACCATTGAAGCTGCCATTCAGGTACACTGTGTTGATTTTGGTGAATCAATGCACGACCTTCAGGGGTAAATTTACAAACACCATTTCGGCATCAATGCCGTTCTGGTTCGAATAAAGCCAATGGGAATAATGGGGTAATCATTGATATACCTCGTCATTTCTGACTTTAAGTACGGTCGAATGCCTTTATCAGTAATACGGTATCCTTTTGAGTGTTTCTTTAAGGACAAATATTTAAAGCGGTGTCGCTCTACTTGTGTCAATTGATATTGAATCGGCATCAAACTCGCATTGACTTGCGTGGCGATTTGATAGTAATTATGAATACCAATGACCATACTGTTGTAGATTTGAAGTTGCTTTATAAGTTCTGTCCCATTAGGTGCTCGTTGGATGGCATTGATTTGATTTTTCAATTGGTCTTTAATACGCTTTCTCGCCTTTTCCGTGATGTGCGATTGACAAACAAATTTCTTAAATGTTTCAGTCATGCCATAATATTCGGCATGGCGAAGTCTCGTGTTTTTCATTCTAGATGAATCTTTTTGAAGTTTTCGCTCAAGGTGCATCACGCTCCATTTGTTGGCTCGTGACCTTTTTAGTCATACGAGAATCCTTGAAGGTTTGAGTTAAAATCACGTAAACAAACGACTTGAGGCTATCGCTCCATTTCCATTACAGAAACTTCAACGCTCATGCCTCTACTCTCACTACCATAAAAGAAAGTTATAGAGAAGCCTCTTTTACTTTCCACCACTTCATTACGTGTGTCCGCTCCATGTTGGTAGCTTTCCACGTTCCCTTCACTCTATCCATGTCCTAACTTAGGTGCTAGCTCTTACCTGGCGTCCTCTCCACCGCCTATAACGGTGCATGGAGCTTTCGAAACCACCATACTTACTCGCCCATGGAACGCGCTTGTCTCTTTCAACAAGCCCACTCATTTCTAAGTGCTCGCCACTCACAGATAGTACATTCGCTAGTTCGTCAGTGTTGTACCACATTCTTACCATATTAGGTTTTTAGCGACTCCCGACCTATCCGCTACAGCCCCTACCTCTAGGTGCATTTCGGTTACTAAAATTTCTAGTACTACGGTAGCGTTCAGCCGACTTCACCGAGCTTCATACGGTGTTCTTCTACACACTTAAACACCGCATGTCGGAGTATTAGAGTAGGCGTTTCAAGGCGTTACCCTCTCATTCCACCTATCAAGTGAAGAGTTCACGACTCTCTTCTAGCCATTTGACTATAAGACAGCGTGCGCAACCTTTTTAGTTACGAACGTGTCGCACGATGATTATGAGCACAAATAATAGAAGCCGCAGATCTTTTTACAGCTTCGCGATAAATCTCCCTAGGATGGACGATTGAAGCATTTAGACTGCCTATAAAAATCGTCTGTCTATGAATAATTTGATTTTTTACGTTTAGAAAAAGAACTACGAAATGCTCCTGATTCAGTGAGGTCATATCAGGCATTAAATAGGCAGCTGCATCTTCCGGTGAACGAATCGTATATTTTTCATCGTTATATTTCTGTGCGAGACGTCTACCGAGTTCAATTGCCGCTAATAATTGAATGGCTTTGACCTCACCAATCCCTCTAATAGCAACCATTTCTTCTATTGTTGCATGTTTCAAATGATGTAAACGTTCAAAAACGCTTAGAACGCGATTTGCAAGTACAAGAACAGATTCTTCTTTCGTGCCTGTTCTTAGTAAAATCGCCAGCAGCTCCTGATTCGATAAACTCATAGCTCCTTGTCTCCGTAGTCTTTCGCGTGGTCGATCCTCTATATTAACGTCTCGTATCATCGTCCTTGGTAAAACATCATTTGGCAAAAAAGCCTCACTCCTTCGCAAATTGGATAATATTGAGTGCTATCAATTGCGTAAACAACGCTGCAAGTGGTAAGCCGACAACATTGTTATAATCTCCTTCAATTCGTTTAACTAGAAGGGTTCCAGCAGTTTGAATGCCATAACCACCTGCTTTATCGAAAGGATCTCCCGAATTTACATATGCTTCGATGAGCTCTTGCGATAAATGATGAAAAACAACGTTTGTCTCTTCGACGAATGTAGTTTCATTACCGTTAGGCTCAATAATGGCAACAGCTGTCATGACCGCATGACGCTTACCTGATAAGCGCAATAAGTGAGAAATCGCCTCCTCACGATTTTTAGGTTTATGGAGTAACTCATCCTCATAAACAACAATCGTATCTGCTCCAATAATCGTGGCTTTTGGGGCTTTTTTCGCCACATCACGTGTTTTTAATAGAGCTACACCTTTTACATAATCTTGCATTGTAGTTGCCTGGACGCTTGTCTCTTCTACTTCACTAGTTATTATGTCAAATGGAAGTGATAGCATAGCAAGCAATTCCTTTCGTCGTGGTGAAGCTGAAGCTAGCACTAGCTTGTGATTTGTTTTAAACATTATCTGACCATTCCTCCTTATTAGTTATCATAACGGAGAATTTTGGATTTGAAAATTTTCTAAATATCAAGATAATGCTTATTTCACCATCTTTTGTGCTTAAAATTTCACTTGAAGACAAGCATTTTTCGATTTGTAATGGGCAAAAACTTGTAAGCGAACGATGCTAATATCTGTTGAAATAGACGATGCTGCCGCTCCAATAGATTGCCAATCAGCAGGCAACGTAGAATCCTTCGATTTATCCTTAAAATTTAATTTTGTTGCATTTTTGTCAGCTAGCACAGATGGAAGTTCTGCAATCATTGCCTCCTTACAACTGTCACCGCTTAAAGTAAATGCTTTTTTAAATGTTGCAGGATCTTTTAAAAAGACAAGCTGACTTTCATCTGTAACCATACTTGTCCAAACATAAAATTTTCCGTCAACCTCGACAATGGCACTTTCTTTTAATGAAGGATGTTCAGCTACAAACGAGCTTGCACTTTCATAATTTGAATAGACCCCTGCTTGACTTGCAAAAAACAAGGGTCCGTTCGTTGCTCCTCCTGCTGTCGGAATTGTTTCTTTTGATGAATTACCATTATTACTTTTAGTGGCTACTTCAGCGTTATCATTTTTTAAAGAAAATTTAGTACTTGCTTGAAGAATACCTAAAAAAAGGGCTACACCAAAAAGTCCAACTATTCCTCCAATAATCATCGCTCGAAATACTTGTTTTTTCATCACATGACTGACAATTTTCATTCGACCATCACCTCTTTCTTTAACATATCAAAGTCAATTTAGACAAGACGGTATTGTTACAATTTGATATATAAGTATATGTATAAAAGAATGTGTAAATGCGAATTTACTATATTTTGATTTAATAGTTATTTTCGATGTTTCACTTCAAATTTAAATATTTTTGCTACGAAAGTTTTACTATAAAAAAAGAGGTGGATTCTTTACTCTATTATGTGTACCTCTATCAAAGATTAATTTTGCTCCAAGAAAAAAAGGAGTTAATAGACAGTAATAGAGTATCACCATAACGTATGGTTGAGTTCCGTTCCGACTGGGCGCTTTTATTCGTTTTCACCAAGAAAAAATTTTCGTTTAGTATGCAAGAGAATAAATGGGAATACACTAGAAAAAAGCGCTCGAGGGAATCGAAGGCGGAATACTCAAAAATTAATGAATTATTATTCACACTAAATTAAAAAAATCAGGACTCATTTTTAATGAGTACCTGATTCTTTACTGTAAATATATTGTTCGCTCAACTAGATGTTAAATATTTTTTAATCTACTACGTACTTCCGTTAATAAATACAACGAACCCGATACAATCGTTCTCGATTTGTTTTCTGACTGTCGTTTTAAAAATTGCACATAATCCTCTAAAATTGCTTTATGAGAAGCGTTCGACAGCTTAAGCATGTTGTGAGCAGCCATCGCACGGGGATTATTGAAATCAACAAAGTAAAAACAATCACTTACCTGCTCGAATTGCTGCAAAATCTCTTTTACAGCCTTATCAGCAAGAATACCAATTACAAAAGTAATCTGCTCATCTGGAAACTCTTGCTTAATCGTTGCTATTAATTCTTTAGCACTCGCTGGGTTATGCGCACCGTCTAAAAAAATATAAGGCATAATTTCTTCAAAACGTCCTAAAATAGTTGCGTTTTTCACAGCTTTTTGAACAGCTTCTTCACTAACTTGTAACTCTAATGCCGTCGCCACTTCAAAAAAAGCTGTAATAGCTAGTGCCATATTATTTGCCTGATGAGCCCCCTTCATAGTGCGCGTAAGCTTTGTTATATGGAAGCCATTGTCGTTATGCATATAGCTCTCTCCATCTTTCTCTTGTTCCACATAAAATTGATGATTTAGTTCAAGAACGGATGCATACTTTTTTTGAGCTTCCTGATAAATTAATTTCTTCGCTTCTAACGGTAGATCCCCGATAATAACTGGACGATACGGCTTAATAATTCCTGCTTTATGATGAGCAATACTTTCAATCGTATTTCCTAAAAAATTCGTATGCTCTAATGCGATACTCGGTATGATTGACACAATTGGTGTAACCACATTCGTACTATCAAGTAAGCCCCCCATTCCTGCTTCAATAAGGGCAATATCTACATCACTAGCGACAAAGTGTAAAAATGTTGCAACCGTTAAAAGTTCGAAATCTGTTAGTTTCCCACTTAGTCCGGCAGTCTGCATTTGTTGAAATACATCATTCATTTCCGCTTCTGTAATAGCTTGACCCGCTACTTGAATTTGGTCATGTACGTCCACAATACAAGGAGACATAAATTTACCAACACGTAAGCTATGTTCTTTGGCGATAGATTCTAGCAATGTAAGTGTAGAGCCTTTACCGTTAGTCCCTGCTAAATGCACGACTTGCAATTTGTTTTCTGGATTACCTACTCGTGCCAATGCCTCTTCAATCGCAGTTAGACCAGGTTTAATAACATCATCACTCTGAACATTCCACTTTTCCTTGTAGCTATTCAATTTTGGAATCATCGTTGTTCCCCCTGTAGCCATTGTCGTATTTCAGCTATAAAATACAATGAGCCTGTAATGACGATAACATCCTCATTATTAGTTCTTTGGTGTAGCATCGTTTGAACCATTTCACGCCATTTCGCATTATACATTTTGTTCGTATTTGTAGATAATGCAGCTAATTGATCAGCAGGCATAGCATTCGGGAGCTCAATTTGTGTAAATGCAATGGATGTAGCAATACTATCCATTAAAGCAATACTTTTCGCATGATCTTTATCCGATAATGCTGCATATATAAATCGATAGTTTTGGCGTGGATAGACCGTTTTAAGCGTTTGAATTAGTGCGGTAGTTCCTTCAGAATTATGTGCTCCGTCTAATATAATATTGCCCGGCAATTGCTCAAATCGGCCAGCCCACTGAGCTTTTGCCAGAGCTTGATGAATTGATTCATCTGAAATATCAATGGCTCCATTCTCTCTTAACGTCAGGATTGCTGTAATCGCCAGGCTTGCATTATTTATTTGATGCTGCCCAGCCATTTTTAATGGGACAGCTACCATCTCCACATTTTCTTTTCGGTAATTAAAATGCTGTATATTAGTACCTTGTTCAATGTTTTCAACCGTAAAGTTCTTCCCTAAAACAAAACATGGGGCATGACGCTCATTTGCTACCTCTTCGATAACAGTAAGTGCCTCCTCACTTTTAACACCCACTACAACAGGTATATTTTCTTTAATAATGCCAGCCTTCTCAAACGCTACCTTTGCTAATGTATCTCCTAAAAACGCAGTATGTTCTAGTGAAATCGTTGTAATAATTGAAATTAAGGGCGTTATGACATTCGTAGCGTCTAAACGTCCACCCAGTCCTGTTTCAATCAGCGCAATATCCACTTCTTGATCCGCAAAATGTTGGAACATAATAAGTGTTACAACTTCAAAAAAGCTCGGAAAGTCACCTTCATAATGTGTCTCAATAATCTCAGCAACGTTGTTCATATAGTGTAAAAATTGTTCATCAGAAATTGGAATTCCATTAATAGTCATACGTTCATTAACACGCTCTAAATGGGGTGAAGTAAAGGCGCCAACTTTATAGCCAGCATGTTGTAACATTTCTCTCAGCGCATTCACTGTTGATCCCTTTCCATTTGAGCCTGCTAAATGGATAGCTCGTAGCCTATCCTGTGGGTTATTAAGAAGTGCTAATACCTCTCGTATTAATACGAGAGGTGCACGTTTATAATCAACTGCCTTTAACGTAAAAATAAAATCTGTACATTCTTGCATCGTTTTAAACAAAAGAAACACTCCCTCTTACTACAATATCTCTATTTTAGTATAAGTAGCGCCCAATACACATACATTTCGAAAAAAACTCTTATACTTTGAATGAAAGCTAAAAAACACACATAAAAACACTTTAAAAAGTGAGAATCAATGTGTTTTTAAGTTGATTTCACACTATTGTAGTTGTTGTGCACCATAGTGCTCCCACATGATCTAATTACTAAATATTTTCACCTAAAACAACACATATCTTTTGTTGCATACAAAAAACAGCGGATGACTTTCGCCATCCGCTGTCCCAATCTTACATATTTTTCAGTTCTTCTAAACGTTTTAATACAACCGCATGTTTACTTTCGTAATCGGCTAATTTTTCACGTTCTGCATTAACTAATGCTTCTGGCGCTTTGGACACGAATTTTTCATTCGATAACTTACCAGTTACAAGTTTGACTTCTTTTGACCACTTCTCTAATTCTTTTTCAAGACGAGCAATTTCTTCTTCTAGATTAATAAGTCCAACAAGCGGTAGGAATAGCTCAGCTCCAGTAACTACTGCTGTCATTGACTGACCAGGAGCTTCTAAACTTTCTCCAATTGTTAGCGTTTCTGGATTACAGAATTTTTCTAAATAGGCTTTATTGGCTTCAAGCACTGTAGCCGTTGCAACATCCTTCGCTGAAATGTATAGCGGCACTTTTTTGCTCATAGGTGTATTTACTTCCGCACGAATATTACGTACTGAACGTATAATATCCATTAGGAGCTTCATATTGTCTGCTTCCTCAGCAAAATGAAGATCCGTACGTACAGTTGGCCATGCTGCCACTGTGATTGATTCACCTTCATGAGGTAAGTGCTGCCAGATTTCTTCTGTAATGAATGGCATGAATGGATGTAATAGACGCATCGTTTGATCTAAAACGTAAGCTAAAATAGAACGAGTTGTTTTCTTAGCTGCTTCGTCATCACCGTATAACGGTAACTTCGCCATTTCAATATACCAAGAACAGAAATCATCCCAAATAAAGTTATAAAGCTCGCGGCCAACTTCGCCAAATTCGTAGCGTTCTGCAAGAGATGTTACACGTTCAATTGTTTCATTTAAGCGAGTTAGAATCCATTTATCGGCAACTGATTTTTCACCAGTTAAGTCGATTTCATCAAATGTCATACCTTCCATGTTCATTAAAGCAAAACGAGAGGCATTCCAAATTTTGTTAGAGAAGTTCCAAATTGCTTCTACTTTTTCAGTTGTATAGCGTAAATCCTGACCAGGTGAAGATCCAGTAGCTAAGAAGTAACGTAATGAATCGGCACCATATTGATCAATAACGTCCATAGGGTCTACACCATTGCCAAGTGATTTACTCATCTTACGTCCTTCACCATCACGTACTAAACCGTGAATTAAAACATCTTTGAATGGACGTTGACCTGTAAATTCAAGACCTTGGAAAATCATACGAGAAACCCAGAAGAAAATAATATCATAACCAGTTACAAGTGTGCTTGTTGGATAGTAACGTTTGTATTCTTCATTTGTCTCATCTGGCCAACCCATTGTAGAAAATGGCCATAGTGCTGACGAGAACCATGTATCTAAAACGTCTTCATCTTGTGTCCAATTTTCTGCATCTGCTGGTGCTTCTTTTCCTACGTAAATTTCACCTGTTTCATTGTGATACCAAGCTGGGATTTGGTGACCCCACCATAACTGACGAGAGATACACCAGTCACGAATGTTTTCCATCCAACGAGAATATGTGTTTTCGAAACGAGATGGTACGAAGTTCACTTTTCCTTCTTCATCTTTTTGAAGAGCAAGTGAAGCATCCGCTAGTGGTTGCATTTTTACGAACCATTGTGCTGAAAGATACGGCTCTACAACAGCACCAGAACGTTCAGAGTGACCTACTGAATGTGTATGCTCTTCAATACGAATAAGCACGCCCGATTCTTGTAAATCAGCTACGATTTGCTTACGGCATTCAAAGCGATCCATACCGTTATACTTGCCAGCAAGCTCGTTCATTGTACCATCTTCATTCATTACAAGAATGCGTTCAAGGTTGTGGCGGTTACCAACCTCAAAGTCATTAGGATCATGTGCTGGTGTCATTTTTACAACGCCAGTACCAAATTCCATATCTACGTAGTCATCTGCTACGATAGGAATTTCACGGCCAACGATTGGTAAAATAACTGTTTTACCGATTAAGTGTTGATAGCGCTCATCTTTCGGGTGAACGGCTACCCCAGAGTCACCTAGCATTGTTTCAGGACGTGTAGTCGCAACTTCCACATATCCTGAGCCATCAGCTAATGGGTATTTCATATGATAGAATGCACCTTGAACATCTTGATAAATAACTTCAATATCTGATAAGGCTGTTTTTGCAGCAGGGTCCCAGTTAATAATGCGTTCACCGCGATAAATTAAGCCTTTTTCATATAATTGAACGAAAACAGTTTTAACTGCATCGGAAAGACCTTGGTCTAGTGTGAAACGCTCACGAGAATAATCTAAGGCAAGACCAAGCTTCGCCCATTGATCGCGAATATGCCCAGCATACTCTTCTTTCCATTCCCATGTTTTTTCTAGGAATTTTTCACGCCCTAAATCATAACGTGTCATATTATCTTCACGTAGTTTGGCCTCTACTTTTGCCTGTGTTGCAATACCTGCATGGTCCATTCCTGGTAACCACAGTGCATCGTAACCTTGCATGCGCTTCATACGAATTAAAATATCTTGTAATGTTGTATCCCAAGCATGACCAAGATGTAATTTACCTGTTACATTCGGTGGTGGAATAACGATAGAATAAGGCTCCTTATCACTTGTAGGCTGCGCCTCAAAAAATTTCCCTTGTAACCACCATTCATAACGACCCGCTTCAATGGACTGCGGATCATATTTTGTAGGCATTGAAATGTTTTCTGTCATTTTGACTCCTCCTGTTGACTTAATAATTTTACCGGTGTGAGATCGTACCAATCGTTCTGTTTTTATGTCTCAGCTAGAGGCACATGTACCAGAAGATTAATGAAAATAAAAAAAACTCCTAACGTCTAAAAGGACGAAGGAGTTTAAATTCGCGGTACCACCTTTAATTCCAGCAGAGGCGAGTTAAGCTGCCACACATTTCATCAGAAAAAAATGTACTACTCACTTAAACCTTTTACTACTGGCTCTCAATTCGGTAACGGTGTTTAACCGGCTTTAACTACTGCTAGTTCACTAAAGCTGCTCGAGGGCTACATTCAATTAGGTACAAATAGAAACTTTTCAGCTACCGTTTCCTCTCTTAAAATGTACTAATAATTTACTCTTCCCTGTCATAGCATCTATATTCGACTTTTTCACATTGTACCGCAAAATCGTGCATTTTTTCAAGTGATTTAGTCATTTTTAGGAAGCACTACTAGAAAAGGAAGTGAAAATTCAAATGCGACGACGTAAGTATAATCCTTGGCTTTTACCACCATGGTTACGACAATTTCGTTTTTATTGCAAAACGATAATTGTACCAATTTGTGTTTTTCAGTTTATACGTGTCATCATCATTCCAACATCTGGAGATTTCATCATCTTATTGCTCCTGCTACTTCTATGCTATTTACTTTTGAATGAAGTCATTTGAAACACGAACCTTTAGCGGTGTATAATCTTCCGTTAAATCCCAAATCATCGATGGAACTTCATGCCAGGAGCTGGATTCACGGACTACAATATGACTTGAGGATTCCCTCAACATTGTTTTTTGCTCAGCTGGTGCAGGCTTTTCTTTTTTGTCTGAAGCTACTATTGCTTCAGACTTCTCCTTTTTTACTGCAAATGTTACAAACTTTGATTTTTCCTCTTGTTCTGAAGTTGTTACAACTGTAGAGTTTTCTACTTGTGCCGAAGCCGCTTCAGCTGCAGATTTTTCTTCTTGTCTCGAAGCCATTACAGCTATAGTTTTTTCTTCTTGTGCCGAAGCTACTACAGCCGCAGGTTTTTCTTCTTGAATCGAAGCTACTACAGCTGCCGTTTCTTTTATAGGGGATCCCTTCTCTATTTGAGCTGAGGCATTGACAGTAACAGGCTGTTTTTCTAAAGCGAATGCTGGCTCAGGCTCATTAAAAATACTTGTAACCGTCCATTCGAGCTGACACATCTGATTCGTCAATTTAGGTCGAACATCCTTTACCGTTAAATCTTCAATAGCTGCTTCCTTTGGTAAATCCACATTTAAAGGAACTGCATACTCAAAATAACCAGTATCCCCTTGAATATCGAGAGCATTAATTTGTACTAATTCTTCATCATCAAGGAAAGCTTTCATGTCTTGAAAATCAAAACGAACATGCGCTGTGATATGATAGATACCCATTAAACGTAGAGAATCTTCTAACTGCATCGTCTGCCACCGTGGCTTAATTTGTACATCTGCTATTTCTGTTGGACTGCCATAACCAGGAAAACAAAAAGTTTCACTCATATTCCAAGTTTTCTGTTCGATAATAATCCCTCCCCTTGCATCATATGAAGTTCCGAAGGATAGTATGCTATAGGATGATTAATCAATTTCGTCTTGGCGTAAAAATTTTTTGTTTTCGTGAAGATATACAATGCATTCGGATTTTGTATTGTTCCCAAGGGGAGCGCCCCGGCCGTAATGGGAATCAGCCCCAATAATGAGCCTAAAAAAGGCATACTAGAACGTCTAGCATGCCTTTTTACTGTTTATATCAATTATGCCTCGGCATAATGCGTCTGGAATCGGGTTTGTGCTTGTACAAAGCCGATTCCGTGACATCCGCCAGGGGCTTTGGGCCAACAAATGTTTTTGCGCGAAAGCGTAGTGCTAACGCAACGTCAGCAACGGGTTTTTTGCCTGTGCGAAAGTGAAGCGTCAGCGGTACCAAGGTTGGTCACTCAGGCATTTTCACAGGATGTGAAGTTTTTAGCCTGAGTTCCCCTATTTTAGCGAGTGTTTGAACATCCGCTGAAAGAAGTTAACGGCGTTATTATACATTCACCAATTTAATTTTATTTGCTACACGGTCTGTTAACATTTGTGTTGCTTTAGGTACAATCGGCTTAAAGATTGGATTTAAAATCGGACCCGCTAATCCTCCTGCAGTTACTTCTAAAAAGCCTGTCATTTTTGTATTTTCTGCATCAATACTTTCTGCTAGGAAATAACCGTTTCCTGAAAAGTTATCAGAAAGTCCTTTTAATTCGAATGTTACTTTTGTAGGCGCTACCCATTCTAAAATAGTAATCTCTACTTGTACTGTTTTTTTCAAAACACCAACATTGCCTTTAAACGTCCAATTTGAATGTTTTTCATCAATCATTTCATGTGCATTATAACCTGGGACAAGCTTTGCCCATTTTTCCATATCACTGACGAAATCCCATACATTTTCAATTCCTACGGGTACTTCGACCATATGTGTGCCAGTTGCCATATCAATTCACTACTTTCTTTTACGAATAGCTCTATTATATACGATTTCGCCCACAATTTGGCTATGCTGAAAGTTATAATTTTAATAAAAATTTTTTCAAGCGGAAGCGATCATACATTCATTGTCATTTAACGGGTAAAAATGGATCATCACCAAAACGTGTGGTTGATTTCCGTTCCGACTGGGCGCTTTGTTGCTGTCGCTACGCTTTCGCACAGTTAAAACATTTGTTGCTGTCGCTACGCTTTCGCACAGATAAAACATTGCCGCTGACGCTTCGCTTTCGCACAGATAAAACATTGCCGCTGACGCTTCGCTTTCGCGCAGAGCAGAGCTTCCTGGGGGCGTCCGATGAGCCCCTTCGCTGCAGGGTCTCGGGCCAACACGAGGTTGGTCACGAAGGCGTTATCACAGGATGTGATGGTTTTAGCCTTCGTTCCTCTATCGCTGATCCCCAAGGAGTCGCCCAGTCTCCACTCCAATCAACTAATTTACATAGTAGACGTTTTAACAAAAGTCATACACAACTTTTGGTGATGAACCGCAAAAATATAAGCCATTGTAGACAAAGGCAAATTACATTAGTAAACCACAAAAAATAGCATGCCAGAAAATTCTTCTAGCATGCTATTTTGTAACAACCTATTATCTTGCTAATTGTGCAAATACTTTATGGAAGGCATCAACTGTTTTTGCGATATGCTCCTCTGTATGTGCGGTAGAAATAAATAAACCTTCAAATTGAGATGGCGGTAAGAAGATACCTTCCTCTGCCATTAGACGGAAGTATTCAGCGAATAATTGCAAATCAGACGTTTTTGCTGAATCAAAATCTATAACATCTTCATTCGTAAAGAAGAAACCTATCATTGAACCAGCTCGATTTACAGTATGCGGAATATTGTATTTCGTTGCTGCTTCACGGAAACCAGCCTCTAATTGATCTCCTAGCTTTTTGAAGTATTCATAAGAGCTATTATCAAGGCGAGATAATGTTTCATAGCCTGCCGTCATTGCTAATGGATTCCCTGACAATGTCCCAGCTTGATAGATTGGACCAGCTGGTGCTACCTGCTCCATAATTTCCTTTTTCCCTGCAAATGCGCCGACAGGAAGTCCACCGCCAATTACTTTTCCTAATGTTGTCATATCTGGTGTTACATCAAAATAACCTTGTGCACAGCCATAGTCAACACGGAAGCCTGTCATAACCTCATCAAAAATCAACAATGATCCATGTTCCTTTGTTAATTCACGTAAGCCTGGTAGGAAGCCTGGTAGTGGAGGTACAACGCCCATATTTCCTGCGACTGGCTCAACAATTACTGCCGCAAGCTCTGAACCAAACTTTTCGAAAACTAGTTTTGCTCCTTCTAAATCATTGTACGCTACTGTTAACGTATTACGTGCAATATCCGCTGGGACACCTGGGCTATCAGGTAAGCCCAATGTAGCTACCCCTGAGCCTGCCTTAATTAGTAAGGAATCTCCGTGACCATGATAAGAACCCTCAAATTTCAAAATTTTATCGCGTCCTGTAACACCACGTGCCACACGTAAAGCAGACATCGTAGCCTCTGTACCAGAAGACACGAAGCGAATCATTTCCATACCTGGAAGTCGATCTAACACTAATTTGGCTAATCGATTTTCTGTATAGCTAGGT
Source organism: Lysinibacillus sp. NPDC086135 (assembly GCF_044746345.1). Lineage (NCBI taxonomy): Bacteria > Bacillati > Bacillota > Bacilli > Caryophanales > Bacillaceae > Lysinibacillus > Lysinibacillus sp. NPDC086135. The sequence continues at coordinate 408,049 of NZ_JBIVCA010000001.1, read as the reverse complement.
GCTCCAAACGAAGAGCCTTTCGCTGCTGTTTCTGCAATTGCTTGTACAACTTCAGGATGTGAATGACCTAAAATAAGAGGTCCCCATGATAATACATAATCAATATATTCATTGCCATCAATGTCTTTAATAATAGCACCGTGACCAGATTCCATGAAGATTGGATCCATATTTACGGATTTGAATGCACGTACTGGGCTACTAACACCGCCTGGCATTAAGTTAATTGCTTCAGCATAAGCTTGTTTTGATTTTTCGTAAGAACGCGTCATTTATTTCTCCTCCAACCAACGTACAACATCTTTAGCATGATACGTAATGATTAAATCTGAGCCTGCGCGTTTCATGCTAAGTAACGTTTCAAGCACTACTTTTTTCTCTTCAATCCAGCCATTAATAGCCGCTGCTTTGATCATTGCATATTCACCAGAAACGTTATATGCAACAATCGGTAATGTATAGTTATTTTTTACATCACGAATAATATCTAAATAACTTAGAGCTGGCTTAACGATTAAGAAATCTGCACCTTCTGCAATATCAGACTCTGCTTCACGGAATGCCTCCATACGATTCGATGGATCCATTTGGTATGATTTACGATCACCAAATTGAGGCGCACCATCAGCTGCTTCTCGGAATGGACCATAGTAGCTAGATGCATATTTTACGGCATATGACATAATCGGAACATTTTCAAAGCCTGCTTCATCTAGACCTGCACGAATGGCAGCCACAAATCCATCCATCATATTGGAAGGAGCGATGATATCCGCACCGGCTTTTGCTTGTGATACTGCTGTACGTGCTAAAACATCTAATGAAGGATCATTTAAAATTTGATCGCCTTCAATTACGCCACAATGACCGTGATCTGTAAATTCACATAAGCATGTATCTGCAATGATTAAAAGCTCTGGGTAGCGAGCTTTAATAAGTCGTGTTGCTTCTTGCACAATACCATGATCATGGAATGCACCAGTTCCGGCTGCATCTTTTTCTGCAGGTAAGCCAAATAAAATAACCGCAGGAATACCTAAAGCAACAACTTCATCAATTTCAGCTTCAAGTTTATCTAATGAAAATTGAAAAACTCCCGGCATAGAAGATACTTCATTTTTAATGTTTTCGCCTTCAATAACGAAGATTGGATAAATTAAATCTTCTTTGTGTAAGTATGTTTCTTTTACCATTGATCGTATGGCAGCATTTGCACGCAAACGACGATGTCTTTGAAATTGTAATTTTGTCATTTTCTTTCTCCTACTTTCGTTATTTCCTCGATGACTGCTTGCATTGTATATACGCTCGGCATAACATCCACAATAGCACCGTGATTCAAAATAGCTGCTTCTGTAATATGACCGATTACGGCTACACGTACTGCCTCCCAACCAACTACCGAAGCTACATCCTTGGCGTAGACGTCAACAGCGGAAGGACTAGCAAAAATCACTGTGACATCGCTATTCGCGCGGATACATTCAATCATTAATTGCTTTTGGTCGTGTCGCTCAATCGTTTCATAAACTGTCCATTCCTTCAATTTAAAGGGCAACCCTTCCTTCAATGTCTTTTTCGCTCTTGCTCCACGAATAAATAGACATGTAGGATTGCTACCTGCTACACTCGGAAATTCTTGAACAAATACATCTGCACTAAATATAGAAGGCATAAAGCTCACATGGAATCCTAGCTGTTCTAGGGCTGTAGTAGTTTTAGTACCAATAGAAGCAATTTTCCCGGGAAAATGCGCTGCATTTACGCTAAATCGTCGCATCTTACTAGCAAAAGCTTCTACAGCATTTTGACTCGTAAAAATGAGCCATTCAAATTGACGCGCAAACTCTAGTTGCATATCATCATTTCTATTGATCAGCTCGCAAGTTTCAATCAATGGGGCAATTACTGCTTGGCCACCTAAAGCTGTAATGTCATCTATTATTGTTGTCGTTTTAGATGTACCTGTCAAAATAATATTTTTACCTTCTAAAGGTAAATTATTTTGCATCTTGCTCTGCCTTTACTCGTTGAATTAATTCAAAAGCACCTTGCTTCGTTAAAATTTCAGCAAGCTCTTTTCCAACTGCTTCCGCATCAGTGCCCACAACAGTTTCCTTATAAACAACTGAAGCGTCTGGAGCAGCAACAAGTCCAGTTAATGTAATTTCTTCCCCATTAGACTTTGCGTATCCTGCGATAGGTACTTGACAGCCTCCATCCATAGCAGCTAGGAAAGCACGTTCTGCATGCGCTTCTTGCCATGTAATGCTATCTGTTAACTTGCCTAATGCTGTTAATAGCTCCGTATCGTCTCCACGACATTCAATACCTAGAGAGCCCTGTGCTACTGCTGGTAGACAATCTTCAACAGGTAAAAACTCAGTAACTACATCATCGCTCCAGCCAAGGCGTTTTAGTCCAGCTGCTGCTAAAATAATAGCGTCGTATTCATCAGTTTCAAGTTTAGCTAAACGTGTATCCACATTTCCACGAATCCATTTAATTTCTATATCTGGACGGACTGTTAAAAGTTGAGCACTGCGACGAAGAGAACTTGTCCCAACAACAGCTCCTGCTGGAAGATTGGCAAATTTCACATGTCCTTTTGAAATAAATGCATCACGCGCATCTTCACGTGGTGGAATACAGCCAATTACTAATCCTTCAGGCAGTACTGCAGGCATATCCTTCATAGAATGAACAGCAAAGTCAATTTCTTTGTCATAAAGTGCTTGTTCAATTTCTTTTACGAAAAGCCCTTTACCACCTACTTTAGATAGCTGCACATCTAAAATTTGATCACCTTTCGTCACAATTTCTTTCACTTCAAATTCAAATGGTACACCAGCAGCTTTTAACTCATTGATAAACCAATTTGTTTGAGTTAAAGCTAGCTTACTTCTCCTAGAACCTACAATAATTTTTCTCAACAGTCTCCAACCTCTCTTCTAATACCATAAATGGAATCGTGATAAACTACTTCCTAAAAAGAAGTTAACAACAACTAATAGGTAAGCGTATATATGTACCCACGCATAACTTGTCCCTGTCAGCTTACTCTTACGATTCACATACAATATAAAGCAATACAAAATTAAAATAATAAAGGACCCAATAATCTTCGCATCAAAAATTGAAAAACTCTCTAGCGTTAGTAGTGCCCATTCAAACCCTAAAACTAAACTTACAAATAGCACTGGAATAGCAATGAAAAATGAAACATTCATCCAGTTACTCGTCTGCTGTAGTGATGGTAACCTTGTCCATAAATGCGACCATTTTTTCTTTTTTAGCAAACGATATAATACTAAATACAATATCGCAAAAACAAATGTTAACGAAAACATTGCATACGATAATATTGCAAATGATATATGAATAAAAAGCAATTCCGAAATTAAAGTATCGCTAACTACTCCTGTAGACCGTTTCGGCATAAAAGTAAAGATACTAGCGAATAAAAATCCTAGTATATTAATAATAAACACCGGTAGATCAACCCGTGCAATACAGTGTAATATAATTGATAATGTCACGAGCAACCAGGAATAAAAGAGAATCCCTTCTGACAAAGATAAAATCGGAAAACGCTTCGTTCCCACAAAAGTTAATAGTATAATGGCACTTTGAATTACCCATACGAATGAGACAAGCCAAAAAGCAATCCGCCTTGCTTTTATTTGTTTATAAAAGTAATCAGTAAAGTAACATACTAGACTGATCCCATACAAGACGATCATTACTTCATAGAGCCTTGTCATTGTCAAATCAGCCAATAGACATCCCTTCTTTATTTTGAGAGTGCTAAAGTAATGTACTTTAGCCTAGAAAAAAACGTTTTCGTATCCTTAGTTTACCACACAGATACGAAAACGCCTCATTTAATATCAGTAGAAAATCTCGTTCGCGGGAAAAAGCTCGAAGGAAAACTTTTCTAAAGTTGCACCGCGAACACCTAGACATCTTTAGAAAGAATACTTTGGTTCAGTGGAAGACTGTACGCGTTCTTTGCGTTCAAGCTCTTGTTCTGTCATCGCAGTAACTTCAGCTTCCACAGCATCCTCAATACCGAAAATTTGTTGGAATAAACGTAACTGTTCATTTGCTTTTGGTGAATTTGCCATTTCCTTAGCTTGTAAAATTGGTTCTTTTAAAAATTGATTAATAATAGATTTCGTATGCTTACTTAAAATTTTACGTTCTCGATCCGTTAAATCTGGCATTTTATTTTCAATACTAATCATTGTCTCTTCTTGAATATGATTCGCTTTTTTACGTAAAGCCGAGATGACAGGGACAACGCCAAGAGTTGCAACCCAATCTTTAAATTGCCCAATCTCTTTGCCAATCATCGATGAAATATCAGCAGCAGCACGTTCACGTTCTGCTAAGTTTGCTTCGACGATGCCTTGTAAATCATCTATATCATATAAGAAAACATTTGGTAAATCTCCAACACGTGGATCAATATCACGAGGAACTGCAATATCGACCATAAATAATGGTTTACCTTTACGTAAACGTTCAACAAATTGCATCAATTCATAGTCAATAACATAATCTGTTGCACCTGTAGACGTAATTAAAATATCCGCTTCTAATAACGAACATTGTAGTTCCTTCATAGATTTTGCTTCACCGTCAAATTTAGCTGCCAAACTTTCTGCTTTTTCGAACGTACGGTTAATGACGGTTACTTTTCCTACACCGCTACCGTAAAGGTTCTCAATAGCAAGTTCCCCCATTTTCCCTGCACCTAAAATTGCTACATGTTTCCGTTGTAAAGATCCGAATATTTTCTTCGCTAATTCAACTGCTGCATAAGAGACAGATACCGCGTTTTCACCGATAGCCGTTTCATTATGTGCACGCTTCGCAAATGTCACTGCTTGTTTAAATAACTGATTGTATACCGTACCTGTCGTTCCAATCTCTTGTCCATTTAAGAAGCTTTTTCGTACTTGTCCTAAAATTTGAGTTTCGCCAAGTACCATCGAATCAATTCCAGCAGTCACTTTAAATAAATGTTCGATTGCCTCATCTTCTTCACGAATTGTTAAATACGAAGAAAATGTCTCCACAGGTAAGTCGAACCAATTCGCTAAAAATTGTTTCACAAAATGACGTCCGGTATGCAATTGATCAACTACTGCATATATTTCTGTGCGGTTACATGTCGAAACAATAACATTTTCTAATATACTTTTTTGCTTCTGTAGCGCTTCCATTGCCTGTGGTAGTTCACTCTCTATGAATGATAACTTTTCACGAATCTCAACTGGCGCCGTTTTATAATTCAAGCCTACTACGATGGTATGCATGAATAACACCTCTCACGTTCTAATTAACAAATCTCATTATAGCACAGTTCGACAAGAGTTCATCAATAATTTGTGAACATGTCATGAAGAACTAAAATTCGTTATCTACATTAGAATTATTATAAACTAAGTGTAACAAATTATACTTCCTGTTTCAAATTTAATGTTTTCCAGAACATTTTCTTTAATGGCTCATTATCAAAACGTGTGGTTGATTTCCGTTCCGACTGGGCGCTTTCCTGGGGGCGTCCGATGAGCCGCTTCGCTTCGCTGCAGGGTCTCGGGCCAACAGGATGTTGGTCACGAAGGCGTTATCACAGGACGTGATGTTTTTAGCCTTCGTTCCTCTATATCGCTGATCCCCAAGGAGTCGCCCAGTCTCCACTCCAATCAACTTATTCACATGATATACGTTTTATTAAAGGCATTCCTATCTTCCGATGATGAACAAATAAAAGATGATTGATATTGAAGATTCCTAAAGGCAATTTCTAATTATTCATACGTACAAACTATTACTTTCACGTTGGAATAAGGATAATCAATTATTTTATTCTTTTTAGGTAAATATGTCTTTCGAAATAAACAATAGAGTTAAACCAAATCTTACAACTCTATTGTTCTTTTAATTATTATTGACGTAAGAAAAATGCCTATGTTGAATTATTATTTTTAACAAGGCTAAATTTACTTTCTTATACTATTGTTCCCTAATTCTAAATTAAGATAAGCATTTCTGTATGTACATTAATCATCACCTCAAAGTATCTTTAGGTGTATTATTGCCAAATTTAATAAATTAACTAAATAAAAGCTTCATTTCGAAGGTTAGGATAAATTTTTTTGACATATATGATGAAGATAAGTTGATTGAATTGGAGGTGCAACGGAAATCAACCCCACGTTATGGTAATAAGTATATAAAATCAAAAAAAGCTGAACTAATTTTGTCTATTAGTTCAGCTTAATTTTGAGTATTAATCTATTAATTTGTAATTGTCACAGTTTTAGTAGCTATAATTTTACCGTCTTTATCATATGCTACGAATTCAATCTCATTATTAACTTTGAAGTCCTGCATTGTTTGCACTGTTTTTGTTAGCATGTAGACATTATCACTACGCTTTGTCAATTCAAATTGCACATCTCCACTTAAAGAAGGGAAACGTACATTAATCTTTGCAACATTTGAGCAATTACCATCGATTCTTGCATTCATCGTAATATTGCCTTTGCGTAGAGTGACTGTCGCTTCTTCAAATAAATCTTCAGGATTCACGCAACTTGAAGGCGCAGTTTTACATAAAATTGCATCAATAATTTTTTGGAAAACTTGATGTAATTGTAAGTTATCATTAGCGTGGTAATAAGTACCACCAGTTTCAGTAGCCAGTTGCATTAAAATTGCATCATTAACTTGTGATTTTTTACCGATACTTACTGTGTAAACCTTAACCCCTTTATTTTTCGCATCGTTCAGCACTTTTGTCATTTTAGATTTACTTGTTTTACCGTCTGATACGACAATTATAGCTTTTGAAGTTTTCGAGTCATTTGAGAATTTAGACAGAGCTAGATCTATACCTGCAAAAATATCTGTAGCACCCTTCTCTTTTGATGCTTTATATAGATCTTTTTTCAAGACATTGTCTGTGCTGCCCTCTCCAAGAACAGTAGCTTTTGTATTCGTTTCAATAACAATATTATTTTTAGCCTTAATTTGATTGATTACTTCCATCATCTTCTTACCACGATAATTTGTTTGATCAGAAGCTTTCATGGAAGCAGAGTAATCAACTACGTAAGCAACTTCTGTTGCTAAAGAACAAGAATTTTTACTAAAGTAAGGATTTGTGAAAATTTCCTTTGGTATTGTTTTATCTTTAAAATCCTTCAATATTGTTGCATAACGAGGATCTATTTTATTAACTAATGTTGCTTCAGCTTTTGATTTTCCATAAATAACCGAATCAAAGTATGCTACAGCTGTCCCTGGGCTTCCTGTGTGATTTAAATAATCCGAAGTATTTGTCACAAATGAAGCTGTTTTCTCAACACCATCAAATTTAATTTTCACTGTTCCTTGGTAATCAGTAATAATTTCTCCACCTGGTCTTACTAATGTAACCATAACCTTCGTATAACGATCTTTACCCGATGGTCTTGATGCCGCATCTGCACTTTCCTTTAATGCTTCCACTCGTTTTTTATAGGCTTCTACTTGACCGAGTAATTTACCACCTTGGTATTTTAATAATACTGTTCGATCATAGTTACTCAAGCTTGTAAGAATTGCATAAATTTTCATGACACTATCATAATGCTCGAGCGTCAGCTGTTTTTCGTCTGGCATATAGCCCATAAGTTGAATAATAGAACCTACTGGATTAATATTCTCAACCTGTGAGGTGATCGCATCATCGATTCCTTGAATACGGTAAATAGGACGCCCATCATCTGAAATCATATACATAATTTCAATCTTATCACTAATAGAATCCTTTAAGCGTTTTTGAATAATTGTTTCGAATAGCCAAACTGAAATATTATAATTCTCAAACTGTAAGATGGCATTTTCATAGCCTAATGCAGGGTAATTTTTATCACTGCCACCATATTGTAAATATTTATTTTCCACATTTCCTAAACTATTCGTTACATTCGTTTGCTGTCCAATACTAAATAGCTTTTCTTCTGGATTAATCCAATGAACGTTAATAATGTTTTCAGTAAAGAACGTTGGTAATTTTTCATACGGTACATATGGAGGTGTGACATTTCCATTTTCATCATCCGTGTTTGCTGGATCATACACTTGATAATCAATGCGCATTTCTGGCTGAGGTGAGTAACGTACATGTGCATTCAATTTCTCACCTACAAGACATTTCATACCAGGATCTGTGTTGTTAATAAGCTCAAATGTAATTGTATCACGTACAGATTTTGTTAATTTTGGTGCTATAACAATTGCAGAGACAGTAGAGCCATCTGATTGTACATTTCGAACAGCCTCACCAGATGTGTCAACGATTTTTGCTCCATATGACGAAGTTACACGGAATGTATAAGATTTATCATCAGGTATTGGATCACCATTACAAGCTTTTAAAGATACAGTAATGAGCGTTGAATCTTGATTATTTGCAATTAAATCTGGTTTTTCTACATCAATACTTTGAAGAGCATTATTCACATACTCTGGTCCAGTAAAATCATTAGAATTATCTTTTGGCTCTTCAAATTCTGCGTTGTTTGAGCCCATGAAGCCTGGCGGTAATGTGATTTTATCATTATCACGACCTGCTGCTGCACGTTTTAATCCTAGTACAGCAAAGTTGCCGTTTTGTACACTGCGATATAAAAATTCAGCAATATCTCCACGAGTCAGCTTTGTAGAAGGATCGAAATCGGCAAATGTCTTTTTACCAGTGCTTCCTGTTGAAATATCATTTGTGTATAAATATTGAACCGCCTGAGGCTCGTCTAAATCTAAACCTTTAAAGGCAGCATATATACGCGCAAATTGTCCACGTGTAACAGCTTTCGAACGATTTGCTGTTGTGTAAGTACCATTGAACGGTAAATAAAACTCACTGTAAAAGTTATATGCGACACTTTCGTTATATGTTAATGCATAGTTCTTATCGAGCTTCGTAAACATTACAACAAGCTCTCGATCAGTTATTTGCTCATTAGGTAAAAAGTTATTAGCGCTATTTAATGAGAGTAGATCATTATCGACTGCCCACGAAATAGCTTTGTATTTACCGTTATTTGTTGGGACATCATTAATTGTCGTAGCTGCTTGGGTCACAGCTGGAGCTGCTGTCACCAAAATTAGTACGAAACAAAGCAAAGATAGAAATGCTTTTTTAGCATAGGTCATTTATTTTTCAGCCCTTTCGTTAATTAAAGAACAATATGTCATCTCGATAGTTTTGTTTTAAATCGCTTTCCAAATAATTCAAGAAACGTTCTAATACTACGGATGCTTGTGCTCGCGTTAATGGTTGATCTGGATTAAATCGACCTGTTGTAGGGTCACCAGTCATTAATCCTAACTCATTCGCAATGTATATACCGTCTTTTGAATAGTTCGGAATTTGCGCATCATCCTTAAATTTCGTCATATAACCTGGATTTGGCGCCTTATTTTCTAGCCCTAATGCACGTACAAAAATCGTAGCGGCTTGAGCTCGAGTAATTTGATTATCAGGTTTGAAGTACTCTGGCGTTACACCCTTAATAATTCCTTTTTTATACGCAGACTCAATATAGGCATAATCTTTCACCGTACGTTTAACATCTTTAAAAACACTTGTAGCTGATGTCGATTTTTTCGTTTTCGGTTCTTCCATAACACGTAAGTCAACTGCCTTACCAATCGCCGTTGTAAAGTCAATACGCTTCATAGGGGTATTTGGTGAGAAGAAGTTACTTGCATCAGAGTAAATACCTAAAGAGTATAATTTTTCAATAGCTCCTTTTGCATAATGCTTTGATAAATCACGGAACTTAGGAATGATTAAACGCTCTATTGTCGGCATATATTCTTTATCTAAATCAAGAGTACCTTTTTGCCCAGAGGATAAATCAAACGTATATTCAGAAATAACATCTTTTTCACTTACTACCGCATATCCACCATCAAAGCTACCTAAACTTCCTAAGTTTTCTTCATAGTTTAGTACACGTGATTTGCTTATTGATAAGCGATTTTTCACATGGCTAGTCTTACCGTCGCTATATTTATAAACAGCTTCTGTAATTTGCGTTTCTGTCGCTCCCCAGAAGTTTTCATAGCCAGCATGACGACTATCAGTATCAATTGTTACTGTATTTTGAACTGCATTTTTCCCAGTTCCAGTTTGATAGGCATATGTTTTTCTTGAAATCACATTACCTGAGTAATAATCAGAGGCTGCACGATTGTCCGCTACAGTCCCTTGTGAAAATTGGTAATCTACCAATGTATATGTTATTTTCCCAACAACAATTTTCTCAGTATACTTTTTCACTACACCATTCGATGTTTTTTGACCAATCGTAGCATAATCTACGACATCAGATTCATAGGTCATATTTCGTGTCAATGTAGCACCATTACTTGCTGTTAGCTTTAGACTATGTGTTTCTGTTAACTTTCCTTTAGATTCTTTTTGTGTAATTTTAATGTCTTTACTAGTACCTTTAAATATAATGGGTGTTCCTGTAATGAAAACAGCTTCCTCATATGTATATTCATTTTTTACAGCACCTGTTGTTTCTAATGAAACAGCTGATGCATTTTCTGGGATAGTAATTCCAATAATAAATACAGCAAGAACCACTAACATTATTTTAGATAAATGTTTTCGCATTCTTTTTTTGTTCCTCACTTTCATTCCATACATATCCGCATCTGGGGCTGTCAATAAATTTCTTCCACTTAACAAAATAATCAGGTGTGTTGATTTACCATTCTTATCTGCTTTTATCAACACACCTGGAAAATTCAAGGTCAATTATGCCTCGGCATAATTGCGTCCGGAATCGGCTTTGTGCTTAGGCCTGCAGATGTCTTTTGCGCGATAGCGTAGCGGCAGCGGCAATTGTTTTTCGTGCAAAAGTGCAGTGCTAACGTAAACTCGCAGAAGACTCACAGACTTCTAAATTGATTAATCAACTAATATTAAATGAGCTTTGACAAAACGATCTGATAATACTACTAAACGATCAGAAGGTTTTAAATCAGATGCTTGAATAACTTTACCAGCTTTAATAATTGTAGCTTGGTCAATATTCATATCAATCATTTCACCAGCTTCATACCAGCGACCATTTTGCCATTGACTAACGCTCTTCACATTAATTACAGCTGGGTATTTCGATTTAACTGACTGTAGTTTACCAGTTAACATTAATGGTGCAACAGGCTTCGCTTTATTAAGCATATGAAGGGCCTGCACATGACCATCCTTTACATAAAAGTATCCATATTCTCCTTCATATAAATGAAGCTCAATATCAGGAATGACACTATATATTTTGTTACCATTATCTACTATGGCTTTTGTTGAATTACTAACAGATAGTACAGTTCGCTCTGTTTTCTTGAAGACATTTGACTCGATCTTCATCGCATCATCAATTTCGATTAAATAGCCATCTGCTTGTGATAAACGTCCATAATATAATTCATGACCTGATAAGTTTGGTGACATAAAGCTATCACTTGTTACTTGAACAACTTGGGCATAATGATCACGTGCAGCACCGTCCGAAATTACAAAGGCTGTACCATACGCTAATAAGCCAGTAGGTTCAATTAAACGACCATTTCTAATTAAAATCGTTCCATCATGGAAGTATAATGTACCGGCCGATTTAAGTTTTAATAATTGATATTTAGTATCTACAGAAAGCATAGGCTCATAGTAAGTTCGCTCATTGTTTTTCAATACAACAATCTTTTCAATCACTTCTTTGCCAAATTGTTTAACAGTTGCATAATATGCTTGACTGCCAATGTAATTTTTCAACTGACCTTTTTCAATTTTTGTATTTCCAACAAATATCGGAACCTTCGATGAAAAATTCATTGTTGATAAAGCCGTTGTTGTGTCAGAGCCAAACTGCCAATTTATAAAAGCATGTTGGTTTTTGACAGTTAATTTATTTGTATTGGCATTAACTGTCTGTATCTCACCTTTATATAGGTTTTCAACTAATGTACCCGTCTCACTAATTTCTATTTTTGTGACAATGGATGCGTTTCGATTTTTAAGGCTAAGCTTAACACGATCCCCCACATATAAGGCGCTAATATCGACAACTGAGGAGTTTTTTTGATATTCTGTATCTTTATTTATATAGTAAGTTGTTTCCTCCCCAATATCTGGTTTCAGCATAATGAATAGTCCATTTGGATCAATACTTGTCACTGCTCCAGCAAGTGTTTTAGTATTTTGTGCAACTGTTGGAGATTCTGTTTCACTTGTAGAATTAGAAGTACCTCGCAGCTCAACAACACTGCGAAGAGAAATTTCCGCTTCTACTTGCATTCCCATCTTAAAGCCTTCGATTGTTGTCACTGTATTATTAATATACAGGCGAGCACTATCATTTATATTGTATGTAACTTGACGACCGCTTTCATTTTGCAAAGTAATTTTACTAAGCTTTTTTTCTATTACTCCGTTAGCATTTGCATATTCTGAAAATGTTACATCAACAAAGGTTCCAGTCACCATTTGGGCAGCATGAGCTGTTTTATTCGATGAATATCCGAGAACCGTTAGTAACACAATCATTAGTATGTATGGAATCTTCTTCAACAAATCCCGCCTCCTAAAAAATTGTTATTAATATATAGTATATCGTACTATTGGTAGTTTTTCCTATTCAAAAAGTTACATTTTAGTGCTTTTACTTACTTTTTAAATCTACCATTAGACATAAAGATAGAGGTAGCTTCCAATTTCAAGCTACCTTTGCTTCATCATACTTGAACGTCAATTGTATGTCCGGCTGTCGGATGTGGAGCATCTAACATTTCAACTAATTGTTCTGTATTTTGCTGTTGCATCTCCATTGCCTGTTTCGTTACAGCTAGAGATACATTTTGCATTAAAGTTGCTTGATTCATGGCCATTGATAAGGCTGCGATATCCATTTAGTCCACCTCCTATTTAATTTATCGGTCAGTTGTTCCATTCATCAAGCGATTCTCCCTATTATTTAATAAAAAAACATCTACTGTCCTAAATAATAGACTCAATAGATGTTTTTTTATTACATTTTATTTTCGATCGTACGCCAAGCTTCTTCAAAGCCAAGTCCTTTTTCTGAAGAAAAGACAATAAGAGGATCATTTTTTTCCATGTCTAGCGTTTCTTTCACGATTTTTTTATGCTTATCCCATTTACCTTTTGGAATTTTATCTGCTTTTGTTGCAATAACAATACAAGGAATATTGTAATGCTTTAAAAAATCATACATCATGCGATCATCAGCTGTAGGGGGGTGACGTAAATCAACAATTTGTACGACTGCCTTTAATTCATTGCGTCCAGTGATGTAACGCTCAATCATTTTTCCCCATGCTTCACGCTCAGTTTTTGAAACCTTTGCATAACCATAGCCCGGAACATCTACAAAAAATAATTGTTCTTCAATTTTGTAAAAATTAAGCGTTTGTGTTTTTCCGGGCTTAGAAGAAATACGTGCTAAAGCCTTACGACCGATCATTCGGTTAATAAAGGAGGACTTCCCCACATTTGAACGACCGGCTAGTGCAAATTCTGGCAGTCCATCTTCTGGATATTGGTCTGGTCTTACAGCACTTATGACCATTTCTACGTTATGGACTTTCATTTTCTTAAAAACCTCCGTCCAGTGCATGGGCTAATACTTCATCAGCCGATGACACTAGTTTAAATGTTAGTTGTTCGCGTACACTTTCAGGAATATCCTCAATATCTCGCTCATTATCTTTCGGGCAAATAATTGTCGTTAAACCCGCTCGATGCGCACTGAGTGTTTTTTCCTTTAAGCCACCTATTGGCAGTACACGTCCACGTAATGTAATTTCACCTGTCATACCGACTTCACGGCGTATTGGACGGTGTAAAATTGCAGAAACAATTGCGGTTGCCATAGTAATACCTGCGGAAGGTCCATCTTTAGGAACAGCTCCTTCAGGAACATGAATATGAATATCATGTGTTTCAAAATATTCTGCATCCACTTTTAGATCTTCCATCTTTGAACGGACATACGATAAAGCTGTTTGAGCAGATTCCTTCATGACATCGCCGAGCTTCCCAGTTAACTGCAATTTTCCTTTACCAGGTGTTAATGATACCTCAATTTGTAATGTATCACCACCCACAGTTGTATAAGCAAGCCCAGTAGCTACACCGATTTGATTTTCCTCTTCCGCTTGTCCATATCGGAAACGATGTTTACCGAGTAATTCCTCTAACGTTTTCGAGCTCACTGTTACTCGTTTTTTCTCACCAGAAACGATGATCTTAGTGATTTTACGACAGAGGGTTGCGACTTGACGCTCTAGTCCGCGAACACCTGCTTCACGAGTATAATAACGGATAATATCCACTACTGCTTCGTCTTTAATAATAACTTGTGTTTTTTTCAAGCCATGCTCTTTTAACTGTTTCGGTATTAAGTGATTTTTCGTAATTTGCTCTTTTTCAATTTCTGTATAACCAGCAATTGAGATTACTTCCATACGATCTAGTAAAGGCCCAGGAATTGTACTTAAATCATTCGCAGTTGCTATAAATAATACATTTGATAAATCATAAGGTTCTTCGATGTAATGATCACTAAATGTATTATTTTGAGCCGGATCTAAAACTTCAAGCATTGCCGCTGCAGGATCTCCCCTGAAGTCATTAGACATTTTATCAATTTCATCTAGAAGGAACACAGGATTAATAGTTCCTGCCTTTTTCATCCCTTGGATAATACGACCTGGCATTGCCCCAACATACGTACGACGATGACCACGAATTTCCGATTCGTCTCGTACCCCACCTAATGAAATACGGATAAATTTGCGATCCAAGCTTTCTGCAATAGATCGAGCTAATGAGGTTTTACCTACACCTGGAGGGCCAGCCAAACATAATATTGGTCCACGTAACGATTTTTTCAACTGACGTACAGCTAAATATTCTAATATACGTTCTTTTACTTTTTCTAACCCGTCATGATCACGATTTAAAATATTCTCCGCATGTTCGATATTCATGCGATCTTCAGTCGCATTCGTCCATGGTAATGAAACAATCCAATCAATATAGTTTCGGATGACGCCACTCTCTGCACTAGCCGCTGGTAGCTTCTCGTAGCGATCCAACTCTTTAAGCACTACTTCTTTCGTTGATTCAGGCATTCCTGTTTCGTCAATACGTTTACGTAATTCAGCTACTTCGCCAGTTTTTCCTTCGCGATCTCCTAGCTCAGTTTGAATAGCTTTCATTTGTTCACGTAAATAATACTCCTTTTGTGTACGCTCCATGGATTGCTTAACTTTTGTATTAATTTTCTTTTCAAGATCAAGTACTTCTTGCTCGTCATGCAAACGAATAATTAAATGATCTAAACGCTTCTTTACATTGAGCATCTCTAATACTTCTTGTTTATCTGCAATCTTAAAGGGTAAATGCGATGCAATAATGTCTGCTAAACGACCTGGCTCTTCAATGTCTGCCACAGTACTGATGGTTTCAGGTGTAATTTTATTGGAGCCTTTCGCGTATCTCTCGAAATACGTTAACAACGTACGCATTAAAGCCTGCGTTTCTACATCCTTACCGTTTGATTCTTCCTTAACATCGATGTCAACAATCGTATATTTTTCTAGCGCCCGATAGTTAGACCATGTTGCTCGCGCCACACCTTCCACTAAAATACGCAGTGTTCCATTTGGTAATTTTAGCATCTGTTTGACATATGCCATCGTACCAACTGTATACAAATCTTCCTCTTCAGGCTGTTCATCATGCACTTCTTTTTGTGTTACCAATAATATCAATTGGTCCTCTAGCATCGCTTGTTCTAGCGCCGCTACAGAACGATTTCTACCCACATCAATATGTAACACCATCGACGGGTATACTAAAAGTCCACGTAAAGGCAATAATGGTACACTTGTTGTTTTTTGTATTGTCACCATGCGGGTATTCACCTCCGTCAAAATTTTCTTATTCACTCCCACGCTACTAGTATGTGTCTAAAAAGCTGATTCACACTAGTTAATCAATTGAGCCAAAAATTTCATCTAATTACAGTTGGCTTTATGTATGAATGAATAAAAAGCTGACTGTCGATATGTGCGAATATTGCACAATCGAAGTCAGCTAAATTACTCTTTATCTCATAACAATAGACATAGTGTCTGTTCGTTATGCTGAAGTTTTTGTGTCGCTACCTTCATCGAGTTCAGTGCCATCTTCAAGAAGCAATTTCGGTTTTTCTTTATCCGTAATTGTTTTTGCCGTAATGATACATTTTTTCACATCTTCGCGTGAAGGTAGTTCGTACATTACATCAAGCATTGTTGACTCAATAATTGAACGAAGACCACGTGCACCCGTTTTCCGTTCTATTGCTTCTTTTGCAATTTCAGAAAGAGCACCTTCATCAAACTCAAGCTCAACACCATCTAGTTCAAGCATTTTTTGATATTGCTTAGCTAGTGCATTTTTAGGCTCCGTTAAAATTTGTACAAGCGCAGCCTCGTTTAATTGTTCTAGACTTGCAAGTACTGGTAATCGACCGATAAATTCTGGAATTAGACCAAATTTTAATAAATCCTCTGGAATTAGCTTTGCCATAATTGAGCCTTCATCCATATCAATTTTGTTTGGATCTGAACCGAAACCAATTACTTTTTCACCTTGACGACGTTTAATAATGGATTCTATTCCATCAAATGCTCCACCCACAATAAATAAGATGTTTGTAGTATCAATTTGTAAAAACTCTTGGTGTGGATGCTTACGACCACCTTGTGGTGGAACACTTGCAACTGTACCTTCTAAAATTTTCAGAAGAGCTTGTTGTACACCTTCACCAGAAACATCACGTGTAATGGATGGATTTTCAGATTTACGTGCAACTTTATCGATTTCATCAATATAGATGATTCCTTTTTCAGCACGCTCGATATCGTAATCTGCGGATTGAATTAATTTTAATAAAATATTTTCAACGTCCTCACCAACATAACCAGCTTCTGTTAGAGAAGTAGCATCTGCAATAGCAAAAGGAACGTTTAATATACGCGCCAATGTTTGGGCCAATAAAGTTTTACCGCTACCAGTTGGGCCGATTAACACAATGTTCGATTTTGCTAATTCTACATCATCAATTTTACTATTTGTATTAATGCGTTTGTAGTGATTGTAAACCGCAACTGCTAAAGCTTTTTTAGCACGTTCTTGCCCTATTACATACTCATCTAAAATCGTTAAGATCTCTTTCGGTTTTGGAATATCTTGGAATTCAATCTCTTCTTCAACACCCAGTTCCTCTACAACGATTTCTGAACAAAGTTCGATACATTCATCACAAATATAAACACCAGGACCTGCAACTAGTTTACGTACCTGTTCTTGTGGTTTTCCACAGAATGAGCATTTTAAATTGCCTTTTTCATCATTAAATTTGAACAATATGTTTCACCCCTATTCAAGCAACAATCTTACAAGATTATTGAATCTTTATCAAATAAATTGTCTGCATCTATTTACACCATGGCGTTTATGTTTCAAGATTTCAAAAAGTTTTCGACATTTATTGCACAAAAAACATTATCATTTATTGCAAATAATGCCCATTCATTAACTTGATGAATTCCAGCTCTTAACCTTAGTGTGTAGTTGGATTCTGTGTGTATAACTGACTGATTCTTCAGAAACCTCTAGCACCAAAGACCTTTCTTTCCGTCAAGATCTCTGACTCTCGACTGATATTTGGCTTGTGGCTTCACTGAAATACCGTTAATACAAGTTAAAAATACTCAAGTAACTTATATTTCTATTAATTACGCCTCGGCATAATTGTAGCTGTCGCTTTGCTTTCGCGCAGAAAACATTTGCTGCTGTCGCTACAGAAAATAATGGCTGAAAGAAGTTAAAATCTATTATATTCGCCAGAGGCTTAACTTCATTCAGAAGAGGATGTATTTCGTTCTCATTTGGAAGAATTGAGACATCAATTTGATCTCTACTGAATAAAGTCAAATTTTAGCATCGTGTGAAAAGTCAAACAATACTATGTATTAGAGAAGTGTAAAGGCCTTTGCCTTATCCCCTTTTCAAAAAAGTATTTCCTTTTGGAGGATGCTTTTTGCGGTGAAAGTAGTCGTAATATTAATAATATAATTAACTGAACTAAAAGGGGAATCTAGCTTATTCTAAATAAAAAATATGTGATAAAACAAGGCACGGTTTAATGCCGTACCTTGTTTTCATTTTTTTATCCAGTTACAAAAAAATCCTATTCAGTAATTTTAGCGTTTTCCACTAAAAATTCAACTGTTTTTTGAATTTTAATGTCGTTTTCAAGAACTGCTGTGCCGCCTAAAGCTCCAGTAATTTGCTCATTAGTCATGTTAAATTGAGCAGCCATTTTTTCTAATTCAGCTGCGATATCAGCTTCAGATGCTTCAATTTTTTCAGCTTCAGCAATTGCTTCAAGTGTTAAAGATACACGTACACGGCTTTGTGCTTCTTCTTTCATTTGTCCACGTAAATCTTCTTCTGATTGACCTGAGAATTGGTAGTAAAGGTCTAAGTTCATGCCTTGCATTTGTAAACGTTGACCAAATTCTTGTAACATACGATCAGTTTCAGAGTTGATCATACCAGCAGGCACTTCAAATTCTGCATTTTCAGCAGCTTTTTCAACTAATTGATCACGAAGTGTTGCATCAGATTCAGCTTGTTTTTGTTCAGCAGTTTGCTCTTTGATTTTAGCGCGTAAAGCATCGACACCTTCAACTTCTGGGTCTAATTCTTTAGCGAATTCGTCGTTTAGTTCTGGAAGAACTTTCGTTTTAACTTCTTTTACAGTTACTTTGAAAGTAGCTTCTTTACCAGCTAATTCTGCTGCATGGTATTCTTCTGGGAAAGTAACAACTACGTCTTTAGATTCACCAGTTTTTACACCTACAAGTTGTTCTTCAAAGCCAGGGATGAATGAGCCTGACCCGATTTCTAGTGGGTAGTCTTCACCTTTACCACCTTCAAATGCTTCTTCGCCTACGAAACCTTCAAAGTCGATAGTAGCTGTATCGCCTTCTACGATAGCTTCGTCTTCTTTAATTTCAAGCTCTGCTTTACGAGCTAATTGGTCTTGAATTTGTGTTTCTACTTCTTCATCAGTAACTTCTACTGGAAGTTTCGCAACTTCTAAACCTTTGTATTCACCAAGTTTCGGCTCTGGTTTCACTGTTACTTGAGCAGTAAATGTGAAATCTTTACCGTGTACGAAGTTTTCTGTACCAGAAATTTCTGGGTAATCAACTGGCATAATTCCAGCTTCATCGATCGCTTTTGAATAAGAATCAGGAACGATGATTTCTAATGCATCTTGGTATAAAGATTCGATACCAAAACGTTGTTCAAACATTTTACGAGGCATTTTTCCTTTACGGAAACCTGGAACGTTAATTTGTTTCACAACTTTTTTGAACGCTTGGTCCATTGCTGCGTCTACTTCTGCAGCTGATACTTCGATTGTAAGAGTACCGATATTACCTTCTTGTTTTTCCCATTTTGCTGACATGTATAAATACCTCCAAATAAATAATCAAGTTTAAATGTTAGACAATTCATTCGTAACTACGATTTTGACAACCATTTTAGTATAACATAGATGCGTATAGTTTCAACTTATTTCATACCTCATGTAGTTCAGTTAGTTTTTCTAACATTTGTAAAAAGTCAATGATTTCATAATCCATTTCCTGTACTTTTCCGAGCATCGATTGTACAAAGTCAATATAACTATAAGCAATATCATCGGCTTCGAATGGTTGCCATTCAAACGGATACGTTACAATGGAATGCTTCGCCATTAAATATTGTACCATTTCCAACGTCGCTGGGTCTTGCTCTAATTTATTTTCAATTATTTTTTTTACTTCCCTATACTGAGGCAACTGATTTGGTAGGACTAAATTATTAGGATTAACAGTTATTGTTTCATCAAATTTTGAGACAGTAATGTCAATCGACACTTCTTGTTCCACTAATAGAATTAATGCTAAGCTCTGAACAAATGGATGGATTGTTGGACATTCAATAATAGCTTTCAATGCTATTTTTAATTGTCGTACATTCGTCTCCATTAAGCGATGCAGTCGAATAGATTGTTCGTTTGGCGTTAATGCACTAAATTTCGAAAGTTCATATTCTTGCTCTTCTAACAATCGTTTAGCATCCTCTTTTTTTTGGAGATTCTTAGCAACCTCTTGATTCAAGCTTCTTATGCGTTCAAATTTCTCAAGCTGATCTTCTGGAAGTACGTTTTCTTCAATTAATGTCGTAATTAACGATTCTACTTGATGGTATTCCTTTAACTGCATACATACTGTAACATACAGTTCCATTACTTCTACATACAATGTCGTCCCCATAGCAAACAATTGCTCACAAACATTTTTAACTTTATCGTATTCTTTTAATTCATATAAAGCATACGCGTAGGTACTTAATGCACTTTCGTCTCCATCTTCATATGAAAATGCACTTTCAAAGCTTGCCACAGCCTCTTCATATTGATAATTTTCCGCATACATATGTCCTTCACGTATTAATGTTTGAACAGCACCAGGAAAAACAACAATATTGTCATGTTTGATAACATGCCGTTTTCGCTTTGTCATTTTTCTCACCTCTTTAGCTCTATTTTACTTATTAGTTTCTTATTGAATAATCATCATAACATGGAGTTGATTTCCGTATTCACTGAACACTTTACCAGTAAGCTACTCTTATTTGACCTCGAAGGTTTGCCACACATCTAGGACGCTCCCCACCTTCACTCCAATCAATCCCATTAGTTGAAATACGCTTTAAAAAATGTTACTTTCAACTTTTTAAGTAATTAACAACACATATATACAATCTATCCACTGCTCGTTTCTAACAAAAATATCCACTTTAGTATTTCATATTTTGTAATAAATTGTATTATAATTAATAATATCTTTTTTATTACTATTTACAGACACCAGCTTTGTAATTTAAAGTTCTTCATAAGGAGTGGAATACATGCAATTAATAGATACAGTCAGTGAATTTGGTAGTAGCATCTCTTCTATGTATGAGGCACTATCAATTAAAGTTGTATCGTTATCTACAGCGGACGGTCCCCATCTGAAGGATTATCCGATTGAATTTGAACTACTCACAAGAACTAAGATTGATGTATATACACAAGAAGCGATTACACATATTATAAGTATCAAAGGTCACATTCCTGGCTCCATTTCACTTGGACACCAACATGAGTCACTTTTTATTATTCCCCAAAATGTACACATTGAATGCAACTATAAACTGCTAAGTATCGACAAAAAAGATATGCAACGAATCTTAATGCACGCTCAACCGAACTTTCATTATAGTGAATGGCTAATCGATGCCATTATAAATGCAAATATTCTTGTAGAATTAAAAACTAATCAAAATACCTTTATCGAATGGCCGCTCGGTATAAAGTCAGCCGTTATATCATAACTAGGATGAGACATACTTTAATAGGTATGTCTTTTGTTTTGAGCTCGTTTATTAAGTCTACTCCTTTTTGTTGCTTGTCTATCATATCAACTTTCTGTTGATTCTGGAATTCCCATTGTGAATATACTCCTATATCACTAGAAAACTTCACAACTCACAAATTATCATTGAAACGCTATAATAAAAATGCATAGCTCTAAAAGCATTTACTATGTCTGCGAATTGTTATAAAGGTAATTACAAAGACTACTGATTATCAAGGAATATATTAAAAAAAATGCTCTTATAGAGAATTAACTTAACTTCGGGGGAATTACATATGGATATCAAAAATACTTTACAATCATTTTCCACTATGACACATTCAGCTCAACAAGAATTAATGTTACAAAAAGGCGATTGGTTGTTACAAGAAATGTTAACGCACATCGGTTCACCAGATGCCGAATTACGCGACAAATTAATTTATCGTACTTTTATTAATATACTTAGCGATAATTTATTGAGCACCGAACAGTTACAATATTTATTTGATACTGTTACAAGCGACGATTTTTTATATTTAAAGCTAGGTGAAGAATTGACAGATAGTGTCTTTACACGTTCGTTTTCTGCTTTACTTGCAGCAGGTATTCTTGCAAAAGATGCTGAACTACTGGTATTAAATGATGATCGTCTACAAGCTTTCTTTCAAAAGATTGGCCGCTATTTATTATTGGAAAAAGATACACGAGGTCATGTTCATGATAAGGGCTGGGCGCATAGCATTGCACATGGTGCAGATTTAGCAGCCATGACGATTAAACACCCTAAATTTAACTTACAGTATGCACCTCTCATCTTGCATGCATTAAAACTTGTTACATGGAAAGATACTGTCTTCGTCAACGATGAGGAGGAACGCTTAATGAATATAATTGAAGCGTTACTAGCTCGTAACTATTCCGAGGAAGCATTAATAGAATTTGTCGATCAAGTATTTGATAAATTTGAAATGCATTTAGTGACTCAGGGCTATAACGAAGCCTTTTTTAGTGGACGTACATGCACATTAAATTTAATGAAAACATTGTACTTCGCCTTAAAGATGAATAACCTAGCCTTAAAACTTCAAAATACTATCTATGGACAAGTAGCAAAATGGCTAAAGTTAGGAGCTTAAAATTATACTCATTACCTGGCGTATTTGTGTCAAATAAAGATAAATCACTTTCTTTCTGCTTTGAACATTTATTTTCGTCTTTGTAACCAAAAATAGCAAACCAAGGATATCCTTAGTTTGCTATTTTTACTTTTTGGATAAAATATTTATATTACATTATATGGGAGTCCATAATTATATTAACATAATTAATATTATCCCCCTTCCCATTCATCCCTTACATTTAAAATTTATCCTGATATATCCATAATCCATCTTTTCGCGGACTCATCTTTCAAAAAAACGCAACAAAAAAGCACTCAAAACCTCAACATAACGGCAATTTTATTACAAAATGAAGTCTAAAATGTGAAATGATATTTTCACAAAAAAAACTATTTACATGGTTAAACACAAGAAACTCAGTGTTTTCAACGTTTCAACAGTGTTTATTTAATTAAATGCAAAAATACTAATATTGAAATAACGATTTTTGTTCAAAAAATGTTCATAATCATCCTCGGTTTACTATTAAAAATATAAAAAAACAATTTTTTTTCTTTGAAACGAGCGTATAATCCTATTTGCAAACAAAGACATTTTGTGTCGGTTGATTATGATACTTTGTCTAAAAAATCGATTACAAAGATTAATGATTTTGCGAACGCTTGCACTAGACCAATCAAATACTAGATTCAATGTTTCATTATGAACCATGCCATTGTAAGTTTTTCTTATTATTTGATTGGTACAACAACTAAAAGAGGTGACCGTATTACCCACTATTTATAAATTCGATCTATATAAAACAAATGAAATTTATGAATAGCCGTTTTATAGAAAGGAGTCAAACATGAAGAAAAAGTTAAGCTTAATGTTTATTGCATTCGGTGCGCTTGCAGTTCTTTCTGGCTGCGAACCCCTAACAATCTTTGATCCAAAAGGGCCAAATGCCAAAACATTATCAGACACAATTATTTTATCCATTATTACAATGGCCTTTATATTACTAGTCGTGTACGTGCTTTTAGCATTTATGTTAACAAAATACCGTGCTTCAAAAACACCTGCCGATTATGAGCCTCCTCACGAAGAGGGTAGTCATCTACTTGAAATTACATGGACAGTTATCCCTATTATCATAGTGGCATTCTTAGCAATTGTTACTGTAAGAACAACAAGTACGGTAGAGTCAACACCAGAAGGTTATGACAATAAAGAGCCACTTGTTATTTACGCATCATCTTCTAACTGGAAATGGCATTTTAGTTACCCAGAGCAAGGTATTGAAACTGTAAACTATGTAAATATTCCAACTGACCGTCCAATTGAGTTCAAACTTTACTCTTTCGGACCAATCACAAGTTTCTGGATTCCGCAATTAGCTGGTCAAAAATACGCGATGAGTGACATGTTAACAACTATTCACCTTGCTGCAGATGAGGTTGGTTCATTCATGGGCCGAAACTCTAACTTCAGTGGTCGCGGTTTTGCTGAAATGGAATTTGAAGCGCAATCTATGACACAAGAAGACTTCGACAAATGGGCTACTGATGTAAAAACAAAAGAAAAACCATTAACAGAAGAAAAATTTGATGAACTATTAAAAGCAGAACATGTTGGTCGTTCAAGCTATTCATCTACACACTTAGAATTTAGACCTGCTCCAATGGAACACAGTGAACACATGAAAATGGGAGACATGGATCATAGTGATATGAACATGTCTGAGAAAGAAATGGATCACTCTAAAATGGATCATGGAAATCATTCTGAAGCTACACATTCACATTAATTTTTTTACCCGAAAGGAGCGCATCCAATGAGTATGGAAGAAGTATTCCATCCTATGCAAGAACCGATGATTTTAGCGGCAGCTATTAGTATCGTAGTTGGAGCAGTGGTTATCGTAGCTGGCCTTACGTATTTCAAAAAGTGGGGCTATTTCTACAAAAACTGGCTATCAACTGTTGACCATAAAAAAATCGGTATTATGTATATCGCTACAGCACTTTTGATGCTATTCCGCGGCGGTATCGATGCATTGTTAATGCGTGCACAAACGGCAGTTCCTGATAATGGACTTCTTGATGCACAACACTATAATGAGATTTTCACAACACACGGTTTATTAATGATTTTATTCATGGCTATGCCATTCGTAATTGGTTTAATGAACGTTGTTATCCCACTGCAAATTGGTGCACGTGACGTTGCCTTCCCACGTCTAAATGCGGTCAGCTTCTGGCTATTTGCAGCTGGTTGCGGTTTACTAAACCTATCATTTATTATTGGTGGTTCACCTGATGCTGGTTGGACAGCATACTTCCCACTATCTGGGACAGAATTTAGTCCAACTGTTGGGAACAACTACTATTCTTTAGCTTTACAATTATCAGGGATTGGTACGTTAATGACTGGTGTTAACTTCATCGCAACAATCATTAAAATGCGTGCACCTGGTATGACATTAATGAAAATGCCAATGTTCACTTGGTCAATTTTAATAACAAACATTATTATCGTATTTGCATTCCCAGTATTAACTGTAGCACTTGCTTTAATGATGCTTGACCGTCAATTCGGTACACAATTCTTTGCCATGCAAAATGGCGGTATGGATATGCTTTGGGCCAACCTATTCTGGGTTTGGGGACATCCTGAAGTTTATATCGTTATCCTACCTGCTTTCGGTATCTTCTCTGAAATCATTGCGACATTTGCACGTAAAAACTTATATGGCTATAAATCAATGGTTATGAGTATGGTTGTAATTTCGTTACTATCATTCTTAGTATGGGCCCACCATTTCTATACAATGGGTCACGGTGTAATGGTAAACAGCGTATTCTCTATTACTACAATGGCAATCGCTGTTCCGACAGGGGTTAAAATATTTAACTGGTTGCTCACAATGAGACACGGTAAAATTCAATTTACAACTCCTATGCTTTATGCTCTTGGCTTTATTCCTATCTTCACAATTGGTGGGGTTACAGGGGTAATGCTAGCAATGGCAAGTGCTGACTATCAATATCATAATACGATGTTCTTAGTTGCCCACTTCCACTATGTATTAATTCCAGGTACAGTATTCGGTGTACTTGCAGGTTACCACTACTGGTGGCCAAAAATGTTCGGTTTCCGTTTAAATGAAAAACTAGGTAAAGCTGGTTTCTGGTTTATCGCAGTATGCTTTAACGTAACATTCTTCCCTCTATTCATTTTAGGTTTAGATGGTTACGCTCGTCGTATGTACACTTACTCTGAGTCAACTGGCTACGGTCCATTGAACATGCTATCGTTCATCGGTGGTATTGGTCTTGCTGTCGGCTTTGCGTTAATCGTATATAACATTTACTACAGCTGGAAACATATGCCACGTAATGAAAAAGCAGATGTTTGGGATGGTCGTACGTTAGAATGGGCTACTCATTCTCCAGTACCAGAATATAACTTTGCAGTAGTTCCAACTGTTACTCGTTTAGATGAATTCTGGTTCGCGAAAAAAGAAGGTCGCGATATTACAGCAGGTAAAATTGAAAAGATTCACATGCCTAACAACACTGGCACACCATTCTGGATGAGCGGATTCTTCTTCCTTGCAGCATTCTTCGCTGTATTTAATCTATGGATTCCAGCCATCATTAGTATGATTGGTGTATTCGGCTTTATGATTCACCGTTCATTTGAAAAAGATCATGGTCGATACATTTCAGTTGAAGAAGTTATGGCAACTGAGAAAAGCTTGAGAGGTGATAAATAATATGAAAATCGATTCTTCACTTCCATTAGAATATAGTACAGAAGAAAATCGCCTGAAAATTTTCGGTTTCTGGGTTTTCCTTGGCGCCGAAATCGTATTATTCGCCACACTATTTACAGTGTATTTCACACTTCAAACACGTACAGGTAGTGGCCCAAATGGCGCTGAGATTTTCGAATTAACACCAGTATTATGGGAAACTTTCTTATTATTAACTAGTAGTTTCACAATTGGTCTTGGTGTTCACGCAATGCGTATTGGCAATAAAAAAGCGATGATGGCATTTTTCATCATCACACTTCTATTAGGTCTTGGCTTCTTAGGCATTGAGATTGATGAATTTATCACATATGTTGATGAAGGTGCAACAATTCAAACAAGTGCATTCTTATCGGCATTAATGACTTTACTTGGTACGCACGGTGCCCACGTAACATTCGGTTTCTTCTGGGGCGTTGCAATTTTAATCCAAGTAGCTAGCCGTGGTTTAAACCCACAAACGGCTAACAAAGCGTTTATCTTCTCACTGTACTGGCACTTCTTAGACGTTGTTTGGATTTTCATCTTCAGCTTCGTTTACTTGAAAGGACTGATTAGCTGATGAAGGAACTATTCCCAAAACAACATGTGATGGGCTTCGGCTTCTCACTATTACTAACTGTTGTAGCTTTATCTGTTATTAAATTCGATATGTCTCTTAACATGGCATTCGCCGTTTTACTAGTAACTGCTCTTGCGCAAGCAACTGTACAATTAGTATTATTCATGCACATCGGTGAATCTGAAGACAAGAAAACGTTATATACAACGATTTTATATTCAGTATTCGTAGGTGTTGTCACAATCATTGGTACATTATTCGCAATGATCTGGGGCTATAATTGATAAACAAAGCCGAGAAAATGATATCATTTTCTCGGCTTTTTCTTTTTGTAAATATATTTTTCCACCATTGAAAGTAGACCCAACTCAAAACCGAACAACCCTACCCCTACTCTTCCTTATGCAAACATAGCAATCACTGACCATATTAATTATTCCTCTGCATAATTGCGTCTGGAATCGGCGTTGTACTTGGACCTGCATCGGTAAAAATAAAAGCCTTCGTTACTAACCTCCTATTACTGTCGCTTCTTTAGCACTACGCTTTCGCACAGAAAACATTCGTTGCCCAAGTGGTTCATCGGACGTCCCGCCCCTAGGAAGCTTTGCTCTGTGTGAAAGCGAAGCGTCAGCAACAAATGTTTAAGCGCCAGCCAGAGCGGAAATCACCCCCACGTTTTAGTTAAGAAAAACACCATTGCAATATTTCACAATAACTAGCAACGGATTTATTAATCATTTATTATTATTTATGAATAAATTTTCTTGCTACTCATAGTGAGTAAGAAGACTTATTAATCAAGACATGCGATAGGTATTTACTATTATTTTATTTTTGAACTAGTACTGTTTTTAAAATAATGAAACTTTTACTATTATAGTAATGTATACTAATAGGTGATGTTTTTACCAACGAATAGGAGATGAAAGTAATGAACAAATTTTTTAAAGTTTTAAGTGTTGGAGCACTAGCACTGACACTAGCTGCCTGTAACAGTAGCGCTACCCCTAAGAAGGACACGACTAATAAAAGTAAACTCACTTTAGAGCAAGTGTATGAAAAAGCGATAGAACGCCAAGCTGACATTAAAAGCACGAGTGCAAAAATGGAGACGACTCAAGATTCCAAAATTGGATCAGGCGAACAATCTATGGAGTTTTCCATCAAATCGAAAATGGATATGGATGTAGTTACCGATCCTATTGCTATGCACTTATCAGGTTCAATGACAATGCCAGATATGGCTAGTACAGATCAAAAAAGTATGGAAATGCCGATTGATATGTACATGAAGAAAGATCAAGGCTTTTTTATGAAGGATGAAACAACTAAAACTTGGTATAAATTACCAAACGAACAATTTGATGCAATGATGGAACAAACTGCATCATCTGCAGACGCTAAGGCACAATTAGAACAGCTTAAAAACTTTATCAAAGATTTCAAATTTGAACAAACAGATAATGCATATATCTTATCTTTAGACGCTAAGGGCGATAAATTTAAAGAACTTATCGATTCAGAAATTAGCAAATCAATGAAAGATATGGGTCTTGAAGAAAACCCACTTGATAACTTAACAATCGATAAAATACACTATGTTCTAGAGATTGATAAAAAGACTTTCGATACAAATAAATTGGATATGAATTTCGATTTAAAAATGAAAGTTGAAGATCAAGAACTATCAATGAAAACAAAATCAGTTGTGACATACACTGAATTCAATCACCTAAAAACAATCGACATCCCACAAGAAATTATCGATAAAGCACAATCTATTGCACAATAATCAATATAAAAGGAATCTGCATACTTTAATGTACGCAGATTCCTTTTACTTAGGTATCACTTTAATGAAATCAACTTTTTATAGTCCAACGATACTACAATACAATTTGCTTCATTCACAAAACGTTGGCATAGTAAATCATCACCCTCTGAAGCACCTAGTACATACCCTCCTCCATGAATTCATAAAAGCGCTGGCATTTCCTCCACCTTTTCCTTTGGCTCCTAAATTCTAAAACATAGTGAATCATTATCATCTGGTCCTTGCATCATTTTGTTTTGTTTTCAACAAAAATCTTGTCTGCTATCGGAGCAGGTTGAGCAGTTGCTACTAATCCTCCAAGTAGCCTCCAAATTGTCTAATTCTATAGGTGGCATTAGTGAGACGTCTCTCTTAGTTTTTGATCAATACGGTTTTCCATTCATTTCATCCTTTGATCATTAAAATTTCATAATTTTTAAGAAGTTAATCCACCATCAAGCATCGAAATTAAGAAACCTATCACATTTGCAATCTCTTCTGGCGATGCGAGACTTCGCATGGTTCGTTTTCCTCTGGATTCATCTCTATTCCCTTCGTCAAATTCGTTATTCACTACCAGGACATTTAGCATTTACTCTTATTCCACTAGAACCATATTCGAGGGCTGCCAAAGGGGATTTCTCTCATCCCCTTTGTTGTAAAATTATTCAATCACTATTAATACTCTGTTCTTTTCGCTTTAATCGACCATCAATCGACCAATTCGTCCATATCCGTAAAGCCTGCTCAAATGGGCCACGCTTGAATTTTTTAAAATATAAGACGCTGCCAATGCACTGCACACAATAAATGCCTAATCCAAATAATATCCCATTCAAGACACCTAATTTTCCGAACAACCCAAAACCATAGGCAAAAAATACAGTTGTACAAATAATAGATTGCATTAAATAATTAGTTAAAGACAGCTTACCAACACATTCAAAGGCATGAATAATAGAGGACGTACGCCATTTCTTATAGAGTAAGGCGGCTACACATACATAGCCTAACGCTAAAACTTGTGCCCCACTCATCTGAAGCATAGTCGACAAATCTCCTTCTTTTAAACTTAAATATTTACATAGTATCCCTATAGGTACAAGTATCATACCTAGCTTATACCACTTTTGTTCCCGCTCTATATTTACAAATGCCCGCATTTTTGCAAGCGCCATACCAAGTAAAAACAACGGTGCATAAAATAATGGCGCTACAAATAATAGGATAGATGTTTCTTGTTCAGGCATTAGCCTATTTAGACGAAAATTGACGACATCTAAATAACTACCATGTGCATAAATGGTATCTGCTTTTTCAATATACGCATTGATATCCTGCTGATTTGCTGGGAGATCTAAGTTAATATTCATTATAATTGCGACTGAAAATACAAAGAAAATACTAGCCCATATGATAATTGTTTTTGCTTTTCGATTAATGAATGGTAACAAAAACAGAATCATACAACCGTAATATAAGAGTATGTCACCTTCCCATATAAATGTAGTATGCAGCCAGCCTAATAAAATGAGTCCCATGCTCCGTCGAAGTATAATCCATCGACTCTTCATCCCTTTTTCGCGTACAGATTCAATTAGCTTTATAAAAGAAAATCCAAATAACAGTGTAAAAATAGGCATAAAAGATCCACCAATAAATACCCTCACAAAATCCCCTGCACTTTGTGATGATAATTTTTTTAAGGCTCCATGCATGCCATATTGAAAAATTACTAAATTAGCAAGTAAAATCCCAAGCAAACTAAATCCACGAAGACTATCAACGAACGAAACCCGTTTCAATCCCATCATGTTTCCCCTTTCCATTCATTTAAAGAAAGAATAACGTAATAACCTTATAGCTATTTAATCGTAACCTTAAGACGGTCTTAAAAAACAGAAAAATAGGACTATTCTGTTTTAAATGCATAAGGGGATATGAGAATGGACGTATGTATTTTGTTCGATAACAAACAAAGACTTCTACTCATTAAATAGAAGTCCCATGTTATTGAAAAGCTATTATCTTAATGAATTTAACGTGAACATTCTTCAGAAAACGAGGGGTAAATATCCGTTCCGACTGAGCGCCTTCCACGGGGCGTCGTTTGTCCGAAAAGCGAAGCGACCGCAAAAGGGTTTATCTGCGCGAATGCGAAGCAGCAGCATCAACAAAAGGCGTTATCAAAATACGTAATGCATTCCCCGAACTCGCTTCATCCGATCCAGGATCTCATCTAAGACTTATCCTCGAGGAAGAATTTAAGCTTTACATATTCATTTACTTCATTGATATGCTTTAGCATCTATAGAATAATGAAGCAATCCTTCAAAATCCTTCAATTCCGAATTAAGATTGTTATACGTATATTCATAGCTCATTCCCAGTTTATCTACAATTCGTAAAGATGCCATGTTTTCAGGATGAACAACAGCAATAATTTTAGGTAAACCAATCTTATAAAATGCATAATTCATCAAAGCTTTTGTTGCTTCAGATGTTATTCCTCGCCCTCTATAAGCTTCAGAAATACCGTAATAAATTTCGATTTCTGTGTTTTTTACATCATCGGGGCCAAGCCC
This sequence comes from Lysinibacillus sp. NPDC086135, assembly GCF_044746345.1. Lineage (NCBI taxonomy): Bacteria > Bacillati > Bacillota > Bacilli > Caryophanales > Bacillaceae > Lysinibacillus > Lysinibacillus sp. NPDC086135. The sequence goes on along the minus strand of NZ_JBIVCA010000001.1, from coordinate 376,554 downwards.
GCAATAACCAATTAATTTTTGACTCTGCTTCTCTACAATAGCTAGATTAAGCTTATGTATTTTAGTAGGCGTGTTTTTTAAGTTACATTGAATGGACCACTCTATTACTCGCTGAACATCATCGCGGCTTGGCACGTCCTCTGGGATAAATCGGTAAAAACCAGGCTCAGAAACGACTGCATATAACTCATCCAAATCAGTTAAAGCATATGGACGAATTACTAGTCTCTCGGTTTCAATATGAAGATTTAAAAACATAATGATTTCTCCTTAACAAATAAAATAAAACAATATACTAGTCCCAATAATTCTTCATTAAATCAGTTGCCCAACGTGGCTGTTTTATTTCACCTTTCGGTAAAAATTCTTTCATTACAGGTTTTATATCAATGATTGGCGTTCCATCAATAGCATCTAAGCCTTTAACGATTAATGTTCTATCTTTTAATTCTAGTAATTCTACAACTGTTACGCCTATTTTATTAGGTCTATTTTTACCTCTCTGTGCAAAAATACCAACTTCCGGATAGTCCGTATTATTTCTTGGATGCCTCGCTTCATATTGAATTTTTTCAGCTGCCACTTTGTCAAAATAAAAAATTATTTCTAAATGAGAAAAATCATCAATCCCCTTTAAAGATGATTCATACATATCTTTTGTCAATTCAATAGTAGACATGACGCCACCCCAATTGTCGTCTTCAATCATTGTTCGACTATTGCTCACTACAGCTATTGGTTTAATGTTATAAAGCATATCAAGACCTCTTCTCTTTGTAAATTTCTTCATGCATAGTTCCATTTAATCCTAGTATACTTCAGCTACCATCAATATCAATTTAAGGTAATGCACTTGTGATTTCAAAGGAGTTTCGCTATTTAATAAAGAACCCATAGTCTCTCCTTATAACAAATGTATCAACAAATCTCTTAAATGCATGTATTCAATGTTCTTTTTTATTTTATTATTCGTAAAAATAAAATACATGAAAATGTTGCGTGGGATATGATATGGTATATTATCTACAATGAAATTTTAGAAGGTGGAAAACATGCTTGAAGTAAGTGAAAGTAAGTTATTACAATATATTTTACATTTTATTGACGATACACTCGTGTTAGGTGAGGAATCATTATCACAGCCAGAGGTCATGCTAGAGGCAGCTTTTACACAGCTAGCGTTTAGCAAAATCGATTTAGAGCAGCAACTCGAATTTTTTCATGAAACAGACATTGCCTTAAACGAGGTTTACACATATGTGAGGGCAATATTTGATCAGGAGACTAGTTTCTTAGAACAATCAATCAACATTGCTAAACACTTACATAGTGTATCTCAACATCCTAACATTAAAAGTGGCGAATTGTTTATTGGATTATTTGACAATTGTTTTCTAACTACAGAAGCTAAAAAAATAATCGCCATCGTTAAAATTGATGAAAAGGAAATGTTTTTAGATGTAAAAAACGATCACAACAAAATGGTCGTCAATGGTGTTGATGGAATTAATGTAAAGAAAATTAATAACATGGCCATTATCGTAGATATGGGGACGGATGAGGCACCTGCTGTCTTTATGAAAACAAAAAGGAAAGAAGATATTGTCTACTGGCAAGAACGATTTTTAAAGATTAAAGCAGCTGATGAACATTATTACAAAACGAATTTAGCGTTAACAGAATGCAAAAAATATATTTTAAAAGAAGAAAGCTTTACAAATACTGAGAAACTTGGGCTTTTAAACAAAACGCTTGATTACTTTAGAAATGAAGATGAATTTCAAGTAAATAATTATATTGAAACAGTATTTGATAATGCTGAACCAACACAAAAAGATATTATTATAAATTCGGTAAAACCATATGAAACCATAATTTCTGAAAGTGCGCTTGAAAAGGCTGAAAAAAAATATAAACGTAAAATTAAACTCGATTCTAATATTGAAATCCAGGTAAATGTACAGGATATCGAGCAAGTGGAAGAACTAATTGAAGTAGGCTACGATGAATCTACAAATCGAAAATTCTACAAAATTTATTTTCAGGAAGAACTATAATGATATACTTGTGGCTTTCCAAATGTTTATAGGAAAGCCTCTTTTTATTGTTTAAAAAACTTATTTCCACAATGAGGATCTCAAACAGAACCATTTCTTTCAAACTATTACCCAATATGTTACAATTTCCTAAAACGATTAAGGAGGGGTGTTTGTAATATGTCCTATATAAACGAATTACTTAATAATATTGATAGTGCTTCCATCGAGATTTTACTTGAACTCCTTTTAGTAACTACATGTATTTCAACCATAATTTATTTAGTAACTAAAAACCAATATATTTCATACTTATCGTCTGCACCAATATTTTATTTTCTTTCATTAAATTTCAGTCACAATTCTCACTTCATTCTGCTCGTCTTAGCAATGACAGTTCAAGCCTCTGTTATTTTATTTATCCAAAAGAAGGACCTACTAAAAGTAATTACAGCGAAAGAGCAAAGCTCACGTCAATATTTAAAATGATACAATAAAGGACTTGTTTGTATGATTTATCAACAAGTCCTTTTACTTTATTATCCTATTAATTTGGCATAATTGCCTCGGAGGCTTTAGCTTCTCTCAGCGAATGTTTGGACACCCGCTTAATGCTCTGGCCCAATCAGACCTATTTTGAACTTCACTTTGTTTAATAGCTACCTTAATATCGTAAGGAATGCTTAACTGCTCAATCATCCATTCACCATTCCGCTTTTCTACGACTGTATAATTCGCAAATGATGTACCGGATTCAATCTTAATAATAGAACGGTTCAACTTCTTCATAAGCAGGCAAACCGACACTGCCTGGATTAATAATGATTTTGTTATTAGGTAAATAAACAATCGTTGGAAAATGGGAGTGACCACAAAAAATAATATTTTGTGGGATATCTTTTACTAATTTCATTATTTCCTCTGTCTGTTTTAAAGTAACACAATTTGGCGTTATTTCATTCAACATATATAGCTCATCATTTTCAGGTGAAGCATGACAAAAGTAAAAATCATCTGTCTGAATCGACAATGGCAGGTTTATGTTCTTCTGAGAGCACGTTTATTACATATTGCACGGTTGGATTTTCCGATGAAGACTCCAACAATATCCGATCACAATTCCCACTTACACTTTTAATATTTGTACTCTTTATCATTTCATATGTTTCTAACGGGAATAACGGTCCATAAAGAGTGTCACCTAAATTATATATCTTATCGATACTTCTATATTTTATATCCTCTAACACTGCTTTTAATTTATTTCCATGAATATCTGATAATACAGCTATTTTCACACTATCATCGTCCTAATTAGTTTTACATTTTTGGAGCTTCCATACCGAAATTTGCCCACTCCTCTTTAGCTGGCCCATAAATGCCTGGGACAGTTAATCCCGCCTGTCGCATGAGAACCGTCATTTGTCCCCGATGGTGATTCTGATGTTGAATCAAGAACATTAACAATGTACCAATTCGCATTTCTTGACCGAAAAAATTGATGTCCTCTTGAAGGGTTTGATCAGTCCAATTTGTTTTTACTGCTTTCACAAATGCATTATTAGTTTGGGAATAGCTATCTGCAATAAATTGTGCTGAAGTGGGAACAGGATAATCTTTAGATGGAGCATCAAATGGTAAACTTGTATTTGAAGTAATGATTCGAATTGCAGTAACAGTATGCCAAGCAATACGTCCTAAAGTCCAATTTTCAGACGTTATTTCCTGTTTAAGAGATTCATCAGTTAGATTATTTAATAATCCCTGTGTACAATTTGCTTCGAACGCCCAAGACTTAAAAAAATCATTTAAACGCTGATACATAAAAATCCCCCTCTTTTCTTAAAAGTAACACCAACAGAAAAGTGCTCCCATCGTAAAGGAACAGTGTTTACAGTTTAGTAGAGTGTATCAATATATTTATTTAATTCTTTTTGATTAAGCCCTCCTTTTATCGAGTATTTCAATATACCTTTAGAATCAAATATAAAAGTTGTTGGATAAGCCATTATTTCAAATGATTTTTGAAGCTTACCGTCTATATCAAGAAATATAGGGAAATTCAAATTGTATGTTTCTTGAAATTTCATGGCATTTTCACTACTATCATTAGAAGTTGCATTGATCGCTAACAGCTCAACATTTTCTGCTTTATTGTTATAAAAATCCCTAAATTCAGAAGCCTCTTCTTGGCATGGTCCACACCAAGATGCCCAAAAGTTAACGATTAGGACCTTTCCATTGTATTCTTTAAATGTTGTTGATGATTCGTCTAATCGTGTTAATTTTGCATCAAAAACAAGCTGTTTTGTTCCATCTTCATTTTCTACTATCGGATTGACTGTTGTTTCTTTTATGAATACATTTTTCACAACAATTCCTACAAGTAATACGACTAACAAAGCAGATATATAATAACCTAAACGCTTTTTAACCTGCACAAAATCACCTACTTAACCCTTTTTAATTATCGTTTTCTCTTAAAACGTACCTAGATTGAATTTCGATAAGCTAACATTAATTTTTCTTTGGCTTTCTGACCTGCTATTCCGTTTTTTAATAATTCATCAGATTTTTGGTGATCTAAAGTTTTTGTAAATTGATTGATTAGGCTATCCAACAAAACGTCGGTCATCCCGCCTGTGCTTTGATTTGTATCTTGTCCCTTTGGTAATTTTGTTTCTTTAATCATTACTCTTTCACCATTTAATTTTGTTATATAATGACGAATATAACCACCTTCTCTTATAATTTCATATTTCACTTTTGCCTCTTTATTTTTATCTAAAAATAAATCTGGAGATAGTCTATTATTTTCACCTTTTTTAATCGTATTTATGTAATTATTATTTGTAGGTTGGATTCTCATTCTATTACCCTCTTTCATTCGTTTTTCCGATTTTCAAAGAATAATGCCTATTTGATTTCCATTATATAAACCAATTACCATTTTAACCAATTTAACGAATTCAGTCTACTCTCTATAAATTGTAGTAACTATCCCCTTTAATCAATGCAGTCTTACAAGATAACATTTCAACTAATTTGTTCGTCGGACCCATTATACGAAAAATTTTCCACATAAAGATTGACCTCCGAATTTGTCCAATGCTATATTTACTAATGCAGTAATTTACTAAATTACTAAAAATAGAACTAACAAAGGAGGATGTAATTGATGAAAATACCTACTCATTTAAAGCATAAACCTGTTATTGTTGCTGAAAATTATGCCAATATTGATGGGCGCACTGCTTATCATACAGATGCGCAAGGGCTGTCACTTGGCTTAGCTCAATGGAATGACAGAGGCAAGGTTGATATTTCGGCTAAAGTGTGGCGTCATACAGGTGGTAAATGGTCACGTCAATCGGAAGAATTACCACTTCATCGTGTGCTTGACCTTGCTATATTAGTATGTGAATCTCAGCTTCATTTTAAGGAAGCTTATCGCTACGATCATTTATATGATGAAGAAAACCCTGTTATTAAACGTATTGGCTTACAAGGAGATGCAATGACAGTGGAAGTATGTACGGAAAATGAACAAATTGAAGAGGATATTAAGCTCTTTAATCAAGCTTTAAGTGCGGATGGTGAACTAATTGGCGAACGCCTGCACACTCTATCACATATTTTAAAAGAAATGGGTTATTAAAACCCAAGAGGGGATAAAAATGAACCAACAAATTTTACATGATGATAAGAAACTGCAAAAAGCTTTTTTTAACTTTTTAATCCCGGTTATGCTAGCGAATGTGCTGCAGTCACTAGGGCAAGTCTTTGGCATGTTTATAGTTGGGCGCAATTTAGGTGTTGATGCGCTGGCAGCAATTTCAGCATTTTTTCCATTCTTCTTCTTTTTAATGGCATTTGCTATTGGGATTGGTTCAGGTAGCTCGATTTTAGTAGGGCAAACGTATGGGGCTGGCAATCATGAAAAGATGAAGGAGGTTGTAGGGGTAACTTTAGCCTTTACAACGATTTTATCGATTGTCGTCGCGATTTTTGGTGGCTTTTTTATTGAGTGGATTTTACGCTTTATGCAAACACCCGCAAATATATTAGATATGAGTATAAGCTATGCTCAAATCTTATTTTTCACATTACCAATTATGTTCTGGTATATGGTGTACACAACCTTTATGCGTGGTGTAGGTGATTCCAAAACACCTTTTTTATTTTTAGTCATAAGTGTTATTTTAAATATCGCATTCCTACCACCATTAGTTTTCGGCTGGCTTGGTCTGCCTAAGTTTGGTTTAAACGGCGCTGCTTATGCCTCTGTGTTATCCAATCTAGTGACGATGTTATTATTATTTGCCTACTTGCATAAAACAAAGCATATTTTACGCTTAGACAAATCGATTCTACAGCATTTTAAATTAAAGAAGGATATTTTAGCTTCATTACTAAAGTTAGCCATTCCAGCAAGCATTAGTATGGTTGCAATCTCTGTAGCAGAAATTGCTGTAATAGGCTTTGTTAATGTTTACGGCTCCGATGCTACGGCTGCTTACGGTGTTGTCAATCAGGTCGCTAGCTATGCGCAGGTGCCGGCGATGAGTATTGCTATTGCAACCTCTGTATTTGTGGCGCAGGCTTTAGGGGCAAACTCTACGGATATGATTAAAAAAATTCGTCAATTTGGTGTGCTCGTTAACTATATTTTAGGTGGCGCGATTATTTTAATCATGTATTTATTTGCGGAGCCTATTTTATCTTTCTTTATTGATAAACAGGATACGGTACTTATCGCCAAGGATTATTTATATATCGCGTTTTGGAGTTATTTAATTTTTGGCCATACACAAACCGTTTCAGCTACAATGCGAGCTACGGGTGTTGTCTTATGGCCTACAATTTTCCTAGTCATTGCAATTTGGGTAGTCGAGGTACCATTGGCGTTTGTTTTGTCGCACTACACTACATTCAAGCTAAACGGCGTTTGGATTGCTTACCCTACTGCCTTCTGTGTACATTTTGTATTACAATACGCATACTTCAAGCTAGGCTGGCAAAAACGAACATTAAAAGCAATGCTCAGCGATTAATTTTTTATGATAGTGTCTGTAGACAAAGTTATATGTAACTTTGTCTACAGACTTTTGTATAGGTGTATAGAGTAAATAGTTTTGTTGACCCACCATTATTTAAGCTTGGCTAGGCGGGATTATTCCCCAAACCAATAAGATAAAGAATACCAATCCAATTAAAAAGAATATAATTGAAGCAGTAAATATCGGACCTAATTTATAAGTGAAACGTTCTCTTTTCAGAATTATGCCTGTTTGCCCACTAGCTTGAGATGCAAATAATCTAGATATAGCTCCCCACTACTTGAAAAGTAAAAAGTGCCCCCAGCAAAAACTATACCAGTGCAAAACATTACCTCAAACAATCTTACGGAGAAAAATGAAGCAATAAGGATTTATCAAAACTTTTTATTAATTTATTCAAAGTTAATTAGGCTTATTTCTTTAAATACATGTATGGAAAGATACAACTACCAAATAAAAAACAATGTTGCGATTGTTTGTTTTTTAGACTAGTTATGCAACATTGTTAATGTTTTAATTGTTATTTAAAGGTAGTTCAATAACTGTTATCATTTAATTTTAAGGCTCATTAAATTTTTAATTAGCAACAAGCAACAATATGGTTTAATGCATATCCACGCGATTATGATTTACAAAATCGATTTTAAAAATGATTTTACCGTTAGATAGCGTTGCTTGAGTTGAATATCCTAATTGTTCAGTAAGGCTTTTAACAGTAGCAAGTCCTAGCCCCGTACCTGAAAAGTTCTTGTCACGAGAGCTTTCTCCAACATAAAAGGGATGCCATATTCTAGATATATCAGTCAAGGTAGTATCATTACTAATTTCAAACACACTGTCTTGACCAAAGAAAATATGAATTTCATTTCCAGAAGCATATTTGACTGCATTACTAATCATATTTTCAAAAATGAAATGTACTTTATCTTGCTCAGTCGTCAGCATAAATTCAGTAACTTCAGTTTTAAAATAGATTTGTTTTTCCTCTTGTATATGTCGATAGTTATCCAGTATCTCATTAATCAACATAATTAAATCAAAGTTAGTTTTATTAGAATCATTTTCCTCTGTTTTGGCGAAATAAAGCATATCTGTAATTATTTTTTCCATTCTATCAACTTGCTTGTTAATGGTTGCAAGATAAGTTCCATCATCTATACCATCTTCAATCCCACTGGAATATACTCTAACTAATGCTAAAGGCGTTTTAAGCTCATGGGTTAAACCTATCATAAATTGCTTTAAGTCAATGTTCCGTTTAGATAAATCCTGTTGCGCTTTTTCGAGTGCCTTACTCATTTTATTAATACTTTTTGCAAGGTCCTCAATTTCATCTCCTGTCCGAATTTCTGCCTGTTTAAAATCCAACTCACCAATTTCTTTTGCAACCTTTGTTAATTTATTTAAAGGTCTTGTTAGCATTCTAGAAAGAAAGGCAGTAATTATAATAATTACTAAGATACTGACTATCAAAAAAATTATATTAAAGCGATTAATAAAATAAGCTATTTCAATAAAACTAGCCATAGAGGCTCCAATCATAATTAGATGATCATCTTCTTTTTTATAATGAGCGATAAAACTGGATTTTTGTTTTCCTTGATTATAAAGTTCGCCCACAGTCTTATCCTCTTTAACTTTTTGTAATATTTCTTCAGAAACCCAAAATTTATTAAGTGCTATATGCTTCCTTGCAAGTTGGTGTTTTAAATTACTATTCAGGTCTTCGATAGTATCATCTAACGATACCGAAAGAATAGTCACATCAAATTGTTTCTCCACCAAGCTCTCATCACCCAATTCCTGATAAGCTATAAAAGCATCAGATACCTTTTTATTAAATTGATGAAGGTAATATTTTGGTAGAAAAAACTGACTTACCGCAAGTGAGATGCTAAATGTGATAATAACAACAAGGGTTATATAAATAGTTAATTTTGTTCCAATTTTTTGTTTCATTCCGTTGTACTATATCCAACGCCCCGATGAGTTTGGATAATATCCTCCCCAATTTTTTCACGTAGACGTCGAATATGTGTATCTACCGTCCGCGGATCGCCCATGTACTCTATCCCCCATATTAAATCAAGCAGTTGATCTCGGGTTAAAATTTGTCTTCTATTTTGGCTAAATATACGTAAAAGCTCAAATTCAGTCTTTGTTAAAACCAATTCTTTTCCATCTCTCCATACACGTTTGGTTGAAATATCAAATGATACATCGTTTATTTGTTGAATGGATTCCATTTGCAACAATTTTTTTGCCCTCATTAATAAAACTTTTGGATAAAATGGTTTATTTACATAATCATCAGCGCCATCAGACAATGCAATAAATTCATCTTCTCCAGTATCTCTGGCTGTCAGTATTAAGACTTTAATTTTTTGAGTCCTCTTCATTTCGCGGCAAACTGTAATCCCATCTTTTTCTGGCATCATCCAATCCAAAATGGCCAAATCAATTTTTTCATTATAGAAAATATCAAGTGCCTCTGAACCATTTGTAGCCGTAAATACCGTAAACCCTTCCTTTTTGAAATAACTTTGTAAAATCCTTAGCATATCTAGTTCATCATCAGCGATAAGTACATTCATTATATTTATCTCCTAATTATCATATTTACCTAACTTATACTGTTCTATAATAGCAATTAATTTTTCAGGATACTTAGGATCTGTGGAATAATGGTTTTTTTTCAAAGCATGGGCTGCTTCTTGATAATTTGCTGCCGCAAGAACATCATAATATTGTTCCTTATTCCAACTCGTTCCGTCTAAAAATAATTTAGTATGGTCAATTAATGCACTTTTCAAATCGGGATAAGCTCTGAATTCAGCTTCTATTGTATAACTTTTATTATTTTCATATTCGATAGTTGGCATTTTTACTGACTTACCTTTGTAGCTACCTTTTATCCCAAATAAATTATTTGCCTTTACAGCTAATTCACTTTTGCCATAATTCGATTCTAGTATAGCCTGAGCTATTATTATACTCGGTAGTACTCCTCCTGTTTGCTGGTTTAATTTTACAGCTATAGGGGCGATTTCATCTATAAAATGATGATTTTCTCTATTTTCTTTTTGAAATGGTCTTATAGAAAAAACTAAAAGTAAAGTTAAACTAACAACTAGTACAATTATTGACACTTTGAATTTTCTATATTTGTAGATGCTTTTCATTATATAACCTCTTTTTGAATGAATTTATTACATGTATTTTAAAAGAGGAATGTTACAGTCATTTGACAAAAAAATAATATGAGATGAAAAACCTTTAATACGATTAATGAATACTTTGCTCGCTTATTTCCATAAAAAAGTGAGGCTGGGACAAATGTGTTTCAGCCAACAAAAATACCGAACTATCCAATGCAACTCTCATGAAGTGTTTCGGAATAGTTCGGTTTTTCTATTTATCTGTTTTGTTAATTTAGAGATTATTCGGCTTTATTAAGGAACCATTTAGTTATGTCCTAGCCCTACTGATAAAATAATTTTTTCTAAACCTATGTGTAAAAGAACAAGGTCATTTGTTCAGTGATTTTTCCAATTCATACCAAATCGAATTACCAACTTGTATATCTTTTCTATTCGGTTGTTCGCCATTTTCCTTTGCTTTCCAATATGCCTCGCTAGCTGGTTGACTTCCTAATTCAAAATCCATTCCTTCCCACGTATCTTCACGAAATGCATAAAACGCCCAGTGCCAGCCATAATCATCGAAAATATCAATTAAATCCTTTATATATTGATCGGCTCCACCAACCATTCGATTAATTCCAAACTCTTCAGCAATAATCCGGTTGTTTGGTAAATTGTGTTTCTCTGTCCATTGTGCAATTGGTTCTAAAAAATCTTTTAATGCAGCTTTATCGAACATTTTTTCTGTTTGATTTTCACCAACCTTCACCTTGCCAGGATAACTGTATGTGAATCCTTTGTTTTGATTTTGACTTGTCATTTCATAAGGTTCATACATATGGAATGCATATAACACATTTTCGTCATCTATTGGTTTTAAATATTTAATTGCCCACGGAGTGGCAAATAACCCAGTATCTAAAATAATTGGTGTATCAGCATCTACAGATCGTATAGAATCTACAATGGTTCCATAAAGCAAGTTTAAATCTGCAGGAGTATTTTTCACTCGCTTGTACCATTCGTCATAATCTTTTGTCCAAAAATCATTAAATCGTGTAGCTGTTTCAGGATGTGGTTCATTAATTACGTTATATCCTACCACTGCAGGATGGTCCTTCAAACGGGAGGCAAGATCTTTCCAGAAAAGTGCTGCTTGTTCATGATATTTAAAGTCTCGCCAAATACGGTCATCATTTGTATAGTTATTAAACTGTCTCCAACGATCTCCTGGAAGACTAAGAATAGTCAGCACAACTTTAGAACCTCTTTCATAGGCTGCATCCAAATCCTCTTTTAATTTTATAAAATCTTCTTCAACAATTCCCTCATATTGATCCGTATTACCGATTAAGAAATCTTTCTTGGGATCAGGATCTGGTTCGTCATGAAATAAAAAATCCTTATCTTTTGCCCATTTATCAGGAGCTAAACGGACAAACTCAATATTAAATTTGTTCGCCTCTTCATAATTTTCAGGTAGAGATTTAGAATTCATAAAGTTTGTTCCTTTTCGTTGCTCACCCCAAAAATCATTCTTTACCTCTTTTACTTCCTGTTTTTCTTGTTTCTTTTCTTGCGAACTACAACCAGCAGCAAGTGCTACTGTCAAAGCACAACCAAGGGAGGCTATCATTTTGAATTTATTTTTCAGCCATTTCCTTTGATTTATTTCTCTCATATTATCACCTCGTGATATATACTACTGAACTTATGTTACGTGAAAGTGACAAAAAAGCGGATGTGTGTATGTTTATTTGAAATCAATTTAAGGATTTTTTTAAAGTATTTAATGAGGAATATTCGGTAGAGGAGAGATAGCAAATTTAGTCTGTTAATTAAATTGCTATTCGAGAAATGATTCTTTGAATCTTTTTTTAAATAAATCTCCAAAATGACAACTGCCTGTAACATTAAAATGCTACAACATTTAATGATTGTAGTTTTTTATGACAAATATAGAGGTGGCATATGAAAGTTAATTCGAAACATACAAAAAAAAATAGAACGAAATTTAGGTGGAAATGTGTTATTTTCCTTACAATCCTCATTTTCCCAATCAGTACTTATTTATACGCGTCCCACTTTGAAACAAAATCATTGTCTATTACATGGACTGATATCAAAAATCCTAATATTCCTGAAGGATTTCAAAATGTAAAGATTGTGCAATTCTCTGACACGCACTTTGGACCGAATTTTTCTCATAAGCAGCAGAAAATGCTAATCGATCAAATAAATGAAGTAAAACCCGATATCGTCGTTTTTACAGGTGATTTAATTGACGATTTTAGTGAATATACTTCCGAAAGAAAATACTCACAAACTATTTTGTCCCAAATTCACGCTCCTCTCGGAAAATATGCAGTGTTCGGAAATCATGACCATGGAGGCGGTGGGAGTTATTTGTATAAGCAGTATATGGAGGAAGCAGGTTTTACAGTTTTAGTTAATGAAACTATAAAAATTAAGGCAAGCAATGGTGATTATATTACGATTTCTGGTCTGGATGATTTTTTACTTGGCAAGCCAAAAGTGCAACATACCCTTCAACACTTACAAGAAAAGGACTTTAACATATTGTTAGTGCATGAACCCGATGCAGTAAATGAAGTCCTTGAGTATCCGATTGATTTTCAAGTATCTGGTCACAGTCATGGCGGACAAGTACAACTGCCATTCATTGGCCCTATTATCACTACTTCATTAGCGAAACAATATGTAGAAGGCATGTATTTATTAAAAGGGAAATCAAAACCATTACAGTTGTATGTAAATCGAGGGGTTGGTACGACAAGAATGCCTATACGCTTTTGGAGTAAGCCTGAACTTTCTGTTTTTTCATTAAAAAATCGATGATACTCGCAAGATTTTCTTTCCGTCTATTCTAGGAGAATAAATAAGAAGCCTAATCATTTCTCATTTCGATTAGGCTTCGTTTTTTACTGAAATCTTTCAAGTGTTTTCACTATTTTCGCCGTATTAGTAGCAAATATATTATTGATAAATAATACTTCTTTTATTTCTTGTTCATCTATTAGTTTCTTAAAACCGCTATTGTAATATCTAGAATCTACTACATATAATTCGTCATAATGAGGGATTAAAAATGGCACAAAAGCATTTCCATATGACTCTTTTACAACGACTAGTTTCTTCCCGTTATTACTATCATTATTCTTAATTTTAATCATTGGGAAGTCTCCATGTAAAAATACGGAGTAAGCATTTACGCCCTCTGCATAATCAGCATATAATGTTGAAGAAACTGCTGTATTTTCATTCCCTTTTTCATATCGATATACTTCGTAATCAACTGGGATTTTGTAATACTCAACTATATCTTTTTTCTCTTTTAGTTTGGTATCTTGCGTTTGTGTAAATAGAGTACCTAAAAAATCTTCCTTAGAATATTTTTCGTATGCTTCTAATGATTTTGCTTTAAATCCAGCTTCTTTCGCAAATTGTTCGTAAGCATAATATGCACCTAGTGAAGTCCAATGGTGATCCGTATTAAAATATAGATACTCATTTTTATGCTTTTCTAATGCTTCATACGCGTTAATAGTCTTAATTTCACTATCAAGATTTCCATAAATTTCATCAATAACGGATTTTTGCGGTGTTGACATATGTTGATACTTTTTCGGCAATGCAAACTCTACACTTGTTGGAACTACCATATTATATACTGTTACATTCTCTCCTAGAGCTTGTTTCAAACTTGAAATAGTTTTGGAATATCGCAATGCATTTTCTGGATTTCCGTAAAATATTTCTACTGCTCTATCACCCAGTGTAATAATGGAACCGGATTTTTCAGCAACAGTATTTTCTGAAACTTCTTGCTTACTATCTTCAACAACACTCTCTTTAGTTTCCTTATTTTCTTCTTTAACAGCAGGTCTTTCACTTTCCTTGTCTATATCTTTAGAAGAACACCCTGCAATTAATAGGGTAGCAAGTGCTGAAACTATCATATATTTTTTCATTGTATTTAAATCTCCTTATATTTATTTCTGTATATTGTATATTTGTATCTCATCTGTTCCTGATCGTATTCCTTTAACATCACTATAGAAGGCACTCAACTCAATGAGCTCCTCCCGAAACGGAAATGCATCATTCACATATAAGTCTATTTTTGGGGCATAACTTTTATTTAGAAAACTTTCAGCTGAGAAGGTAGGAAAAGATGTTAATTGACGTTTTTCGTTTTCAGAAATGTTTTCTTTTGGTAACAGAAAGAATAATGTAAAGCCCACTATTATAATTCCAACCATAATGCCGATATGAATCATCTCAGATATAGTACTGTTTTTCATTCATTACTCTCCTCAAAATCTAAAATAAAGAAATGGATTATAACTTTCGTTAACCAGAACAGCTGTACATAGGATTAGAATCATAACATTTCCAATAATCAAGCAACCTTTGTACATAGCACCTTTACAAACTTTTTTTCCAAGGACTTTAACTAGTGGTGTACATAATAAAGTAGCAATTACTATCAAGAAAATATTGTTAGATATAATAATATTTAACTCAGTACTAGCGAAGCTTTGATTTGCAAAACCAAAGAGAACTTTTAAATAAGAGAAAGCTTCATTCATATTCGTAAAGTAGAAGAAGGTCCAACCTATAATTACAACCACTAGTAAATAGCAGTGTGAAATAATTCTCGGCAGTTTTTCTAAAATTCTTCCTATCATTTTTTTTTCTAAGTAAATTAAAATCCCAAAATATAATCCCCAAATAACAAAATTCCAACTAGCACCATGCCAAATTCCAGTTAGAAACCATACAGTCATTAAATTGAAAAATTCATTCTTTCGGTTTCCGCCAAGTGGAATATACACATAGTCTCTAAAGAAGCTTCCCAAAGATATATGCCAACGTCTCCAAAATTCTGTAGCAGATCGTGAAATATATGGATAGTTGAAATTCTCTTTATATTCGAAGCCAAATATTTTCCCTAATCCTATAGCCATATCTGAGTATCCAGAAAAATCAAAGTAGATTTGCAGCGTAAACATCAAAATACCAAACCATGCTTCTGTTACGGTTAAGCTTCCTGATGAACGCTCCATAAACATCGTGGCAAAACTACCCGCAGTATTAGCCAGCAATGCTTTTTTTCCTAATCCAATTACAAATCGATTCACACCATCGCTAATTTGGCTGATATTTGTAGTTCGATTCTCTATTTGTTCAGCAATATCCGAATATCTAACGATCGGTCCTGCTACTAACTGTGGAAACATTGATACATACAAAAGAAAAGTTGAAAACTTTCTTTGTGCCTGTACCTTTCCTCGATAGACATCTACTGTATAAGAGATTGTTTGGAAGGTATAAAAAGATATACCAATTGGTAATGAAACATCTGGTATTTGGAATGAGGTATTAAAAATAAGATTGATATTTTCATAGATGAAAGCACTATATTTAAATGCAATTAACAAAGAAAGATTTAATATAATGGAAGAAACGATACCATATTTAGCCCATTTCGTTCCATGAAATCTTCCGATATACAACCCATGATAATAATCAATACAACCACTAATAAGTAATACGACAATCCACACTGGCTCACCCCAAGCATAAAAACATAGTGAGCTTATTAACAAAATGAAGTTTTTAAACTTTCTATTTTTCACTGAGTAATACAGTATTATGCAGATAGGTAGAAACAAATAAATAAACAAAAGACTTGAAAAAACCATCGTATCCTTCTTTCATTTGGATAATATCAACCATTTGTCATAACTATATAACAAAGGGTTATTTTCTTTTTCTATTAAAAAAATGAGGAGCTCCAATCCTTCTACTTGTTTTACTCCTTTTCTATATGTGACATCGTAATTTTTGTGTTAACTTATTGAGCTTTTAGTATATGGAAATGGTTCTTTTTATCTTCCTCCTTCTGCTCCCACTATAGGCCTGTATTGTGACATCAACGTTACAATTTCAGCAAAATTACGAAAAAAGCAAGTAGTATTAAAGGATGCTGATTGTTCTCGGAATTAAAAAAACCAGCTCTGCTAAATTAGCTTTGCTGGTCATGGTACCACTTTGTAGATCTTTCAAATGTGAAGTCTAAGTAACGGCTGACGAAGCACAAGTACGTTACCACCAAAATAAATCCAACTGTGGTGCTAAGTCAAAATGTACGCCAGAAGTAAAAGAAGCTGTTCAAGAAAAGTTGCGGGATACTTGGTCGCCTGAACAAATTGTCGGCCGTTTATATTAAGGACAGCTGAGTTTTAAAACCATCTATCGCTGGATTTACGATGGTCTTTTAGAAGTGCCTATAACCGTTCTCCGTCAAAAAGGAAAGCGCCAAAAACCCCGCGAAACAAGAGGAAGATTTAACATTGGTACACCCATTTCTAAACGCCCAAAAGAAGTACGTAAACGTGAAACCTTTGGACATTGGGAGTTAGATACAGTTGTATCTGGATGTGGGAAAGCAAAAGGCTGTGTAGCAACATTTATTGAGCGAATGACACGGTGGTATGTTGGCTTTTTGATACCGGATCGCTCAGCTCAATCAATGGAAAGAGCAGTACGTCTACTTCATACTAAATTACCCAAAGGCGCTATAAAAACAGCCACAACAGACCAAGGTAAAGAATTTAGCTGCTATAAGTGTTAGACCTATTCTTCTTGGCAACGCAGAAGTAACGAAAATGGAAATGGATTACTTCGCGAGTTCTTCCCTAAGCAAACAAATTTCGATGAAATATCACCAGAAGAACTAACAGAATCATCAAACCATATCAACAACCGACCAAGAAAATTTCTTGGTTGGAAAACTGCAAACGAGGCTTTTAATGAGCAATTGTTGCACTTAATTTGACAAATCATCGCATAAAAAAAAGGCATCCTACTGAAAGGATGCCTTTTTTATGGTTACATCATTAAAATTAAAGTTTTACGATGTTTGTAGCTTGAGGTCCGCGTTGGCCTTCTTCTACTGAGAATTCTACTTTTTGACCTTCTTCAAGAGTTTTGAAGCCGTCACCTTGGATAGCTGAGAAGTGAGCGAAAACGTCATTTCCACCTTCTACTTCGATGAATCCAAAACCTTTTTCTGAGTTAAACCATTTTACTGTACCTTGTGCCATTTTGCATGACCTCCATTAATTGTATTTAAGTAAAATCATTTTAGTTCAAAAGAAAAAATCCACATATTACAAAAAGCATCAAACAAAACACGATTACTCTTTGTAATATGTGAATTTATTGTTCTCTTGAAAACGATTTTATTATACTTAATATATAAGAAAAAATCATATTTGTCTAGTGCAAATGTAGATTTTCTAAAATTTAGTTTCTTTACTTACCCGCTTCGTTACAAAAATAAGTTCAACTACGAGGTATATTTCATCCTTTTTAGATCAATACACTCGTTAGTTGAACCTTGCGTTTACTTAATATTTTAAGCAAGAAGATAAAAAAGAAAACCCATTTGAAGCAAAACGAACCACAAATTCCTTTCTTATTCACTCCTTATTAATCTTCAATATAATATATTACAATGACTTTTATTTTAGTTATCCTTTGAAATGAAGTTTAACAAATGAGCTTTATTAAGCTAACACATATTGAAAAATGCACATTCTTTGTATTAGTAGGTCCGTCTGGTTTAGGGCATACGATTTGCGGCTTGGGGCGAAAGCGAAGCGGTCAGCGACACGAGATTGGTCACGCAGGCGTTTTCACAGCACGTGATGGTCTTAGCCTTCGTTCCTTTACTTGCTCGCTCTAAGGTCTCATCTGTCACGCTAATCCCTAACGAGTCGCTCCCATCAACTACTTCACGTTGCATGTATTGTATCTTCTGAATGACACCCTAATTTATAGTACTGAAAGAATTTAAAGCGTTTCATATATAACTTGTCCCATTTGAGTGACGTCATAATCTCCTAGTGCGACTACTTCTGATTGGAATTCTGGTGAATTTAAAATCTCTTTTACCGATTCAACCAGCAGTTGGTTTTCAGGTGTTTTTAATAAGACAATATCATAACGTTCTCTAATAAGTGGTATAAAGTCAACCTCTATGAGTTTTGATATTTTTTCAATGCCTATGCCAATGTCTGCATACCCATTTGCGACAGCAGAGGCTACATCTATATGGCTCATTTCTTCTTCGTTATACCCATCTATTGAGGATGGAGATATGTGATGAATACGTAATTGTTCATCTAGGAAAGTACGAGCACCTGACCCTTTTTCACGGTTCATCAATTTTAATGATTTGGTCTTAAAATCATCTATTGATTGAATTTGCAATGGATTTCCTTTTTTTACATAAAAGCCTGCTCGGCGAGAAATCAGATTGAGAAGTATATAAGAGTGACTTACAAAAATCTTTTTCAAATAAGGTGTATTATAATCTCCTGTATCACCATCGTACAAATGTAAACTAGCAATATCACTTTCCCCGTTATACAGCGCCATGACACCATTAAAGCTACCTTCATGTGAGCGTAATACTTTATTGGATTGTTTTTTCTCGATATATTTCCCTAATAAATCTAAAGCTAAATCTTGTCCGCTAATAATAATTTTTTTATTTTTTGTCGAAGGAGTAGTCGAGGCTGTAGAAGCAGCAGGAGTTGCCCCTGTCTTGCTCTTTTGGATATATAATTGTAAATCGGTTCTATCCACACGCATTTGACGACCTACACGAAAAATAGGTAAATCCCCCTTTTTCACTAAATCGTAGATCGTTAATTTCGAAACCTTTAATAATTGAGCAACCTCTTCAATCGTATAGGAATGTTCATGTGACATGTAAAAAATCTCCCCTTATACTTCTATTGATTACAATAGTAACGTAATTATAATATTTTTGGATCATCACCAAAACGTGTGGTTGATTTCCGTTCCGACTGGGCGTTCACGAAGGCGTTATCACAGAAGGTGATGGTTTTAGCTTCGTTCCTGTATCGCCAATCCCCAAGGAGTCGCCCAGACGGAACGAGGATCAACTTATTTACTAGTATACGTTTTACAAAAGTCATCCACAACTTTTGGTGATGAACCATATTTTTAACATCTTGAACATTTCTAGCAATTTGGTATTTCTTTTTTAGACACAACTAATTATAATTAGTTATGTCTTGTTATAACGAGTTATAAAAGGAGTATAATCAAAATGAAAAAGTATTATAGTTTAATAGCTTCATTGTTACTACTGGTAGGCATTTTAGCAGGTTGTAGTAGCCAAGAGAGCAACAACAAAACAAACGAACCAATTGAATTAACCATTTCTGCGGCAGCTAGTTTACAAGAATCATTAGAAGAGCTTCAAAAAGCCTATGAAAATGAGCACGATAATATTAAAATCACATTTAACTTTGGTGGTTCTGGTGCTTTACAACAACAAATTTTAGAAGGTGCTCCTGTTGATCTGTTCTTTTCAGCAGCAGAAGATAAGTTTGATGAGCTAGTTCAAAAAGATTTAATAGACAAAAAGCAAGGAACGGATCTTTTAGCGAACCAATTAGTGTTAATCGTTCCTAAGAAAAATGAAAAACATATTCAATCATTTGGAGACTTAACAAAAGTTGATAAGATTGCTGTTGGTACACCTGAAACGGTTCCTGCTGGCAAGTACGGTATAGAGACATTGAAAAACATGAACCTATGGGAAAATTTAGAATCAAAAGTAGTGTATACAAAAGACGTACGACAAGTTCTTACTTATACAGAAACTGAAAATGTTGAAGCAGGGTTGGTTTATAAAACAGATGCCCTTGTGTCAGAAAAAGTCGATGTCGTTGCTACAGCTAAAGAAGATACACATACACCTATTATTTATCCTGTAGGTGTTATCAAAGATAGTAAGCATGCGAAAGAAGCGGAAGATTTTTATCACTATTTACAAAGTGAGCAAGCGATGAAAGTATTTAAAAAATACGGCTTTCAAGAAACTCATTAATAAATGAGTACGGATTTCTGGTCACCTCTTAAACTTTCTATCGAAATAGCGCTTGTGTCAGGAGCAATTGTGATAGTAACTGGTATTCTATTTGGTAAATGGATGGCAAAACGTAATTTCAAAGGAAAATTATTTCTAGAAACAGTGTTACTTTTACCATTAGTATTACCTCCTACTGTAATAGGTTTTCTTCTAATTATTATTTTTGGTAAAAACAGTGTACTAGGTAACTTGATTACATGGCTTTTTAATCAACCCATTATGTTCACATGGTGGGCGGCGGTCATTGCCTCTACTGTTGTGGCATTTCCTTTAATGTATCAATCAGCAAAAACTGGCTTTGAATCTGTTGATGGGGACATTGAGAACGCTGCACTTGTTGATGGTGCTAACAAATGGCAAGTTTTTTTCTTTATTTCTATCCCTCTTGCATTAAAGTCAATTGTCTCAGGTGGAATTTTAAGTTTCACACGAGCTTTAGGTGAATTTGGTGCAACCTTAATGTTTGCAGGAAACCTTCCAGGCAAAACGCAAACGACGCCGCTTGCTATTTACATGGCGATTGGCTCGGGTAACATGTCACTCGCTTGGTCATGGGTGATTTGTATGATAGGTATTTCCTTCCTTATGCTTCTGAGCGTTCATCTCATAAAGGCATAAAGTGAACTTAGTGGGGTTTCTTCTCCTACTAACGGATTTTTCAAGATAAATAGAATAAAAGATGTAGTCGGTACCTAAACTGTACCAACTACATCTTTTCTTTTTACCCTCCACTAATGGGCGGAATAAACGCGACTGTATCCCCTTTTGTTACAATCGTTGTATCTGTTGCAAATTCCTCATTTACTGCTGTCATAACATGTTGTAAATGAATGTGTGGATATTGTTTTTCCATCCATTCTTTAATTTCTCCAATTGTTCTGTCTGCCAGGTCTACACATAATTTTGACTCACCGATACTTTCTTGTAAGTGAGCAAATAGTAATATGTTAATCACAAGATTCCTCCTCACTGATGGATGGATTTCCTTTTGGATAAGGAACATTTTCTAATTGATCACCAATCCATTCGGTCCCATCTTCCCAATACTCTTTTTTCCAAATAGGCACAATTTGTTTAATACGATCAATAGCATATTCATTGGCTTCATAGGCTATTTTACGATGTGGTGATGACACCGCAATTACTACGGCAATATCCGAGATTTCTAAATGGCCAACACGATGTGTAATGGCTACTTTCGCTTCTGACCATCGTTCTTGTATTTCTTTAGATATTTGTTCAAACATTTTAATAGCCATAGCTGGATAGGCCTGATATTCCAAATGTAGTGTTTTCTTGCCTTTCGTCATTTCACGTACTGTTCCGATGAAAACAGTGATCGCACCAGCATTTCGATCTGATACTTTTTGTCTAACTTCTTCAACATCAATTGGTTTATCAATGATTTCAAACAATGCTGTAGTCATGATTTTTTCCTCATTTCCTGCATTAAAAACTCTATATATTGTGCTTCTTCTTGAATCGAAAAAATTGGATAATCTAACGGTTTATTTAGTGGATATGTAGGCCAATAAAGAACACAGATGATATTGCTTACTTTTTCTAGCAAAGATTTATCTTCCGCCTTGCGCAAAATAACAACCTTCGGATAGTCTTCATTTTTATAGCCTTCAATGAAAATGATATCCATATTAAATGTTTCATAAATAGCTAGTATATCAGCAAGCTGCCAGTTACTTTGGTGAATACTCATGCGCAAAGTACCTTCTCCTTCAACTGCTGTGACACTTGCGCCAGCCTTCTCATGACGAACACTATCTTTTGAACTTTCGATCATAGGGATACCACCGTGTCCATGGTGCTTGATTGTTCCTACACGAAAACCTTCTGTGGTGGCTTGTGTAATGAGCTGTTCCATTAACGTTGTCTTGCCACTATTTTGATAGCCTACGATTTGTAAGATTTCTCGATGATGTCCCATGGCCACTCACTTCCCTGAAAATCTTCTAACAATAAGACGACAACTTGCATGCCTTTTTCGTATCCACGTGATCCACCTGGTAATACAATAAAAGCATTGGCCTCTGCTAAGGAAGAAACTGCACTAGATTTATCAAAACCAGAGGGAACTGCAACTATTTGACCGTTTTCGTAAGAAGTAGTAGCACGCACAAAACGAGTAAACGGATTCGGTTTTTTAAAGTCCGCATTTAAAATAGCGTGCTCTCTACGTAAATGTGGTTGCTTATTGCCAAAAGCCGTACGAATAATAGGTCGTGTAAATAATTCAAAACCAACATAGCACGCTGATGGGTTACCTGAAAGTCCAAATAATAATTGACCATTTCGAGCCGCAACAGTTGTTACACTACCTGGTCGCATTGCTACTTTATTAAAAAGTACTTGTGCGTCAATGGCTTCATAAATGGCAGGTAAGTAATCGTAATCACCTACTGATACTCCTCCTGTTGTAATCAATATATCTACTTCCTGAAGAGCTTTTTCAACAGCTTGAATACATAAATTTAGATCATCGCTAAACTTACCAAAATATTTGACGGTTGCTCCAGCACGTTCAATTTGAGCCATTATCATATAGGCATTACTATTACGAATTTTTCCTGGCTGTAAAGCATCACTTGGTTCTAGTAATTCACTTCCTGTTGCAATTACGCCAACGATTGGTTTTCGAAAAACAGGTACTTGATCATAACCAAAAGTAGCAAGTAATGCGATAACACCTGGATTGATGTATTGTCCTTTTTCCATAAGAATTGCGCCTTTTTGCACGTCCTCTCCCTTATAGGAAATATTTGTTCCTGTTTCATAAGAGCGTTTAATCGACATATAAGGTTGATTGTCTTCTTCAAATGTGTGCGTTAATTCTAGCATAACGACTGCATCACATCCGTTCGGAATAGGCGCTCCTGTCATGATGCGCACCGCTTCTCGATCACCGACTTCTACCTCAAATACATAGCCCGCGCCAATTTCCCCTACTACTTTAAAGGTTACTGGATTGTCAGAACTTGCCCTTTGACTATCGACCGAGCGAATAGCATAACCATCATAAGGTGAACGATCAAAAGCTGGTACATCTTGGTCAGCAGCAACATCTTCTGCTAAAAAACGTCCGTGTGCTTGCTGTAGTGAAACGACTTCTATTTTTTCTTGGAAGGCAAACTCCATGACACGTTGAACAGCTTCTCCAACAGCAATCGGTTTTCTTTTTTTCAACATTTTATAACACTCCTTTATCCGAATAAACGATAATAAATGGTTTTAGCTTTTTGGATATCTTGTACACCGTGAATGACAACTCGTCCATCTTGGAAAATCACTAGTCGATAATCTTCTGCTTGGCAAGATAGTAAATAAGGATTTTGTTGAATATCACCATAGGGACTAAGTTGAACTGCGAGCTGATCAAAATTATAATGAATCGTTTTTACTGGACGTATTTGAATAGCATCGCGACCACATAATACGTTTAACTTTGTTTGATTTTCGTATGATAAATATGGATAGGTCGGATTTTTGCCACAGGATGGACAATCATGATTGCGAATTTTTTCAACGTTGATTTCATAGTGTTGATTTTGCCAAACATCAAAAGTTAAATAACTTTTTCGTAATGCTTCTTCATCACCTACTAAAAACTTTAATACCTCAGCCACCTGATAAGCTGCTACAATTTGAACAGTCGGACTTATAATTCCTACTGTATCGCATGTCATCCCTGTATTGGGCATCGCTGCTAGCAAACAATGTAAACAAGGTGTTTTACCTGGCACAATCGTATAAGTAGCGCCATAACTGCCAACACAAGAACCATAAACCCAAGGAATTTGATATTTTTGTGCAAGATCGTTCATCATAAAGCGAATATCAAAGTTGTCCGTTGCATCCACCATAATATCTACATCTGCAAGCAGTGGGATTATTTGCTCTGTATACGCATCAAGAATATATTCGTTAATTTCTACCTCTGCGTTAATGCTTTGTAGTCGTTTTTTTGCAGCGATTACTTTCGGTACTTTTTCTTGCGCATCTTGTTCGGTATATAGTTGTTGTCTTTGTAAATTACTCCACTCTACATAATCACGATCAATAATCGTCAACTTTCCGACGCCTGCCCTTACAAGCGCCTCAGCGCTAGCACTACCTAAAGCACCCACTCCTATCATCAGGACATGCTTTTCTTTTAGTAGTAGCTGCCCGTTCTCTCCGATTGGGCTGAATAATTGTTGTCTAGAATATCTATTATGCATAAACGTTTTTGCCTTTCTTTCTATGAATTTTAGTTTGACCTTTTAATATATAGCTTTATAATAAAAGCAATGTTTTTCAGCAAAAACAAAAATCAACTTTATAAAAGGAGGTCTTTTACCTTGCATCCCACACATAGCGAACTTCTTATCCGAGCTGCCATTTTAACAGTGAGTGACACACGCACGAAGGCGGATGATTGTGGTGGTCAGCGTATTCAATCATTACTTCAAGAAGCTTCATTTAAATTAGTAGACTACCAAATGTCAAAAGATGAACCTCTCGAAATCTCAAATCATGTACTCAAATGGTGCGAAGATCAAAGCATTAATACCATTATCGTAACAGGAGGAACAGGATTTACACCGAGAGACCAAACTTACGACACGATCCTCCCTCTTTTCGAAAAAGAAATGATGGGCTTTGGTGAATTATTTCGAACACTAAGTTATGCAGAAATTGGCCCAAAAGCCATGTTTAGTCGTGCAACAGCAGGTAGTCGCGATAAAACGGCTATCTATGTACTACCAGGTTCAACTAATGCCGTGACACTTGCCATGACAAAACTAATTCTTCCTACTGTTCAACATTTTGTCGGTGAGTTGAATCGCATATGAAAATGGCTGGTGTTATCTTAGCTGGCGGCCAATCTTCACGGTATGGTCAACCGAAAATGTTTGAATTATTTGCTGGTCTACCTTTATATAAGCACAGTCTCATAGCCTTACAAAAAAATCAACTACAGCCTTTAATTATTGCTACGAATGCTAGCTTGCAATCAAAGTTTGTAGAAGAAAATGTCCAATGGATTATTGAAAAACAGCCTCATCAAGGTCCTCTGTTTGCCTTGCATAATATAATGACAAATTTTCCGGAAGTAGAGTGGTTTTTCGTCATAGCTAGTGATATGCCTTTTATTAATGCAGAATTTGTCCAAACTATGCTCACATTTATCGATGATCGTTATGATGCGATTGTTCCTGAACAAGCTTCAAGATTACAACCTCTTGCTGCTTTATATCGACGCAGCGCTTTACCAAAAGCACAGCAATTAGTCCAACAAAACAAGCGAAGTATGAAAGTCTTGTTAGAGCAACTTCAAGTATGTTATGTCCCATTTGAAGAAAGCTCCACATTTATCAATATCAATTCTCAACAAGATTGGCTACAAACATTTGAAAGGAAGTCTAATAATGAGTAATTTTACACACTGGAACGAAGAAGGTCGTCCGAAAATGGTCGACATTTCAGATAAAACAATCACAAACCGTACAGCGATCGCTCGTAGTACAATCACGTTATCCGCTGAAGTCTATCAAGCTATCCAACAGGGAGGCATTAAAAAAGGCGACCCTACGCAAGTGGCACAAATTGCTGGGATTATGGGTGCTAAAAAAACTGCTGATATTATCCCAATGTGCCATCCGATTATGTTACAAGGAACAGATCTTCAATTTGACTATACAAAAGCAGAAGTAGGTTACGAACTTCACATTCAAGCTACAGTTAAATGTAATGGTAAAACAGGTGTCGAAATGGAAGCATTAACTGCTGTATCCATTGCTGCTCTGACTTTTTATGATATGTGTAAAGCCGTCGACAAATCTATGGTGATTAAAGAAACATACCTCGTTCAAAAAACGGGCGGAAAAAGTGGCGACTTTGTGCATAAATAAACATCAAATCAATTTCGCCTTGGCGTAATTGCGTCCGGATTTTGAATTGTGCTAAGGCCTGCAGGATGCAGGTCAGTTAGCCGTTTTCGCAGGATGCGAAGGTTTTAGGCTAACATCCTTATATTCATTCCTTTGAAAATCCGTGACATCCGCTGGAGGCTTTATCTTCATTCAGCAGGTACTTGGACACCTACTGAAAAGAAACCTCATACGCATCCATATCACACCTTCTAGGGCAGTAGTTTTCTGCTGAATGAAGATAAAAAATCGGCATTATTTTGCCGATTTTTTTCTGTTTTTCACACCCATACTAACAGCACTAACTAATACCACTCTATTTCGTCTAACCACCGATATGTGACATTTCAATTTTTGAGTGTTTCCTTTTTTCCATTGTCTGTTCATTTCGTTCATCGGAATAGCGATCTTTTCTATTTTCCCAAACATCCGAAATGCATTGGGTAATAGTTTCATCATCTTCCCCTGACCTTAACAATTCTCGTAGATTCGTCCCTTCTGTTGCAAATAAGCACGTATATAATGTTCCCTCTGCCGAAATACGGGCACGTGAACAACTGTCGCAAAACGAATCTGTTACAGATGATATTACGCCAATTTCACCTTGAGCATCCTCATATTGATAACGTGTAGCCACTTCCCCTTTATAATTAGGGTCAACAGGATGCAGAGGGGAAAGTTGATGGACTTGGTCAATGATTTCTTTCTTTGACACAACTTCATCTAGCCGCCAACCATTCGAATTACCGACATCCATATATTCAATAAAGCGAAGAATATGCTGTTTCTCTTTAAAATATTCTGCCATCGAAATGATATCTTGCTCATTTTTTCCTTTTTGAACGACCATATTGATCTTCACTTGTAAGCCCGCTTCTGCCGCTTTTTCTATACCTTCTAATACCGTTTTCACCTTTCCTCGATGGCCATTCATCTCGAAAAAACGTTCCTCATTTAGAGAATCTAGACTAATAGCTACTCGTGATAAACCTGCTCTCGCCAATTCATTGGCATATTTTTTCAACAATGTGCCATTGGTCGTTAAGGCAATATCTTCCACTCCAGCTATGCGATGTAGACGTTCAATTAATGTCGGCAGATCGCGACGTAGTAAAGGCTCACCACCAGTAATGCGTACTTTTTTCACACCTAATGAAACGAAAATCTTTACTAATCTTTCGATTTCTTCAAAACTCAATATTTTATAGGACGGTAAAAAAGCGTAATCTGGACCAAATACTTCTGCAGGCATGCAATATTGACAACGAAAATTACAACGGTCTGTTACGGATATCCTTAAATCTCTTAATGGTCTGTGTAGTTGGTCTTGTAGACTAGTAATGTTAATCTCTTCCTTTCATTTTATTTGTAGGTAATTGAATACGTTCTTTGTGTGTATAAATATTAAGTGTATTTTGGCGAATAAAGCCTACCGTCGTAATACCGAGTTGCTCTGCCAATTGCAATGCTAATTCTGTTGGAGCCGATTTAGACAGCACAATTTCACAGCCAATTTTCGATACTTTAAGTAAAATTTCAGATGAAATCCTTCCGCTAAATACGATAATTTTGTCCTGAATGCTAATTTTATTTTTTAGGCAATAACCATAAATTTTATCTAAGGCATTATGACGCCCAATATCCATTCGGCTTAATAAAACTCCATTCGCATCACATAGCGCTGCATTATGAACACCACCAGTTTGTTTGAATGTTTCGGCCAAATCTTGCATATCGCGCATTAAACGAAAACAATCATCTGTAGTAATACGCACATGAATGCCTTCCATTTTTTTAGCTACTAATGCATCATTAGCAAAAACAAACCCTTGGCGGCTCATGCCACAGCAAGAAGTAATGTAACGTTTATTTTGAATTTGTTGAAAGTAAGGATTCACACGCTTTGTTTTAACGTGCACAAAACCTTCTTTTTCTTGGTGCCAAATGGCTTCAATATCTTCGTAATCGCGAATAATTCGTTCAGAAGCCAAATAGCCAATAACCATATCTTCTACATACTCTGGTGTGCAAACCATCGTCACGAATTCTTGCTCATTAATCTTCACTGTGACCGCATATTCTGTGACAACAGTATCTTCTATTTCTTTGATTTGATTACCTTCAACACGTATTATTTCTCTAGTTACTGCGCGTTCCATATGGCATCCCCTTTATTCACTAATATTATCTTCAAAAACAAAGACAGAAATAGCAAAATCCTCTTCAATTTTGATATCTGAAAATAAATGGAGTAACTTAGTGCCCATCAATTCTTCCATGCCGTCTGGAGGTGATTTAGTATACAAATCTTGAATCATTCTTGTACGTGCAGCATGAACCATTTTTAACCCTTCAGGCGTACTCGCAATAAATTTTTCTGTCGGTGTGATATTACCATATAAAGTTGAGACAGCCATGTTCTCTACGAAAACTGTATGAATACGCTCTGGTCCTTTTCCAAATATATCTTTGCGTAGTTTTCGAATAATGTCGTTGAACTCATGCACTTTTTTTGACATTTTAACGATTCTCCCAACGTAATTAATCTTTTTTATCCAATGTTCACGGGGTCACCCTTACAGTTTGTTAATAATATAGCAACTTAAATAAAAATTAAAGAGAAAATATCCAATGATAATTATTATCAGTCCTCGATCAATTAAGCCTTGGCGTAATTGCGTCCGGATTTTGAATTGTGCCCGCACAATTCAAAATCCGTGACATCCGCCGGAGGCTTTATCTTCATTCAGGAAGTAGGGAAACCTATTGAAAAAGAAGCTACATCTGAATTTATCTAACTACCTTCTGAGATAGGGATTTCTACTGAATGAAGATAAATTTTATTATAAATATTGTCGATTTTGGCTGAAAAGGCTATAATAATTGGTATTACATATGGAATGAAAGTATTTTGATTCCTTTGTCATGGTTTCATACAATAAGTTTGAACTATAGGCATGGTGGTTTTAATATTTAAATTCTATAGTTATATTGAATAAAAAATAAAAGTTGATTGAATTTTTAGCAAGGCCTGTTAAGAATTTTATCCACCATGAATAAATAGCATGTTAGTACATGCCTTTTCATGGTGGATTTTTTTATTTTTGAGCAATATCAACATCGACAACTAATACTACATGTTTTTGCATCTATGTTGGTGTAGAGATTGGACAAATTGGGAAATGACATTAACAAGACAATTTTTAAAAAATAACAAGACAATTAAAATAAAAAAACTCGTAACTCTATTCCCGTTTATCCTAAGTATTAACCTGTTGTCAAATAAGTCTCAAAGAGCAAAAGGAGGAAAATACCTTGACTACAATTAAAATTAATGGCCAACCGTATGATGTAGCAGAGGGAGCTACAATACTTGATACCATTAATCAAAATGGCATCGCCCATCCACAAATTTGTCATGTACCATCTGTTGATCCTATCGAAACTTGTGATACATGTATCGTCGAAGTGAATGGACAATTAGTTCGCTCTTGTTCAACAAAAGCACTAAACGGCATGGATATCCAACTTACTTCTGATAAAGCGAAAGCTGCACAAACGGAAGCGATGGACCGTTTACTAGAAAATCATTTGCTGTACTGTACAGTTTGCGATAATAACAACGGAAATTGTTCATTACACAACACAGCAGAATTAATGGAAATCGAACATCAAAAATATCCTTATCAACCAAAAGTTGAACCACACGAAGTAGACATGTCTCACCCGTTTTATCGATATGATCCAAACCAATGTATCGCATGTGGACAATGTGTAGAGGTTTGTCAAAACTTACAAGTTAATGAAACATTATCTCTTGACTGGGAAGCCGAGAGACCAAAAGTAATTTGGGATGAAGGCGTTGCCATTAACGATTCTTCATGTGTAGGCTGTGGACAATGTGTTACAGTTTGTCCATGTAATGCCTTAATGGAAAAATCAATGCTTGGTGAAGCTGGTTTTATGACTGGGCTTAAACAAGATACATTAGATCCGATGATTAATTTAATTAAGGAAGTTGAACCTGGGTATAGCGGTATCTTCGCTGTTTCTGAAGTCGAAGCTGCAATGCGTAGTAAACGTACGAAGAAAACAAAAACAGTTTGTACTTTCTGTGGAGTAGGTTGTTCGTTCGAAGTTTGGACAAAAGACCGCAAAATTTTAAAAGTGCAACCTTCTGACGGTCCTGTAAATGCTATTTCTACTTGTGTAAAAGGAAAATTCGGTTGGGACTTCATCAACTCTGAAGAACGAATTACAAAACCATTAATTCGTAAAAATGATGCATTTGTTGAATCCTCATGGGATGAAGCACTTGACTTAATTGCTACTAAACTAGGTGGCATTCAAAAAGAACACGGTTCTGGTTCTGTCGGCTTTATTTCTTCTTCAAAAATTACAAACGAAGAAAACTACTTAATTCAAAAAATGGCACGTCAATTATTCGAAACAAACGACGTTGATAACTGCTCACGCTATTGTCAATCTCCAGCTACAGATGGCCTACTACGCACAGTTGGTATAGGTGGCGACGCTGGAACGATCAAAGATATCGCAAAAGCTGGCCTCGTTATTATTGTTGGGGCAAACCCTGCAGAAGGTCACCCTGTTTTAGCTACTCGTGTAAAACGTGCCCATAAGTTACACGGTCAAAAATTAATTGTTGCCGACGTTCGTAAACATGAAATGGCTGAGCGTTCTGATATTTTCATGCGTCCAAAACAAGGAACAGACCAAGTATGGTTAATGGCCGTTACAAAATATATGATCGATCAAGGTTGGCATGATGAAGCCTTCATTAAAGAGAACGTGCACTTCTTTGATGATTTTAAAGATGTACTTGAAACATACACACTAGAATATGCAGAAAAAGAAACGGGCATTTCAAAAGAAACGTTGATAAATGTTGCTGAAATGATTCGTGATGCTGACGGTACATGTGTACTTTGGGGTATGGGTGTTACACAAAATACAGGTGGCTCATATACATCAGCTGCAATTTCTAACCTACTTCTAGCTACTGGTAACTATCGTCGTCCAGGTGCAGGTGCCTACCCTCTTCGTGGTCACAACAATGTTCAAGGTGCTTGTGATATGGGTACACTACCAAATCTATTACCAGGTAATCAAAAAGTAATAGACGACGAAGCACGTAAGAAATTTGAAGAAGCATATGGTGTGAAAATCAAACCTGAACCAGGTCGTACGAATATGGCAATGTTAGATGCTATCATGGAAGGTAAAATGAAAGCAATGTATTTAGTTGGGGAAGATATGGCACTTGTAGATTGCGATGCTAACCATGTAGATAAAGTACTTTCACAATTAGACTTCTTTGTTGTACAAGATTGCTTCCTTTCACGTACAGCACAATATGCGGATGTTATTTTACCAGCAGCACCTTCTCTTGAAAAAGAAGGTACGTTCACGAATACAGAGCGTCGTGTACAACGACTATATCAAGTATTACCAACACTTGGTGAATCAAAAGCCGATTGGGAAATCCTTCAATTAGTAGCACGTCGCCTAGGTGCTGACTGGAATTACAGTCACCCAAGTGAAATCTTTGCTGAAATGGCTAGTCTTGCTCCATTCTTCTCGCAAGCGAACTATGATGTATTAGAAAATTGGGGTAGCTTCTGTTGGGGTAGCCATGATGGTAAAGACACACCTTTACTATATGAGGATGGTTTTAACTTCCCTGACAAAAAAGCTCGTTTTGCTTTAAATGATTGGATTAGACCGGTTGAATATGAAGCGCAATATGACTGTCATATTAACAATGGCCGTATGCTTGAACACTTCCATGAAGGTAATATGACAAATAAATCAAAAGGTATTCAATCGAAAGTACCTGAAATTTTTGTTGAAGTATCACCAGAACTAGCAAAAGAACGCGGCATAGAAGATGGAGCTCTTCTTCGTTTAGTGTCTCCTCAAGGCGCATTAAAATTAAATGCCCTAGTAACAGATCGCGTACAAGGAAATGAACTTTTCTTACCTATGAACTCTGTTAGCAAAGATTCAGCGATTAATTTCTTAACGGGCCCAGCTGGAGACATCAATACATCGACACCGGCGTACAAACAAACAAAAGTACGCGTAGAAGTATTGAAACAAAAAGGAAAATCACCACTTCCTAGAACAAACCCGCGTTATAAAAAACGTCATCCACAAAATGGTGTTGAGGTACAACGCAAATGGAATCGTCCTGGCTACGTTCACTTAACAACTAACGAAAGGGAGTGAGTTCATGGCAGCACCAATTACGACAATTCAAAAAGAGCAAAAAACAGAAGAACAACTAAAGGAAGAAAAGTTAGGGAATTTAAAGCAACTTCTTTCTGAGAATGAAGAAATGGTTAACCAGGTCTTTACGATCATGGCAGAACTAAATGATATTGGAGCACTAGAAGCAGCTACGAAACTACTTGAAGCAAAAGAGGATGTTGCACATATCGCTCTTGGTCAATTAACGCGTAAGCCTGTTACGAATATCATCAACAACTTAATGGGTGTTGCGGGAGCATTAACCGAGCTAAACCCAGAGACAACAACAAAGCTGATTGAAGGCTTAAATACTGGCTTAGATGAAGCGAACAAAGCCGTTGAATCTGACGAAAAAGTTAGTGCCTTTAAGCTGTTCAAAATGCTAAACGATCCTGATGTTAATCGTGCTGTGAATTTTGGCGCTCACTTCTTAAAAGGGCTTGGCAAAGGCCTAAAATAGGAGGATGATTTCTTATATGCTAACGAACGAGCACATTTTAAAAACTTTGCAGAAAGTTGATGACCCAGAACTTCATAAAAGCATCGTTGACTTGAATATGGTACGTAATATTCAAGTCAATGGTACGCATATCTCACTTGATATTATCTTGACTATTCCAGGTTGTCCTTTAAAAGCAAAAATTCAACAAGATGTTGAAGAAGCGTTGACAACGATCGGTGCATCAAAAGTCTCCATCAAATTTGGTTCTATGACAGATGACGAGCGCCGTAGTCTAACAACTTCTTTAAAATCACAAAATGTTACGGATAAAGGTATGCCTACAATGCTTCTACCCGATTCAGGTGTCAAATTTATAGCAGTTACTAGTGGTAAAGGTGGCGTCGGAAAATCTACCGTGACGATTAACCTAGCAGTAGCTCTTGCCCGTCTTGGAAAACGTGTAGGTATTTTAGACGCCGATATATATGGATTCAGTATTCCTGCCATGATGAAGATTCAACAAAAGCCAACAATGATTGACCAAACAGCTATTCCAGTAATAAGTCATGGTGTGAAGATCATGTCGATGGGATTTTTCACAAACGAAAACCAACCTGTCATGTGGCGTGGCCCAATGCTCAACAAATGGATTCGTAATTTCCTTGTCAATACACATTGGGATGAATTAGATTATCTCCTTATAGACTTACCACCTGGTACAGGAGATGTAGCCATTGATATGGCGGCAATGATTCCACAAGCACAGGAAATTATCGTAACAACACCACATCTTGCAGCTTCTCATGTTGCTTCTCGTGCAGGTCTGATGGCTCAACATACGAAACATACGATTCTTGGTGTTGTTGAAAACATGGCTTACTTCGAAAACTCAAATGGTGAAAAGAACTATTTATTCGGTCAAGGTGGCGCAGAAAAATTAGCAGATGAGCTTCAGACAAGTATCCTCGCTCAAATTCCATTTGCGCAACCTGAGGAAAATACTGGTTCTTCCGTTTATGATGAAGACTCCATTATCGGTGAGGTATTTACCAACCTTGCAGAAGATATGATGTATCAATAAAGAGAAACTTTCATCAGTAGGCGGGTTTCTTCATCCCCTACTGAAGATTAGTCTTCCCCAATTAGGCTTTTATAGGCAGTTATTCTCCTGCCAAAGAGCATGATAAAACACAAAAATCCTTGTCTCGCTTTTATACGAGCCAAGGATTTTTTTATGGAGCAATGTTCAAATTTGAAACACTCCCCTATATGTAATTCAATAGCCCGCTTTTTTTAAAACCTGCATAAAATAAAAACGGTACGTATTTTTAACGAAAGAATCTAAAGGCAGCCCAACATTTAATTGATACTTTGTAAAAATAAAATAAAAACGCTTATCCCATTTTAATCGTAATAACTCCCCAGCATCGTCACCGTATTTCTCCGTAAATTCCTCAATTAAAGGTTCAATCATATAGTAGCAATAATCTTTTAAGTTTGCGAGAGCCTCTATATCTTTCTCCTTTTGAAAACGTGTAATCCAATCTTCTAATTGTTCGTTCATATTAAAATCCATCTCTCTTTATTGAGTTTCTTCCTATTATATTATAATGCTTTTTATAAGTTTTAGCTCCTCTTGTTGACGTATTGTGATTTGAAATGGTTTTAAATTCAACTGCTATCATTAACTCTGCTAATTTATGAGCCGTTTATTATATTCAATCCACTTTTCCATTTCTCTCTCCACAGCTCGATTTTGCCATTCAAACCAAATACCAGAACATTCACTACAGTGACTGTCTACCCCATTTTTATTATGCATATCTTTACGAGTAAATACAGTTTTTTTACGACAGCTGTAGCAGTAAACTTCTTGCTCTTTATCAAATTCCATCACTATCAACTCCAACATTTTTACACATATTCCTTTCCGTTTTTTATATAAATTATTCTAAAACAGGGAAAACGGCATAAAAATCGTATCGTCCTTCGAGCTGGCTCTCAGCTGTTCAAAACCTTGTATACAATGACTCTAACTATGACATAAGGATGAACTTTATAAACAGTAGTAGGCGTTTTAACATTTTTTGGACGCATCTACAAGTACGGTAATTTATATTCAATTTTGTTTTAAACACTTTTCCTATAAGGGAAACAAACATGCTGATTAACAAAAAGAACCACATACGTACGGTAAGTACGTATGTGGTTCTTCCACTAGTGCAAATGAAGTTATAATGTGTATTTAACCAATAAATACCTCTAGTCCATCAATAAGTAGTAATTATAATTTGCTGCTAGTTGGTCGTCCTAACTAAGGTTTGGAAAGTAATGTCTTGATATTTTAGTGTACGAAAGTTGAGTAAATATTTATTTGTTTTTTCTGCCATATAGCCATAATGAGATAAGCGTAAAAACAATAATAGAAGCAATAATATAAATTACACTATGCATTGGAGAAAAAATCATATCGTTCCATTCATAATGGACACCAAATTGAATTTCATAAGTATTTCCTGCTTCAGGTGCTCCTTCAAAAACTTTATCAAGGGAATCACGCATCAAAGCTTCTCTAAACAAAACTGTTGTATGACTAATCGGGAATACCATGATTATTTTTTGTACAAAATCAGGTACTGCGCCAAGTGGCACATACACTCCGCATAAAAAACCAATAGCGGTACCTACAACTGTATTTAAGGTTGAAAAAGCATTTTGTGTTGAGACTAACAGAGTAAGAAATAGGTTAAAAACACTACTTAGTGTAACCGCAAGTACAATAATCCCAATGAGTTGAACTATTTTTTCAAACGTAAACCAGGATCCGCCCATGAACACAATAAATAATTGACATGCAATTAACCCAATAAGCGATAAAACAAAGCCAATAAGCAAGGAATTGATAACATAG
Source organism: Lysinibacillus sp. NPDC086135 (assembly GCF_044746345.1). Lineage (NCBI taxonomy): Bacteria > Bacillati > Bacillota > Bacilli > Caryophanales > Bacillaceae > Lysinibacillus > Lysinibacillus sp. NPDC086135. The sequence goes on along the minus strand of NZ_JBIVCA010000001.1, from coordinate 340,768 downwards.
CTTAATTGAATTTTTGCACGTGCATTAGGAGTTGTTAAAAAATCAGCCATTACTTTTGTCTCTAAGTCCTTTATATAAATACCTAGAGCTGCTAGCGTCGTAGTTACAGCAATAATGGAGAGTAAGCCTGCAACCATCCATTCATTCACCATAGTTTTCAAGTGATCCGATGCTGGTACTAATTGTTCAATAGCATCTACTTGTGTTTTTTGAATAAAAATCGCATACAGCATGATAACAATAATCACTGATAAGATTGAAAAAAACACAAGCATACGATCACGTCGAAATACTTTATTATGCCTATTAACCAAATTCAACATTGTGTTCATGTTAATGGCACCTCCTCATTGATACGAATAAATACATCGTCCATCGAACCTTTCTTTACTTCAAATGAGCTGATAAAAGTCTGAAGTTTCTTTAAAATATCAAGTGCATGAATGGTAGATTGAACACGCACGCGGTACTCGCCATTTTTCTCTTCAAAATTAAGATTGTTTTGCGTTAGTAATAATGAACCATCTACACCGTTATTAAAAAAGACAAATAATTCATCATATGTATATTGCTCTTTTAATGTATTTGGTGTACCTTTAGACACGATTTTTCCTTCCTTCATTACCACTATTTCATCTGCTACAGCAGCTTCTTCCATATAATGAGTAGTCAAAAAAATTGTCATATTCGTTTCTTCTTGTAGTTTTTTAATTGCATCCCAAACAAAGACGCGTGTTTGTGGATCAAGGCCTGTTGTGGGTTCATCTAAAAATAAAATAGTTGGTTTATGAATAATTGCTCTTGCAATATCTGCACGTCGCTTTTGACCGCCAGATAATGTCCCATATTTTTTCTTCGCAATATCTTCTAAATGTAAATAGCGATTCACAAATCCCCAGTTTTCTTGTAATTCTTTTTTTGTCAAGTTATATATGTTACCTCGATGTAAGATATTTTCTTTCACTGTTAGACGTGCGTCCAAAATGCTTTGCTGAAAAACAACCCCAATTGCTTTTCGAATTAAATAATTATTTGTTCGACTACCTAGAGTCACACCATTAATTTTCACATCTCCTGAAGTTTTTTCCAACAATGTACACAACATTTCAATAGATGTAGATTTTCCAGCACCATTTGTCCCTAAAAATGCAAATAATGCACCCTTCTTTACCTCAAACGAAATTCCCTTCACTGCTTCATATGAACCGTATTTCTTACCTAAATTTTTCACGTCAATTACTAATTCCATTTAACTAACCTCTCTTTCTATTTTGTAATAAGTTATTAATTTCATCTACTTCACGCTTTGTTAGTAGCCATAATAGAATCCAAATAATGATATAGGCGATGGCTTCAATTAAAAAAACAGGCCAGATGGTATGCCATTTTGATAATTCAAACCAAGAGCCGACAAGTCCTGCGACGAAGACACAAATAGTAACAAAACAGAAATGAAGTGTTAATTGGACATTGAAAGACACAATTCCCGTTTCAAATATAAGTGTTGCAATGCCAATTAAAATACCCATAATTGCTGCAGTCAATAGCTCTCTTAATAGATCTTGACCACTAATTAAACTACCTGGGTTAGCAACACTACCCAGTGTTATTATTACATAGGACGTGCTTAATCCAATAAGAAGTCCAATTATCCCATTTTGTAAAATTTTTATTGTTAATTCCTCCCAATACCGAGTGCTTGTTTTAGTTTCTTTAAATAATTTCGACTCACAACAACGGAAATCTCATTTTCTAAAAATAGTTGTGTTGATCCAAGTGGCCCTAATTGTATAGAGGTAATTTTGGAAATATTAACAAGAGTTGATTTATTGACACGCACAAATTTGTCGCCAAGTAATTGTTCCAATTCATAAATTCTCCGCTTTGAGTCAAATTCTTCTTCTTCAGTTTGAAAAAAAACTTTTATACCTTCTGCATAGATACAGTGAATATCATTTGTTTTTAACATGTGAATTTCATTATCCCTATACCCATCAATGACATTAACTTCATTCTTTTTTAATTGTTTCATCAACTGTTCAATTTCAGCGTTATATTCATTTGCATAAATGTGTACTTCTATTTCATCATATTGCTTTTCGATATTTATCTTTATTTTCATCTAGACCTCCATGCCACTATAAATAATAATACCACCTAATTTTCCATAAAATTAAAAATCTAAATGAAATGTATTAAATTAACTACAAGGTGTTTATTTTCTTTAATAAGTTGCATATTTAAGTTTTTGCCTCTTAGATACATCAAGCACTTAACACTTCGAATTGGTGGAATTCCAGTCCAAATTACCGAGATAACTATTCAACAAATCCTTTTCATGCATCTAAATAGAAGAAAAAACGTTTCAAAAACATTGAGCTTTTGAAACGTCTCAGGTAAATCGAAATTATTTATTATTAAAGTTAAATTTATTTTTTATTCATATATTTTTCTAACTGCTTCTTCTCCCATTCTTCCCCCAAAAACGTGCCTCTACTAAATACTGAAATACCATGTGCTACAATTCCGATTCCCCACCCTAGTAAAGTATAAATAAACCATAAGCTTCCCGGTGAAGAGAATAAGTTAATAATTATCAATCCTAAATTAACAATTATATATACAAATAAGTGGATATAAAAACTCTTCAATGCTCGAACCCTCTTTATCGAACGTTCATATTTTTCATTATCACTCAAAAATATCCCTCGCTTTTTGATAGAAAAGTTGTTTAGAACCCATATAGAATCCATGTTTCCCTCTATTGTATACACATTTTCGAAGCTCTTTAAAATCCTGTTAACAGGGATTATCCATTTATACACGACTTTATATGGTACGTATATATTTATATATCTCAGAAAGAAGACGATCCTGCGAGCTATTTAAAAAGAAATGATTCCCTGGTAACAAAAACATTTGAAAGGATGAATTTGTAATTTTTTCCCACTGCAAAATACTCTCTTCACTCACTTCTTTATCTCGTGTTCCGCCAAACGCAATGATAGGAATTTTCAGAGACGGCCCTTGTTCATAAACATAGCACTCACATATTTCTAAATCAGCTTTTATCATAGGTAAAGAGAGTTGAACAAGCTCTTGCTCTTCAAAGAACCAATCTGGTGTTCCATTTAGACTCTTCACCCTTTCTAAAAGTTCATTATCTGGTAGAGTATGATAAAAAGTTGAAGATTTCCGTGGTAAATGTGGTGCCCTGTGAGCAGAGACAAATAAACAATCTGGACGAATACCATGACGCTTCTCCAAATGACGGGTGAACTCAAAGGCTATTAATGCGCCCATACTATGCCCAAAAAATACAAAAGGAACATCATCTATAAACGGCAAAAATGCTTCTTCGAGTGCTTCTAAAAGATTCGGAAGATTAGAAATTGGCTTCTCGATCAATCGATTCCCTCTACCAGGTAATTGAATACAGCATACCTCAACATCTTCAGGTAAATAGTCACCCCAATCTTTATATGTTAGGGCATTCCCCCCAGCGAAAGGGAAACAAAAAATGCGTAGACGTGGTGCCTTTACAGCTTTAAAAGTAACGATCCATGGATTGTACTTAATGAGAGTTAACTGATTCATTTTTAACATTCCCTTCAGACAACCTTGCTTTAACCGAATTGTTTTCTATTTCCAATTGCTCTTCAATATAAGTGGCCATCTCTTCAATTGTACTGATTTGTAATAACGCCCTTAAAGGGAAATTGATTTGATAAGTATCTCGGATTTCCTCAATCATTTTCATTGATTGCAAAGAATCTCCTCCAAGTTCATAAAAGCTATCGTGTACGCCTATTTCATCCAATGCAAGTAAACTAGACCATATTTCAGCTATTTTTTCTTCTACTACAGTCCGAGGTTTTTCGTAACAATTAATTGTTAAGCTCTCTACATCTACATTTCTTATTAGAAGTTGACGATCTACTTTCATATTTGAAGTTAAAGGGAATTTATCAACTTTTATATAATTTTTTGGAATCATATATTCGGGTAATTTTTGAATTAGAAATGTTCGTAAATTTCTACTCTCGACAGTTTCTCCATGAGCCTGTATATAAAAAGCCATAAGTCTTTTAGTTGTTCCTTCGTCAGCAACAGTAACAACTACATCTTTTATCGCAGGATGTTGAAGTAACATATATTCAATTTCACCTATTTCAATACGATATCCATTAATTTTTATTTGAAAGTCTTCTCTACCTATAAATTCAATGTTGCCATCTGGTAAATACCTACCCAAATCTCCTGTTCGGTATAAACGTTCTTTCGTCTTAGGATGATAGATAAAACTCTCATTTGTTCGGATTTGGTCTTTCCAATATCCAGTAGACAATCCTATACCACCTATATAAATTTGTCCTGTAACCCAATCAGGGCAAGGTTCTAGTGACTCATTTAAGACAAGCATTTTTTGTTTGGAAAGCGCTTTTCCGTAGGGTACACTTTTACTACTAGCTTGCAAATTTTCAATAGGGTAGAAAATAGACCAAATAGAAGCCTCAGTTGCACCTCCTAAACTTATAATTAATTCTGTAGATGAATACGAACGAATAAGTTCTGGCAACGAAACTGCTATCCAATCCCCGCTCAGCATAACTAGTCTAAGGTTGTCAGCATATCCATTTTTCTGTGATAAATGATTCATAAACATCTCCATTAAAGCAGGAACTGAATTCCACACTGTAACTTTCTCAGTGCTCAAAAGCCATTCCAAATGCTTTGGATTAAGCCCTTCATCTGCATCAGGTATAACAATACTAGCACCTGCGGCAAGACTTCCGAATATATCGTAGACTGATAGGTCAAAATGTAAGGCTGATAGTGCAATCACACGATCTTTCTCCGTTACATTAAACTTGCTGTTTATATCAATAATGGTATTTACTGCACCAGAATGAGTAATCATCACTCCTTTTGGGTCACCTGTGGAACCAGAAGTAAATATTACATAGGCTAAATCATCGGGACTTTGAACAAATGGCAACGGTTCGTCAGACCAATCTGACAAAAATTGCTCATTTACTTCGTAAATAGATATCTCTTCTGGTAATTTTATTTGAGATTTCATTCCTGATTGGGTAAGAATAATTTTTACACCCGTAGAACGCAGAAGATATAGAATACGTTCATTCGGAAGTGCTGGATCAATAGGTAAGTATGCTGAACCAGATTGTAAAATACCAAGTACACTGACAACTTGTTCCCACCCTTTTTCCATAAAGATAGCTATTAATTGATTTGGTTGAGTTCCTTTATACTTTAAAAATCTACCTATTTTATTGGACCATTTATAAACTTCATCATATGTCATTGTTTTATGTCTGCTGATAATCGCAGGAGAATCAGGTTGACTCTTCGCTTTTTGATTAAATAGTGAATGTAAAAGATCCGCCGACTCAATGTTTTCATTCAAAATAATGTCATTTCTTAGTTCAAGTTGTTCTAGAGGAATTAATGGAATAACTTGCTGATTCCAAATCTCTTCCTCATTCGCAAGTCGAGTAACTAACGACCAAAATGTTGAAAACATACTACGAATAAAGCCTGGGGGATAAATTTCCTCAACTACATCCCAATTACAATAAAGTCCGTTACGATCATCCCAAACACCGCAATCTAGCCATACTTGGGAAGTTTGTGTAACACCATTTACATTCACAGGTTTAATAGGGAACGGAACATCTTTTTCCTCCGGTATTGGAACAACTAACGCACTGGTAAAGACAACAGGCATCTTTGCTTCAAAGGCGCCTCCTTTTTTCGTTGTCATTTCACGAAGCACTTGAACACCACTAATATAATGATTTTCAAGGTCACTCCATAAATCAGCTTGGATCTTCCTTGCGCGCTCAATAAATGAGCATTCATTCGAATTCGATACTGCCAATAAATTAACTGATGTAAACTCTCCTACAATATCATTTACTTGAGGATGTGCAGCATTTCGATTTAAGAATGTTAGATTAAGTGAAAAATCAGGGCTATTACTCCAGTATCTAAGGACCTCTGTAAATGCAGCTAACAAAATACCTGTAGTAGTAATTCCCGTTTTCATTGCTTTTGATTTCAATCTTTTCCATGACTGGAAATCTAAACTCTCGTGAAGACGTACAAATTGTGGATTTCTTAATTCTTTCGGACTTTTTGATAGAGGAAGCTCTGGTGCCATAGGTAAAGAATCAACACGCTTTTTCCAATAGTCAAGAGCATTATTATACTTATCTGTTTTTTTGAATTCTTCAATTGCCATAACGTAGTCTCTAAAAGAGATTTCCAATGGTGCTAGCTCATTTTCTTTTCCTTGATAAATTGTTACTAGCTCCCTCATTAAAATAACAAAGCTCCATACATCCCACATTAATGCATCTGAACTAAAATGGATAAGTGATTTTTGATCCTCAAGTAGAGTAATTCTTATATCAAACACTGGCCACTTATAAATATCTAGTACTTGATGGGATAATTCTACCCTTGTAGCTTTAACTGCACTTTCTACTTCATCAGGATTTTTCCCCCGCAAATCCGTTATTGTAAGTGGATAATAAGGTACTTTTCGATAGACTTGTTGTTTGCCGTCTGGTGTTATTACGGTTCTTAACATATCATGTCTTTTTATTAAATAGTTCCATGCCTCTTCGAACTTATTAATATCTAAATATTGTGCTTCATATTCATCATAACTATGTGTAGCCACATTACCTAATTCGTATACATCATTACGTCCAATCCAGTATGCTTGTTGGATATCAGTAAGTGGGAATGGCTCATATCTGTCTTGAAGATTAGGTATAATAACTGGAAGTAGCTGCTTATCATCAAAGTACTCTTGATTTTTCCCTTTTAGGTTATCAATTTCAATAGCCAATCTTGAAATAGTTGTAAAGTTGAATAAAGTTTGCAACGAGAATTCAATCTTAAAAATCTTCCTTACTTGAGCCGTTATTTTCATGGCAAGTAAAGAGTAGCCCCCTATTTGGAAAAAATCATCATTCACACTAATTCTAGAAACACCAAATACTTCTTTCCATATATCCACCAAGATTTCTTCTGTAAGCGTTCTGGCTGGTGTGTATTCATTAAGCATATTCCATTCAGTAATATCTGGTTCTGGTAGTTGCTTCCGATCAATCTTGCCATTATTGGTTAATGGAAATGCGTCTAGCAAAACAATATAGGATGGAACCATATAATCGGGTAGTTTCGTATTTAAATAACTTTTTAAATCCCGAATAGAAACTGCACTATTTTTCTGACAAATGATATAAGCTACTAAGCTCTGCAATTCGGAATTACCGGTTCTGACAACTACAATACTTTGAGTAATCCCCGGATACTGGAGTATGTTGTTTTCAATTTCATTTAATTCGATTCGGTATCCACGTATCTTTATTTGAAAGTCTGAACGTCCAATTAATTCAATATTCCCATCTGGTAAATATTTAGCTAAGTCACCTGTTTTATATGCCCTTTTCATCGTTCCTGATTCATCAGGTAATAATATAAATCTTTCAGAAGTTAGCTCTTTTTTATAAAGATAGCCTTGAGCAACTCCATCACCTGAGATGTATAATTCACCTGGAATGCCAACTGGAACTACCTGACGGTATTCATCTAAGATCAGTAGCTGGGTATTAGGAAATGGTTTACCGATAGGCAATGAATCGTTGGATTGTAATTGATTATTAGCACACTCGAAGTAAGAACTATCAATTGTTGCTTCTGTTAGGCCGTAAGAGTTAATAACCCTTGTTTGTGCCCCACAATAATTACAAAGTTTCTGATACTCCTCTATTTTCCAACTATCTGAGCCGACAATAACTAACTTCATAAAATCTAATTTTTGTTGACTATCTTCTAAGTACTGTAACAAACTGCGAATAATTGCAGGGACGAACTCCGCACAATCAATTTTTTCATGAAATAAAAGTTGATATAGTTGTTCCGGGTCTAATAAAACATCTTCTGGACATAACACTAATTTTGAGCCAGAGCATAGCGCACGAACAATGTCACCAACGCATACGTCAAATGAAAAGCTGGCCATTTGTAAATGGGCTGAAGTATTATTCATTAACTGATATTCATGTTCCCAGCCATTAAAAGTGTGCACCAAATTATTGTGGCTAACCATAGTCCCTTTCGGAAGACCTGTAGAACCGGATGTGTAGATGATATAAGCCAAACTATCCGGAGTAATCTTAATTGGCTTATTTGTAGAACTTTCTTGATTTAACTTCTCTTTTATCTGTGTATCGTCAACAACAATAGTATTTAGGCTCGATTCAGCTAAGAGTGAACTATTAAGCACTTTATTAGTGATAATAGTAGCTACCTTGGAATCTTTGAGCATGTAATGTAGTCGATCGCTTGGATATGAAGAATCCATTGGTAGATAAGCTAGGCCTGTTTTTAATACCCCTAAAACGGATATAACTAAATCCATTGATTTAGGCAAACATATCCCAATAATTGAATCCTCCACTTCCTTTTGTTTCAAAATCAAAGATGCAAGTTGATTCGCTTTTACATTAAGCTCCCTATAGGTCATGGAATCATATTTGAAAACGATGGCTATTGCATCTGGATTTCTCTCAACTTGTTTTTCAAACCATGTACATACGTTTTCATCTTTAGGGAAATCAATTATATTTCCATTCCATAACTTTAATTGATTCAATTCCTCGGTTGTCAAATAATTTATTTCACCAATTGGCTTATCAGGTTCAGACAGAATTTTTTCTAGTAGAATCTGGAAGTGCTCTGCCATTTTGTAAATAAAGGTACTATCAAATAGATCGGTATTATACTCCAAAATGCACTTCTGTGGATAAATATCTCCGCCATCTAAAATATCAAGAGACAAATCGAACTTTGCTGTACCACCATCTATAGGTTGATAATTCATCAATACATTATTAAGTCGATAATTTGGAACCGCATTTTGATATGTGAATAAAACCTGAAAAAGCGGGTTAAGACTTGAGCTTCTTTCAGGAGCTACATTCTGAACAATTGTCTCAAATGGAACATCTTGGTGAGAGAAAGCTTCTAAAGAAGCTTCCTTCACCTGCTTAAGTAAATTTTTAAAGCTTACATTTCTAGACAACCTTACACGAAGAGGCAAAGTATTAACAAATACACCTATTAACTTTTGGAATTCATTTCGGTTTCTTCCTGAGATAGGAACACCAACAATAATGTCATCTTGTCCAGTGTAACGATATAACAAGGTATAAAACACTGTAAGCATTGCCATAAAAGCTGTCGACTCTTCAGAATTACATAATTTTTTCAAATTATCACTTGTTGCTTTTGATAACTCAAAAACATATGAGGATCCCTTAAAAGTTTGTATTGCCGGACGTAAGTATGTCGTCGGTAGTTCTAAAACAGGCGGAGAGCCTTCGAGGGCTGTTTTCCAATATGTTAGCTGTTCTTGAAAAAGTTCATCAGTCAAATGCTTCTGTTGCCATGACACGTAGTCAGAATATTGTGTTGTAAGATTCATTAATTTAGAAGGTGTGTTGTTGATAAAAGCTCCATATAACTCACTAAGCTCTTGTAATAATACTGTAACAGACCACCCATCAAAGATAATATGATGCATTGTAACTACTAGGTAGTGTTCATCATCATTCAATTGAAGTAAAACGACTCTCCATAAAGAAGAGTCATTTTTTAAATTAAATGGTTTTTGAATTTCCTCATTGACGATTCTATTCCGCTCTTGACGTTGTACGTCTTTAGGCAATTCTCTTAAATCTAAAAATTCCATCATCACTGAAGATTCGGACGTTATTTTTCTTATAGGTTCACCGTCTATATCTTCAACAATACTTGTACGAAGTGTTTCGTGTCTATTAGCTACTTCTTTGAAACAAGTTTGCAAAACATCAATATCAAGCTCTCCCAATAACAGAAAAGCAGAAGGAATATTGTAAGCAGAGCTTTCAGGATCTAATTGACTTAAAAACCATAATCTTTTCTGAGGAAAAGATAATGTATGGTTTTCAGTTTTAGGGATTTCTCGGCCAATTAACTTTGACTTAAGTTGATTGACCAGCAAAGCTTTCTGTTCATCTGTAAGTGTTCCAATCTGATCAAGATACTTATTCAACTTGATCCCTCCCAGCTGCAACTAAACTAATAATATCGTTTATTTTGTCTTCTGAAAGTTCTCCTAAATCCGAAATAATCTGTCCTACTTCTTCATCTTGGATTAAGTTGTGCTTTTTATCTAGCATTTCCATAATATTCATTGATAACTCTTGTGAAGTTACCCCACGTAATAAATCTACAACTGCAATAGTAACCTGAAGACTTGCTTCAATTGTATTTTTCAACTCCATTGCCATCATGGAATCTAAACCAAAAGCGTTAAGTGGTACATTTACTTCTATCTGTGTACGATTTAAACGCAACACGGCACAAGACAATTCCATAATGTGTGCTTCAAGTTGTGATAGCTGTTCTTTACGATCCTTTAATTGTAATAAACTATTCAAAAAGTCTAGCGAATTATCTTCTGAGTTATCCGTGTGACTTTGTAATTCTCTATGTTTATTAACAAGTTCGGCAATGATAGGAGGTACATTTCCAAGAGGATAGTTTTTATCGGCTACTTTTGGCCAATCTGCTCCTACTACACTGAATTGCGCTCTATTCTGACATAATAATTGGTTAAGTGCCTCAAGCCCTTGATTATTTGTCATCGAATATAAACCGCGATTATCAAAGTAATTTAGCAAATCAAGCTGTGTAGCCATCCCAGATTCTAGCCATGGCCCCCAGTTAATACTTAATCCATGCATTCCTCGAGATCTTCGATAGTGTGCCAATCCATCTAAAAATGCATTGCCCGCTGAATAATTAGCCTGTCCACTCATAACTACAACAGATGCAATGGATGAAAATAGAACAAAGAAATCTAGTAATTGGTTTTCAAAATGTTCATGTAAGTTCCATCCGCCAATCATTTTTGGACGAAGAACATCGGTAAATTCTTGCTGATTCATTTGATATAATAATTGTGGTCGAGCTACCCCGGCTGTATGGATTACTCCACGGATTTCTGGCCACCCAGCTTCAGAATATTGAAGCAGAGATTTCTCTATTTCGCTCTTATTACATACATCGGCAGTAGCTATATGGATAGTAGCTCCCATCGACTCTAGCTCTTTTATAGCTGTAATACGCTTCCCTTCTACACTATCTATATCTACTTTATCCCAATCTAAACGATTGTGGAATTTTCCACGGCCCATTAAAATTAAATGCCTAGCTCCTTTTTTAATCATCCAGCGAGCCGTTAATAATCCTAAACCACCAAAACCACCAGTAATTAAGTAACTTGCATCTGGTCTGAATACAATTGGAAGTGGCTTATTAAGTTGAACATCCTCTTCTAACCGAACAACAAAACGTTCCCCTTGTCTAAAGGCAACATGATCTTCTCCATCTGTATTCCAAATCTCTTCAAATAAGAGATTACTATTTTTCTCAACTGACAAGGAATCATCTAAATCTATAATTCCTCCCCATAAATTCATATGTTCCTGATGCCCAATTGCTTTAGCTAGCCCCCATACAGCTGATTGAGCTACATTATTCAAACCAATTTCCGTACCTACTTGCTGTGCTCCAGTTGTTGCAACCCATAATCGAACATTATCTGGAAGCTGCTTGTGAACAATAGATTGAACAAGGTGAAGCAAACCAACACAACCCAATTCTTCCACTCTATTCAAGCCATTTGTGTTTAAAATATCTGTTACTTTATTGTCGAGTGCCCAACCATAAATAATTCCTCGACATTGAGTGGAATCAGAAAGTATATCATCCATTAATAGAACGAAATCTTCAGAATTTGAAGGGTTTATAGTAAATATATTATTTGTTTTTTCGTATTTAACTCCTGGGTGCACAGAATAACAGTGCTCTCCTACCTTAATTAGCTTTTCCGCAACAGAATGTCCTATTTTTCGTTCGTCTTCGAAAATGATCCAATATCCTTTGTCAGAAACATTTTTTACAGGAGAATATTCATTAGCTTCTTTTCTTACTTGAGTATGCCATTGCAATTCATATATATCTTGTGTTCCTAAAGATTTGTTAGATGATGTAGTATCCTTTAATGACACTGCATTACATCCTAAAATTTCCATAATGATATTTCCTTCAGAATCAAAAAGGTGTATATCTCCCTCTAATGATGTTTCTGTTTTGTTCAAAATAGAAGCATGAATCCACAAATCTGTATTTAAGCGAACTTTTTGATGTAGAGCTCCCTTTGCTACACCTACAGGCATATAAACTGTCGTATTCTCTTCGTCCTCTTGGAATGGCAATGCAGCAGCAAGTACTTGGAAACATAAATCCAAGATAGAAGGATGTATTTCATACTTATCCAATTGAGCTTCAATTATTTCGTGTAAACTTATCTTCGCCAATGCTTCTTGCTCACCTTGCCATAGTGTCTCAATTCCCTGGAAAGTTTCCCCATACTCAAGACCGAATTTACGGAATTGCAAATAACATTGTTCCCGGGAAAGTTGTAAAGTACAACGTTGTTTTAAGACTTGAAGTTCTTTGTTTTGAGATTTAAGACTAACGTTCGGTCTTATCTGCCCTTCAGCATGTAATGTCCAGTCCTGACTTACTCCCGTAGGCTGACTATAAATAGAAACTGTTGAGTTTTCCACTGAAAAAACCAGTCTTAATTTTACAGACTCTCCTAATGTTAAAAACAAGGCTTTATTAAATTTAACACTTTCACCACAGACGAAACCAGTAGCCCCAAATAATTCTTTTGATGCTGCTAACATCATTTCAACATATGCCGCCCCAGGATATACATATGCACCCTGAATTTGATGGTCGCATAAATAAGGAAGGCGATTCAAATCTAAATCATTTTCCCAAGTAGGCTCAGGTGTATTTAATTTTTTTCCTAGTAATGAATGGACATGTGTTCCCAGTCGCTCTTGTTCGGATATTAAAGACTCTTGCCAATAACGTTCTCTCTGCCAAGGGTAAGTAGGGAAACAGATCGTATTATCCGCCTTTTTGTGTATGTTATCCCAATTAATAGCATACCCTTTTGTATATAAGGCACCAAGAGATCCGAATAATACCTCCTTATCTACGGCTTTGCGACGTAAAGAAGGGATTATTAGCCCTTGAACGTTATGAAGTGACAAGCATTCTGAAATAGAATTAGCTAAAACAGGATGTGGGCCTACTTCTATAAAATTATAGAAACCATCTTCAATCATATTATTCGCTGCTGCTGCAAAAAGTACTGAATCTCTTACGTTTTTCCACCAATAGTAGGCGTTAAAGTCGTCATTACTCATTAACTTGCCAGTTACAGTAGAATAGATTGGCGTGTGTGGTTTATGAACTTTAATATCTTTAAGAGCATTTAAAATATCTTCTTTTAAAGGATCCATATAATGACTATGATATGGAACTTTAACATTTAGGTATTTATAAAATATTTTTTTCTTTTCGAGTGATTCAATAAGTATATCAAGGGATTCAGGAGCCCCAGCAAGCGTTACAGCATTAGGACTATTAATAGCAGCTATAGATATATGATCAAGATCTAGAATTTCAATTCTAGCTTCTTCAAAAGATAATCCTACCGCTACCATCTGACCTAATCCAGTAGTACGTTGTTGTAAATTACTTCGATGGTATATTACCTTCACTGCATCTTCTAAACTGTAAACACCAGCACAATAAGCTGCTGCAACTTCTCCAGCACTATGTCCTACAATAGCATCAGGTGTTATTCCCCAAGATTTCCATAATTCAGCCAAACCAACTTGTAGCATAAAATTAGCTGGCTGCGCAACTTCAGTTTCCTCCATTTTGGATGATAGTTCATCAGCTAGCATAGCTTCAATTATTGACCACCCTGAAAGACGTTTAAATATTTCGTCGCATTGCTCTACAGCTTTACGGAACACATCATCTTTTTGAAGAAGTTCTCTACCCATTGCCCACCATTGAGGCCCCATTCCAGTGAATACTAAACTTAAAGGTGATTTTTTATTATCAGCGACTCCTGAGACAATACCGGCTTCTTTCCCATCTTCCAGGAATACATCTAATTTCTCAATTAATTCATCCACAGAATTTGTAGTTATAGCTAATCGATGACTATGATGGCTACGTCTTGTAATAGCGTTATACCCAATATCACGTAATGAGTATTTATTATTAGAAATAGCTCTTTTGAAATCTTTAGCATAGTCTTTTAATGCCTGAGTATTCCGTGCAGATAAAACTATTGTTTGGAGATCCTCCGTTTTGTCTATGTCCTGAATAGTCTCATTAGGTACATATTCTTGTAATACCACATGGGCATTTGTTCCACCGAATCCAAATGAATTAACACTAGCAATTGCTACGTCAGTTTCTGGCCAAGCAGTTAATTTTGTTGGAACTTTAATATTAAGCTTTTCAAAATCGATATCAGGGTTGGCATTCTTAAGGTGGAGATGAGCCGGTATTTGACGGTTCTTCAAACAAAGAATTGTTTTAATTAATCCCGCTACACCAGCTGCAGCTTCCGTATGCCCAATGTTAGTCTTAACTGATCCGATATAACATTTGTCCTCAGGAATTCTATCAGCCCCCAAAATACTTCCTAATGAATTAGCTTCTATAGGATCTCCAACCGGCGTTCCTGTTCCATGAGCTTCTACGTACTGTACCTGATTAGGTTTAATACCACTCTTTTCATAAACGTCACATAATAATTGTTTTTGTGCTTCTGCTCTTGGCACAGTAATACCTTGGGAATTACCATCTTGATTAACCCCACTACCTCTAATAATTGCATGGATAGGGTCATTATCCTTAATTGCTTGAGAAAGTGGTTTTAATAATACAACTCCTGCTCCTTCGCCACGTACATAACCATTAGCAGAAGAATCAAATGCTTTAGATCTCCCATCAGCTGATAACATCCCTGCTTTAGATTCAGCAATAAAATATTCTGGCTTAATCATTACATTGACACCGCCCGCGAGTGCCATTGTACTTTCCCCATTCCTTATACTTTGACAAGCTAAATGTAACGCAACAAGGGATGAAGAACATGCTGTATCAACCGTAATACTTGGCCCACGGAAATCATATGTGTAAGAAATTCGGTTTGCCAATAACGTCATCATCGCGCCTGTAGCTGAGTGTGCATCTACTAAATGTCTGTTAGATTCCGAAAATTGCAATAATTTATAATCTAAAGTGAAAGCACCCATGAAAACACCCACATTTGTACCTGCTAAACGTTCCTGCATTTGACCTGAATTTTCCATAGCCTCCCAACAAACTTCTAGAAGCAAACGTTGTTGTGGATCTAATAAAGCTGCTTCCCTAGGAGATATGCCAAAGAAAGAGGCATCAAATTGATCTACATTGTCTAAAAATCCACCCCACATAGAATTTGATTTTCCTTGATTTACTTTATTAGAACTATAGAAGTTTGATATGCTCCATCTATCACTTGGAATTTCAGTTATAGCGTCCACTTCATTACTTAATAACTCCCAGAAAGATTCTGGTGAGTTTACACCTCCTGGGAAACGGCATCCAATACCTATTACCGCAATTGGTTCTGTTAAATTATCTTTTAATGTCATCATATTCCCTCGCTTATAGTAGTTTTATGTTTTTGAAAAGAAGTTTTTTTATCTTGCGTTTAAAGTAGCAATGTATTGTTTCTTTGTACTTCCTTAACTACGTATAAAGAATGTAAATCAAACCTTCACAGAATTAGATAAGTCTTCCGTAAATTACTTTCTTAATAGAGGTTATTTCGATACCAATCCAACGTTTCTTTTATAGCTTTTGCATGCGGTGTAACCTCTAGACCAAATGAACGCTCATACTTACTATGATCAACGATATATGGTTGATTATAAACATAATAAATCTCTTTCATTTCACGCATATAAGGATTAAACAAGGCCATTAATCGGAATATTTGTTTCGGAGCACATTGTACTTTCAATGTTTTCTGTATTTCTTTATAAACTAGTTGAATTAGCTCTTTAGTAGTGACTGTCGTATCACTCGGGATGTGCCATATTTCTCCAAGTGATTCTTCATTCTCTGCTAAAGTTACAAGTCCTCTAGCGAAATCATTTATATAAATATGTGTATGGGGAACATCTATACACCCAATTACTTTAGCTGCTTTTCCTCGTAACGCAGACTTAAATACCCTTTCACCTAGGATTGAATGTAAAACATTTGGACCATAAAAATCAGGTCCTCTTCCAATAGCGGCCCGTATCGTACCACTATAATGAGCTTCTAATACTTCTTCAGCCATTTGAGCTCTAACTAACCCCTTCCGATCACTCGCAAGATTTAATGACGATTCATTGTACGGCTGTTTAGAAGAACCATACATAAAAAGGTTATCTGCATAAATCAACTTAGCCCCTGCTTGACTTGTTCCATAAATAATCCCTTTGTTTAAATTCGGAAATTGCTCTGGCCACTTAGTATAATCAGGTTTGGCACAATGATATACAACTGTTGCTCCCTTAAATGCATTAGCTGACTCTTCAAAGTTTGAAACATTCGCATGGATTAAAATTACGTCCTTAGGAAGTTCGATGAAACTCTTTTGGTTAACCATTATGACCTCTTTCTCCCTAATTAGAAGCTCTCTCATTACTGCAAGCCCAAGGGGTCCAGTACCAACTACAACATGTTTTTCTTTATTAGCACACATTTCGACCTCCTATAAAACACTTTTTTGGTAAACAAAAGGTAATATCACAAATAATAACATTAATCCAACCTTTTTTAACTCTACCATATTTGTATCTTATTGGAAATAATTTTTTCTGAATTTTATGTTAAAATACCTATGTTTATAGTTGCTACCTTTAGAACTATATTGATCTCGAATACGTGTTAAAAATAGGATAAATATTCTAAACCTCTTTACTTTGAAATCAAGATGCAAATGTATTATTTTGAATAATCGTTGAAACGGCAAAAAATCAGTTATATTAGTCTAAAAAAATCCAAAGCATAAATGTTAAGATTTTTCTAGTCTCTGTCACACTTGTCTTATAGTAAATTATTTTAAAATTATTGCTCTAAGACTTTCTTCCGTCGGTAAGCCCTGCCTTTCCGTCGCCGCTAATTCGATCCGTCGCCCTGGGATTGCCATCCGTCGATGTCTGAACAAAAACAATAAGGAATAAAACGTAGGAGGTAAAATGGAATTATTCGGAGTTGTGAAAATGATAGAAACACTTTATTTTTCAACTTATGGACATTGAAATAATGTTATATTAAAGCTGTGGGGGAAGGGCTTTCTATCCAAAATTGATTTAAAAAACCTCTTCTTTTTGTAGCTTTTGAGAAGCGTCTGATAGCGTCGTATCAGCAGTATAAGTGACGAGTTTATAGACAAAAACAAAAAAAGAGAGCATAAACATTGATTTATGCTCCGCCTATTAAACGATAATTTTATAACTTTTTTTTAGTATGCAGCGATATTTTCTTTCTCCATAAAAACTTTTCTTACTTTTCATTCTCCAGCCTTTTCTAACTTATTCTCAAAAAAGGAAAAGCACTTCAAATCCTTGATAACAAAGGATCTGAAACGCTTTTCAGTTGGTTCAAACTTATTCTATCTGGATCTATAGACGTTCCAGGAGGACATACTACAACGCTTATATATTAATGGTTAATAACTATAATGTTTACCTTGGTTTTAAGACCATCCATCACGGAGTGGTCTTTTGTTATCTATTTATTAACTACTTTCCCAAAAAGCTCCTAATAGACATTCATTAAAAGCTTTTCTGTTTTGAACAATAAAACAGTCTATTTCACCATTTTATTTCTGAATATATTTCTGAGATTTTCATGCCTTCTATTGTTCCTTTTTCAAGGAGTTCTTCATATCCATTAAATTCTTGAGAATATTGATCTGTAGATCTTGTTAGATAGGATTTACCAGGATTATGACTTATCCAATAATCATCATCTTTATAACTAAAATTTAATTCATCATTCATTGCGAGGTGGCTTATGAATTCTAAGTATTCATTTTCTGTCATATATTTACCTCCTTTTTAATACGCAGGCCTCTATTATAACCCCATTTGCAGTTCTGTCACGACTAGTAAGAGAAGTTCCAGTCATAGGTAATTTATTTTTATTACTATCTACTGTGTGACCATCTGTTTTAGTTCCATTTTTTTATGTTCATTATAAGCTCTTTCAGCAAAATAAGCTTCTATGTATTATAAATTTATGTACCTGCAATAGCGCTAGTTATTGCGAATGTAGATATTGGACTCTTTTTTCAACATACACAGCTTAATCCAATAGTAATTCAAATTCCTCTTTGGAATAGAAAGTACCCCCAATGTAAATACCTTCATCTAACACTTGATCTTCACTAATTTGAGTATCTTGACTCTTGTTCCTAGTGTCATATTGCCTGGTGAAACTGCCATTATTTCTGAATCAACAACATTAGATGGTACAACTGCTGATGCATATGCAGAAACAACATTTAATTTCAGTTTCGATAAAACCGAACAGGATTCTAACGTTTTAGAAGTTAGTGGTACAAAAGGTATCGCAGGAGATTTCGGATACAAGGTAACTGGTGTTGTCAAGAATATTACTAAAGAACAACAAGATGATGTACGTTTAGCTGCGGCACTATTTGATGCAAACGGAAATTTATTAGGAGCGTTAAAAGGTAGTGTTGATGTAGGAATCGCACCTGGTAGTGAAGCTGGTTTCGAATTAAGTTATCCTGATGTACCACCAGGTTATAAAAAATATTTCTACAATTGAAGTGAAATCTTATGGTTGGAGTTTTTAATATATTTTCATAAGCAATAAAAATATTAGTCACTCAAATGAGTGGCTTTTTATTATTAAAAATAAACGATTTTTATTATGGTAAATAAGTCTAGGCATGGTTAAAGTTGTTATTGTAGGTTATTAAAAGAAATTTTTTGATTAGGAGGATAAATCATGAAGAAATATTTTTCAATTTTAATTTTAGCTATTTCTATGTTTAGTTTGTCTTTGTTTACGAATAATTCAATTGAAGTTAATGCAGCTTCTATCGGAGAACATTTACCACAGCCAGAAGAAGGATGGAAAAGGTACGATAACACGAACCCTGCCATTAAATATGAGGGATCATGGAGACATGTTACCTCTACAAGTCCTAGATACAATAATACAGAATCTCATTCAAATGTGGTTAATTCATCTATAGAGTTTTATTTTGTCGGCACAGATTTAAGAATCATTAATACAATGACAAATAATAGAGATTCTATAAATTATATTACTATAGACGGAGAAAAAGAAAATTACTCAGACTATAGTAATAACCCATTAGGAGACAATCATATAGTTACATACGAAAAATTGAATTTAGAAAACAAATTACATCATGTTAAAATTGAGAAAAAAGAAAACTCGAATACGACTTATTTAGTACTAGACGCCATTGATGTTGACGGAACTTTATTATCAGAAAACGAGATTCCTAGTGGAGAATCTATTTCATTAGACAAAAATAATCTAGAATTATTTGAAGGTGGCTCAGAAAAGCTAACTGCCACAGTCACTCCAGATACAGCAAAAGTAATTTGGTCATCTAGTGATGATTCAATTGCAACTGTAGATCAAAATGGTAATGTAACCGCTATTCACGAAGGTGAAGCAATTATTACTGCAAAAATTGAAAACACCGATATTGTAGCCTCTAGTACAGTGATTGTAAAAAAACCAATCAATGAATTTTCAAGTGCTATTCTGAGTATCACTTTGATAAACGGTATAACAAAAGAGTATGACGTTACTAATAAAGTATTAAATGATTATTTGAATTGGTTTGATAGTACACAAGGTACTTCAACATTCAAATTTTCAAAAACAATTTCTCCTTATAAAAAAGTAACTGAGTATATCGTACATGATAAGATTGCTTCATTCGAAGTAAGAGAATACTAAACATAAAAAGACCAGGTACTCACATTTTAATGAGCGCCTGGTTTTTTAATTAAAAAATTTTATATTACTTATTTAAGTGTCAGTACATACATAGTATATTTGCCAGTTTCAACACCAGTTCTATCGTACATTTTAGCAACAACTTCCCCAGGTTTCAATGCTTTAACTTTTTTACCATCAGAAGTTACAGTAGCTAAACCTGAAGCTGCACCTGATATTATCTCTACCTTAGTATGAGCCCAGCCATTTTCTGTACCTACTCTCATACTCATATAATTCAAATTCATGCACAAGTCGTCATTCTTACATTTATCCGACCAATAACTATTTACTGCAGATGCTTGTTCTGTTTCCGAAACTGAAACTATCCCTAATGTAGATAACGCTAATGCAGAACAAAGAACTAATTTTTTAAATTTTTTCATGTTTTTCATCCTAATCTATGTAAATATTTTTTACTATAGCATATTAGTACCCTCGAGTAACTATTATCCTATCATTCCTGGAAATAGTATTTCAATTAAATTCACACGCCAATATTTGGCGTTCTCTCCGCTATTTTTTGGCGGTGTTCAATTAACTATTTTAAAAATGCGCCAAATCACGCCGCTTACACCGCCACTTTTTGGCGTTATAAATATTTTTTCTAATAAAAAAGTAACATTTTTAGTGAACTTATCATCAAAACACTTGAAATTTATATTTTATTTCGTTTGATTCTTATATAATAATTTTCACTAAATTGTCACTTTAGTATTATGCAATAAGTAATAAGACTAGCTCGGCTAAATTAGCTTTGCTGGTCCTCATTGCTTATTTACTACGTCTTTGTTGAATCGTAATATACAATCCAATCAAACGATCCGTCATCATTGCTCCACTTTGCAAATCCTTTACTTGGATATTACCAGCCTTTGCAGCCTTTGCGATATCGTTTTCAGCTTCTGTTTGCATAGTTGGTGAACCTTGATTCCAATTTGTCATTTTGATTTCCTCTTTTTTGTCTTCCACAATTAATTGAACTTGCAATTTGCTGTTGCTTCGTACGATTACTTGTCCTTCTAATTTATAGCCTTTAGGCATCTTCCAAGATGATTTAACTTCAAAGTGAGGTCGGTCAATACTACCTACCCAATCACCGCCCCATGTAATTCCTAACTTACGAGCGATAACACCAATCCGTTTTAAAGTTGTTACATCATACAATGATTGTGGAGGGCCAACAGCGATATTCCACGCTAAACGCGACTTGTGATTACTGTTTAAAGTCCATGTAACAATTTGCCCTGGTCGTGTTCGTCCTTGTGCATATAGGTAGTTTTGGGGTTCTTGTGAGCGGTATGTTTCAGTAATGAAGATGTTCTTAATGCCAGCTTTATAACACGCTTGGAATAGTAATCTACAAGCCGTTTGTGCAGCTGGTAATAGTTCGGCAAGATTCCGACATGTAGTAGTTACGCTTGTACTCATTTCGTTTCACCTTCCCCTGTTTTATCCTTTACAATTGCTAAAAGTTCTTTAATAAAATTTGCATTGGCAAGCCCATCTTTGTACTGTTTTCCGTGATAGAAATAAATTCGAGTACACAGAATGCAATGGCTGCCCCATCACCTGCGTACTGTGATACCTCGAATAACTAGCGACAGTAAATACACTGAGCCGACTAGCATTAAATAATAAATTTTTCTAATGATGCCGTTGAAACCTACTCGACTGTTTAAATTACAGTTAACGATACCACCCATGATTCCTTCAACATACCATTTCTAGATATTTCTAAATTTCTCATTCTCATTTTATCAACACCTACCTTGTTTGTTTATTTAATTAAAGCTAAACTTCTAATTTTAATCTATTTCACAGGCATTTCACTATACAAACATAGCTATCACATCATAATAATAGTAAGGTAAAGCTAATTTAGCCTTACACCTCCCGATCTATTTTACTAAGGGTCACTCCATCCCAAGTGGCCCTTTTTTTATGGTCTTATCTCTCAAAAATATATATTTTTTAATGCCCATAGCTGAATGGTTTTTCAACCATACTCCTTCTCTACCGCTAACATATTATATATTGTAGAAAGGAGGTGTTTCTTATGGGATACTATGGTGGAAATGTTGGTGGCATTAATAACTGCGGCAACTCTGGTGGCGGATATGGTAATGGATCTGCATTTGCCTTAATTGTTGTTCTATTTATTCTTTTAATTATTGTTGGCGCTACATTCATGATGAATACAGGGTATTAGTATTTCCGATTTAAGGGTCGCCTTCCCAGCTTGGTGACCCTTTATTGTTTTTTTCCTTAAATTGTTCATTAAAGCTTCTTCCCAATAGCCTCAATTACATTAACTGTTTATAAATGCTAATTTAAATATGTACATTCCTGCTTGAATAACTATGTACAAAAATGCTCTTTCATTTCATACTAATACCGAGGTGTTAGTATGCATATTCAATTTGAGATTGAGACAGAATTTAAAATTAATAGTCTTTCAGATTTAGCAAATTTTAAACAAGTAATGGAGCGTTTAAACATGAAGATTAATAAAAGTAAATTAGCAAGGGATATGGGAGTAGATCGACGAACAATCGATAAATATCTAAATGGCTTTATACCAAAAACAAAGCGGAATAAGCCATCTAAAATTGATGAGTTTTATCCGATTATTGCCAGCCTCTTATCAGAAGATTCTAAGCAGGTATTTTATTATCGACGCAATCTTTGGCAGTATTTAAAAGACAACCATGGTTTAGAGTGTGGACAATCTACATTCCGTACCTATATTGCCAATACACCAGAATTTAAGGCTTACTTTGAGAAAGATGAACGCTTATCTTCTTTGCATAGCGGTATTCGTTATGAAACACGTATGGGCAAACAAGCACAGTTGGATTGGAAAGAAAGTATTGTTTATGAAACAAGTGATGGTGAACAGGTGGAGATTAATGTAGCCGTGTTAGTGCTGAGCTATTCGCGTATGCGGTTCTTCTACATGAGTATTTCCAAATCGCAGGCAGTTTTATTTTCTTTCTTAACTGATACGTTTGAAAAAATGGGTGGTGTACCAGAAGAACTCATTACTGACAATATGAAAACCGTGATGGATGAAGCACGAACAGAACATTTTGCGGGAAAAGTGAATACGAAGTTTACGCAATTTGCGAGAGATTTCGGATTTAAGGTGAAGCCTTATGTAGCAGGTCGTCCACGAACAAAAGGAAAAGTTGAGACAACGATGAAGTTATTGGATGAAATCCATGCCTATCAAGGGAAGTTTACTATAGTTGAATTACAAGCCTATATTGAAAAACTATGTAATCGTATTAACCATGAAGTTCATCAAGGGACCAATAAAATCCCGATTTTAGAATGGCAAAAAGAAAAGAATCAATTACTCCAGCTACCAACTGAACGAGTAAGAGATTCCTACAAGATTGATTATACACTGGTAAAAGTCAATGCATCGAGCATGATTTCCTACAAGTCCAATCAATACTCCGTACCACCGGGGTATCAAGGAAAAAAAGCAGGACTACAAGTGTATGATGATCAATTATGGATTTATTATAACATGGAATTAATCGCGCAACACAAAATAAGTGAAGCAAAACTAAATTATCAAGAGGCGCATTATCGTGAATTGATGACAAAGGCAATGCCTGAATACCCTGATATTAACGATTTAGCGAAACGGAATTTAGCAGCGATTGGAGAAATGTATAAATGAATTCATTAATGAGTACAAATTATCAGCAACTACAGCAAAACTTAGCGTATTTAAAATTAAAGCAAATGGGCATCCATTTGAATGAAGTCATCGACTTTAGTATTAAAAATGAACTTTCTTTTATCGATACACTTATAAAATTGACAAACTATGAAATCGATGTACGTGAGCATAATATGATTCATGCGATGGTGAAAGTCGCTGCGTTTCCACATTTAAAGGAGATAAAGGACTTTAACTTTGATTTTCAGCCAAGCATTAGCCAACAACAAATACTCGATTTTCAAAGCCTTCGTTTCATCGAAGAAAATGAGAATATTGTATTCCTTGGTCCAAGTGGTGTCGGTAAGACCCACCTGGCCACAGCAATCGGCATTACGGCAGCTAAAAAGCGAACAAGTACTTATTTTATTAAGTGTCATGATTTAATTCAGAATCTAAAGAAAGCCCGTTTAGAAAACCGCTTAGAGAGCCGTTTAAAACATTATACGAAATATAAATTATTAATCATTGATGAAATTGGTTATTTACCAATTGATCCAGAGGATGCGAAACTGTTTTTCCAGCTCATTGATGCACGTTATGAAAAACGTAGCACGATTTTCACAACGAATGTGAACTTCAAATCATGGGATGAAATTTTTCCTGAACCGAAATTAGCGAATGCGATTTTAGATCGTATTTTACATCACGCAAGCGTTGTCACAATCGTGGGTGATTCATACAGATTAAAGCATCATTTATCCGCGGAAAACGAGTGATTTTGTACATCTTTAAACGAGCAAAAATGTACATATTGGTATTGACATTTATAAACTGTTATGCTTCTCAAGCATTTTTGCGTTCATCTAAATCCCAAACTCCTCTCTCAATCCAGCCCTCATTTAAATACTGTTGAATCCATTCGAAATCGTAAGGCATGATTATACTTACTTCGCATCCATCAACCGTCATAAACATCTCGATATACTTTGTAAATGGATTTGGAATATTTCAAAGATAAACCTATTCAAAAGATAACCCGAGCAGATTACCAAATATTTTTAAATGAATATGGTAAAGGTAAATCAAGGGAGACTGTTAGGAAGCTCAATACACACATTTGAGCTTGTGTAAGAGATGCTATTGAGGAAGGATATATAACGATAGACTTCACTCGTAAAGTGGAATTAAACGCTAAAAAGAGTGAAGATAAGCATTTGAATTATAATGATAGTGTTAAATTATATAATGAATTATTTAAACGGTTGTCGCCTTCCACGAGTACCTATCATTGTTAGGACTAGTATCAGGTCTTCGCTTTGGTGAATTAGCTGGAGTAACTATAGATTGTTTCGATTTTAAAAAGAACCAAATTAAGGTTTACAGAGCATGGGACTATAAAAGAGGAACTGGTTTCGGACCATTAAAGAATGAACAATCAGAAAGAAAAATTTCCATA
The DNA here is from genome assembly GCF_044746345.1 of Lysinibacillus sp. NPDC086135. Taxonomy (NCBI): domain Bacteria; kingdom Bacillati; phylum Bacillota; class Bacilli; order Caryophanales; family Bacillaceae; genus Lysinibacillus; species Lysinibacillus sp. NPDC086135. The sequence continues at coordinate 315,551 of NZ_JBIVCA010000001.1, read as the reverse complement.
GATAAGAAAGTTATGAATGAATTTAAAAAGCTGATATTAGCTCTTCCTGAAAATGAAAATAATTTAGTTTTTTATAGACAGTCATCAATTAAAACAGTTACAAATGAAGGTGCTAATAAATTATTGCGAAAAACATTAGACGCATTAGAAATCGAGCAAATTTCATTCCATGGTTTACGTCATACCCATGCAAGTGTCTTAATCTATAAAGGTGCTAACATTCATTCTGTTTCCAAACGCTTAGGACATTCAGATATTCAGACAACGTTTGTTCATTATTCACATGTATTAAAAGAAATGGAAGAACAGCATGAAGAAATTGCAATTAACTTTTATTCATCTTAATTTTATTTGTTCACCATGTTTACATTTTGTTTACCTAATTTAAATTTTATATGTTATTTAATGCGATTCTCAAAATATCTAAAAAACAAAAAACGCTCAAAACCCAGTATTCATAAGGTTTCAAGCGCTTTTCATTTCGGTTGAAAATCAACCTTTAATTTGTAATAGACGTCCCAGGAGGGATTCGAACCCCCGACAGCCTCTATAGTGGCTCCACTACTTTATCATCTACAAAAGCGGTAATGGTGCGGGTTAAAAGGTCTTTTCTTCTCAAGGTGGGATTCGTTCAATTTACGAACTCGGACCGAAATCATCTTTAATATCATATTATCATCATATCTCTCCCATTGAAAGTACATATACTAAATCGCACATCACGCGTTTCTCAAATTAATCAAGTTCTTTCCTGACTTTTTTCCCAAACTCTGCTTATCAATATTTACTCTATCTCTTATCTTTATAGTAAAAATCACTAGGGAGTCTTCTTTCTCACTTAATTCTCATTCACAATTTCACCCTGAATATTTTTAATAATCCTCTATATTTCTCACAAATATTAAAAAGAACTTTTAAAGGCTCCAAAACTTGATTTTATTTATACATAGTTATTAAATCCTCGAGTTCAATACTTATTTCACACTTTTCTAGCCTATTTCTTCTTTCTAAAAATATACTCTTAAGAATTGTTTTTTTTTCTTCCATTGTTGAGTGATGTACTTTTTTGTGACATAAAGCACATAAAGAAATGATATTTGCTTCAACATCTAAACTCTTTCCAAATTGCTTTTGAAATTCCATTGGAATTAAATGATGTGCTTCCACATAATTTTCACCCGTTGTGGATGATTTAAAAAACATATGGGAATTGTCATACTCACACTTAAAGCCAGCTAAAACAATTGCTTTTTTAGAGGTAACGTGGTTTCTCTTCCATTTAGTTGTTAGAGAATGGTTGTATTTACCTTTTATTGGTTCTCTAGGTATATCTTCAACTACAATAGAGGAATCAATTTCTGTTCTCTCAATTTCTTCTTGAAAATATTCTTCATCTTGATTTTCTTCAAGAACATATCTAATTTTTTTGTTTAATAAAAGTCTACAAAAAGAATTGAACTGATTAACGTCCAACTTTTGGAAGGATTGATTAAATCCTTTAAACTTATCCCAAACACTTTTTAGTTCATTAGGTTTAATTGGTGTAAATACAGCTATGGATGACGGAATAAAATTGTATGCCCCTCTATATCCTCCCTCTGTTCTCTCTTCATACAATACCTTTTCCTCAAGAATAGCTGAAGCTATTACACACCCTTTATACTGAAATAACACTAAAGTTCCTGGAGGAGTAACCATTCCCCTTTTAAAATTATATACTCTATATGGAAGTTCATCATTAAACCATTCTTGCAAGTCCTCTATTGATTTCTGACCAAACTCAGGGTCATCTTCAGACATCGGTAAAAGTCTAATCGCTGGAATTCCTTCACTATTATTTTTTTTATTTAATATTAGTTCATACTCGATTTGTTCAATTTCCTCTTTCAAAATATGTATCTCTGAATTTATTTTAACTTTTCCATACTCATTCATTCTCTCTTGCAATTCTTCTAATAGTTCTGGCATATCCTTTTTCTCAAACCATTTTCTCAATATAGCTTCAGTTTTCCTTCCATCTGCTCCCTTACTATCCTTATTGTTATACTTGTAAGCATTCATATTTTTATACCCAATATATTTACTGGGAGCAAAGATATCTAACTCTTTAATGTAATACCATTGTCTAAAATGAGAAAAGAATCTTCTCCTCATTTCTTCATTTTCTTTTATATCTTTATTGAATTGAATCATATTTTGCTTAACTTCCCTAAGGTCTTCTATAAGTAAAAATTCACTCATTTTTATCCCCACTTTTAAATGTAATAAATTAACTATAATTACAGGTGAATTACACTATACAGTTTTTCTTTTGTAACTCACCACAGATGTGAATAGAAATACAAAAAGTAAACAAAGCAGATATATTTGTAAATACTTTTTAAAATGCACACAAAAACAACCGTATTTATATATTTTTCCAAAAATAAATTTAACAGGGTACTTAAAAAAGACCTATTTCCATTTAGTTAAAAATCAATTTCATATAGCAAAACTCCATTAAAAATAGAATTTCTCCTTACTTAGTGTTTGAAATGCTTGATTAGCATTATGATAATAGGCAAGTATATTTAGATTTCCAATATACAAGTTTCCAGTTTCTTCATTTTCTTAAGATACTAATCAAAAATATACTCAATTTTCTTTAATACTTGCACAATATCTCCAGCAAGCGCTTCATCTCGGAGACTAATTTTCATAAAAAGTGTATTCAATTCCTCTATTACTTCTTGCTTCAGTTGATAAATATCTTTAGTTAAATCAGGTTGCTGCATACTAACTTTCTTACGCATAAAATTATTCATACATTTACGAAAAGCTTTTCTATATCAGCAGTTTCAATAACACCGTGACAAGATGCACAAAGTGTAACAAGATTATCAGCATGATTTGGTCCACCTAACTTTCGTGGAATTTTGTGATGTACATGCAAATACGTTTCTTCATCACACACCGCACACTTAAAACCATCACGTCGACGAACTTCCTGCTTTAATTCTTCTGAAAAGTTTTGTTGCCAAACATCAACAAATTGGATTTCCCCATTTTTATTTTCAATGATTTCCATGACTTCGATATGTGGTAAAATAATTGCTTCTACTGTTTTTCGAACAAATTCAGCAAAATCATATTCTGAAAATTCTTCAATATCGCTCCGAGCTTCTACTATTTCTTTATCACGAAATATATATGTTCCCAAATCAATACGGTATTCCATTAAGTCCATGTATCTAGGAGAATCCCGTTTTTCAAGACTAATTAATTCGGTAACCTTTAAATATGCATCTTCAACAGTCATTTGCCGATTAATATACTTATCCAAAAATTTCGGAATTCCAATATACCAAGCATCTTCCTCCTTCGATTATATCTCCATCTTTATATTTATATACATAGTCCAATGCATTAACAAAATCTGTTTGTTTACTTGACATGTCCTTCACTACCTTAAGAATTCCCTCAAGCATAACTAAATCAAAATTATGTACTAAATCTTCTTCTTCATCTAAAGTAAAATCGATTCTCACAGGTTTACGAATTTTTTCTATCCCTTTTTGCTTAGCATTATAAAAAATCTCTGAAGCAATAGATATTTTATTTTTTAACTGCTCTTGCTTATATAAGTCTTCAAGCTCTTTTGTTTCATCTAATCCTTCATTAAAATTTTTCAATTGTATTTCACGATTATTTGCATATATCACCAACTCTTGAACATCTTCTAATAATAGATTTTTTTGTTTTATATATTCTGCTTGTTGTTTCAACGAATATATTTCTTGAATCTCATTATCTTCTAGTGAATTTAGATTTACACCAAATATAGTCGAAACTCGCTTTCTAAACGCTAGCTTTACTTCCTTCTCATTTAGCTGTTTTTTTGTTTTATAAAAAGCTTTACTTCTAGTTCTAGTATCTAGATTCTTTTTTTCATTACGATGCTTTAACTGTGCGATTGAATTTATTTCTATTAAAATATCCTCTAACTCCCTTAATGAAAAAGCTCGTTCAATTTGCTCGTCTGTAGATACATTAAAATCAATTGTACCAATTGTTGAAGACACTTTATTATTTATAGCTTTTGTCTTCAATTCATTTAAGATAAAGCGTTTTATTTTCAAACTAACTATCACTCCTTGAATTTCCACAATATGTATCCCATATATTGCAATAGTTAGACTGTTTTTCCTCTAACTATATTCGTTAGAGATAACTTGTGATTTTACAAACAACTCTATATCGCATTATGTATCCTTTCAATACTAGCCAAATTAATACTAACGTATTAATTTGGCATTCTCGGTCTTAAAGTATTTCTTCATATCCTTTTTTCTATAAGGTACATTATACTTTCTCCTTATATACTTTAACTCATTTAAAAACAAATCGACTTTTCTATTTTCTATACTCTTAACAGCAGCTATTAAACCTTGTAGTCGGTTTAATTCATCTATAAATTTAATTTTAGTAAAATCACTAGGATTTTCATCCATCTCTTTAACTTTTTCATAGGATTTTTGCAGTTTATTTAATAGTTTCTTAGGAGCTTTTAAATTTCCTAACTCATCTAAAAATACCCCTGTTACTTCTACACCTTTCTTCACTATCAATTTTGATTTCTTTGGATGGATTTTAAATTGGTATTTTTCTATTATTTGGGAACACTTACGTTTCAAAGATTTACTAATAAATTTATTAGCAGAAAAAGTTAAATCATCATAATAACAACTAAAAATCATGCCATTTTCTACTGCTAAAGCCTCTAATTCATTATACATATCTGCATATGCTAAATAGCTTAATATCGGACTTGTTGGATAACCTTGAGGAAGGTATCTACCTTCTTTTTTCTCACATTGAATTGTAACAAAATCCGTTAATATTTTTGCTAAATCATCTGCCATTTGAAATTTCTTTTTAAATAAATCATAAACATAGGAATCCAAAGTAGAAGGAAAAAAGTTCTGAATGTCTATAAGCATTATATATTTATTCCGTTTATGGACAAAAGCATTTTGTATATGACTTCTTTCTTGAATCCCTCCAAACACATAAGAAGGTAACTTAACTTGCATTAATAATTTAACTAATTTTCTTAAAGCTTTTTTATGTTCTTCAATGGGGTTATATAAATCTCGTTGCTTCCCACTTATAGTTGAAAGTTCTGGGGGGAGTTTAAATGGTACAAACTCAATTGAAACGTTTTTCAATCTCTTTTTATCTACATTTAATATATCTGCCAATAATTTTTTATTGGATAGCCCATATAACTTACTATTATTAAACTCCATAAAAAAACTCCTCCTTATTTAATGAATAAGAAAGAGCAGAAATTAGACCTTCAATGAAGTGGATAGCGTAAGGAATAACAAAGATAAGACCCTTAAGAATCAAGACAACTTTTTCGAGCAAAAAAGCAACAAAAGCAGGTGTCCCAAACCAACCAGCTAAGAAATAGAATGTCTTAACGTAGCTAATTTTCCCATCGTCTCCTCGTATACTTACCAATACCCAAGATTTCAACTGAATAGCTTTGCGTTTAATGTAATTCATTTAACTTTACCTCCTATAAGTATTAAGGCCTTCGCCTTGCATATACTTACTAGGTTTTTTAAAGGTTGAAACTGTCTAAACAAGATTTCTACTCTTCATAACTGGCTAATATAGCCATATCCCCTTGCGCTCAGTCATCGATTATCATATGCAAGCACATTATGCGAATGACATACGCGTGATATATGAATGGCGATATTGCCATTACGTTGTCACAGAGGGGTTTGTATTTCCCGTTGGTAGTTACCAACAACAAAATAATTTCGCAAGGAATTATAGGCAACTATTCAATACCATTATACTATATAAAATGGGAAATACAGTATTAATTTTCTATCTTTTTAACGGAAAATAAAGGATTAAATACTTGTTGAACATTATCCCATACCCAACAAACAATTTTTATCATATCAAAAAGTAATTTCATACAATCAATATGAAATTTTAGATGTACTAATATCGTTAATCAATTATTGACACTCTGTATAATACAGTTAACTATTTTTATGTTGACGTTGTCACTATTTAATTTGACTCAATTATGACTTATTCCAGTCGATACAAGCATGATAATTAGTAAGTTCCCTCAATAAGAGAAATACGAATGCTCTCACCTTCTTAACCCGCGATAATAAGCAAGCATCTGTTTGATTTGCTCATCCGAAAACACATCCATTTTTATATCTTCTTTCTGCATCTTTACCTTACGAGCGATATTTTCTGTGATAGCCTTTTCTTCCACAAGGTAATTGTAATACGCATAATTTTAGTGTTTATTGTCCCGGTATATTACCGCGTTCTTGGCATTCTACAAGGTACCCTCTAAGGCGGGAGACCTTACATCTTCCACATTAATCATTCCTTTAGCAAGACAATACTCTATAAATGGATTTAGTAACTGCTTATAATTCTCAATATTTCTTTAGTATTCCTAAATCGTCTGTCAACAATAAAGTCCAGCAAGCCTTAACAGCATATAAAAACACATCTCATAATTTTTGGAAATCATGAGATGTGGTAGTTGTTTTACTTATTAATTTTGAACTACACTACTTCGCTAAAAGAAGTGTTGAATTTTATAGTTTTCACCTTATTTCACACGGCTAATTCTTGCATAGATTTTGGGAAACTCTTGACACACAAGGATTACATCATCCCTAGCATACTAGCAATGCCGCTCATATCTGGCATTGCTGGTGCTGCTTCTAGAATATCTGCTACAACCTCTGTTGTTAGGAAAAAAGTTGCTACAGATGCTGCGTTTTGAAAATGCTGAACGAGTTACTATTGCTGGGTCTACTACGTTCAGAAGGATTTTCTGTCCATAATTATTGGGCAATTACCAAATCCTAATAAAATACTATATTTTCTTTTGTAAAGTAGATGTGATGATTTGGGAATAGGATTTTCATGATATAAAAATAATAACTAGCCTCGATTTATAGTAAGTGAATTTTTACTAAGAATTATTTTTAATTCTATTTTGGTAAATCGAATATAGTATGTTTAAGTAATGGCTCTCTAACAGTATTACTCCAGTACCTAAAAATTTCATCTGCATGGTTAATATATTCTTCGCTTATTTCTTCAATGTTATTTTTAATATCAAAATTTAAATTAGAACCTCCCTGTTTAACTCTTAGCATAGAATGATACAGTTCAGTATTTGAAGACATTTCTCTCAAGAATTCATGGTTTAAAAACTCACTATCACTAGATTGCTCTGGATTTAATTTAAAATAAGCATTCGTAGAACAACGTATCATTGTGTCATAACGTGTCCTCAAGGGTAAATAATATAGTTCATTTAGAGGTTTAGATTCTCTAGGATTGCTCATTCCTAATTCCGAAAATAAAATGCCACTAGCTATATAAAATATTAAATATGCATGAGATTTATTTTTAATTAGCCCCTGACATTGTTCATTGCGCATATAAATACTTTTAGGAAATGTTAACATAGAAATACAATGTGTAGCCGCAAATGCATCTGCATTCATTTCTAAAGCTTGAGAAAATAATGGTTCTAATTCGTTGTTATCCTCATTTATTAAGTTTAAATTCACTTTTTCCGAGCTATTTTGATACAAATATTTCAAATGACCATTTAAAACATGAGCCAATTCATGAAAAATTACAATTTTTAAAGACTCTTCAACTAAAAGCGACAAATAGAAATCAGCCTTGTAATCATCAAATGTTTGTTCTAATGAAATTTTTTGATAAAAACTCTCATTGTTTTTATGTAGTAATATTGCGTAGATATCGTTAATTTTTTTTAAAACTCCATAGTTTATTTCTATTAAATACTTTTCACCGTTATAACTTGAAGTTCCTCCAACAGAACTGTCACTTGCGATATCATAAGCAATATCTATAGTTGAATGTCCTGCTTCAGTTAAATTTGAATTACAATATTCTATACATGCAGCTATAGCCTCTTCAAAATATTTTATTCCTTTTTCAATCTCCATCTTTTGCTCCTTTAAATATTAAGATTTTCTTTAATCTACTCTAATGAATTCAACAAGCTTTTTAGACCTTTGATTTCAATTTCTATATTGTCATCTTTTAAATTTACTGTACCTGTACCCCTTTGTTCAATATTCATTAGCAAATTCGAAGTAACCAATAATATACAAATACCAAAATACATAAATACAAGCATTTTATTTTTTAGTACATATTTTTTAAAAAACAAATTACAAGAAAAATGTTCGGTTCCAGGTTTTAAGCTGTACAATTCATCTATGTAGTTGTCGTCTTCACATCTTAATTTTAATCTTTTACTATAGACTTCTCTAAACCTGCGTTCATAAATATAAAATTGTAAATTTAACACATAAAAAATAACTGTTGCTACTAATAATGTACAACCGTAGAATAAAGGATTGTTAAATTTCCAAGCCGATATAACAATAATTAATGCAAAATACCATCCTTTTATAGTAAAAGAATTTTGGGCCATTCGATTTATGCATGATTGTATTAAATCTAATTCCTTATGTAGCAAGATTTGTTTATCGCTATCACTCACTTACGAACACCTCTTTTAATAAATATAATCTGTCTAAATTTTTTTGAGCTGAAGGATTATTAACTTTCATTCGCTTCCATTTCATTATATCGTCATTGCTCAACTTTTCTAATTTTGATATTTGTTCATCAATTTTATAAACAACTTGAACATTTTCTAATAATACTTCTTCATTATCCTCTGCCCTTTTTTCAAAATTCATATGAACCTTATACTTATAATTTCTTATAGGTTTCTTAATTCTAATCTTTTCTACAATATTCAACTCTGAAAAAATCCAAGGGGAATAAGTACTATCTTCAAACTGCTCAGTAATTTTTTTAACTGAATTTGGCGTTTGAACAAAAATCACACATTCGGTATTATCAATCATATTTTGAAGCGAATTTATTAACATTAAATATACGTTGCTAGTAGTAATATTTCTTTTATTATAATTGTAGGTATCTAATTTTTTATTTTTGCAATGTTTATCATCAATCATTTTCAATAACTCATCAGCGTAACCCCATACCGCTGAGTCAATAAATGCTTTAATTCCAAATTCTATATTTAAAAAACCCACTAATTCATGTATTTCTTCTATATCAGCATGTGAATGAGATATAAAAATATCGCTCTCTACTAACGGAAACCATTCTTCCATAATTTTATTTCCATCTAGTAAAGTTTGTCCGCTTTCCAGATAGTATTTTTCTATCGTATCTTTTATCTTTACTTTATCCGCTTCAAAAAGGTTCTTACCTCGTAATCTGTAACTCGTTTGAGAAACACCACTACTTATTATAGCCTTAAAATTTTTAAGTTCATTAAAATTAAATGCAATAAACATAACTAACCCCCCATTAATAGAATTATATAACAATACGATTCTTTTTCGTATTGCATCGAAATATTTTTTATAATGTGGAAATAGAGCTAACTAATCCCTTTCTTTCATTTATTCACACTATAGATGTGGAAATACTCCCCATCTACATTCAAATAAATTATATGTTACTGCCTGGCAGTTTCCAATAAAGTTACGATAATACCCAAATAATAATTATTACATCTAAAATTCGGTTTCATAAGCCATTCTCACAATCTCTTTAAATCAATTGTGGATAGGCTACACTAAGTTGGACAGATAAAATAAGGGGTTGTAAACTAAGACTATTAAAAAAAGGGAGCGTGCTACTATGACACGTCAACGTCGAACTTTTACACCCGAATTTAAACTGCAATTAGTGAAGCTTTATGAAAATGGTAAATCTCGTGCAGACATTGCTAGAGAATATGATATTACACCTTCTGCGTTAGATCGTTGGATAAAAAATCATAAAGAAACAGGCTCCTTCGCTGCCAACGATAATCGAACAGAAGAAGAAAATGAACTGGCTCGATTACGTAAGGAAAATCAACGATTAATGATGGAGAACGATATTTTAAAGCAGGCGGCGCTGATCATGGGACGAAAATAGATGTGATTCGAAATAACGCTCACAAATATTCAGTATCAGCAATGTGTGACGTCCTCAATATTCCCAAAAGTACGTATTACTATCATGTAGATCTGTGTGATAAACGTACGCTTAAAACTGAAGATAAAGAGATTTCCAAAGAGATTGCCCGTATTTTCAAAGAAAGCCGTAATAATTATGGTACGCGTAAAATTAAGAAAGAACTGTGTAAATTACCAAAGCCAAAACACGTATCACGTCGTCGAATTGGTCGTTTAATGAAAGATCTTGGACTCGTATCAAACTATACAGTAGCACAGTATAAGCCGCATAAATCAACATGTAATGAAGCGTCAGTAAAAAATGAATTACAGCGTCAGTTTGAGCAAGAAGAGCCGTTGGCTGTCATCGTCAGCGATTTAACATACGTTCGTGTCGGAAAAAAGTGGCACTATGTATGCTTATTTGTCGACCTTTTTAATCGTGAAATTATTGGTCATAGCGCTGGAGCGAATAAAACCGCAGAGCTTGTGTATCAAGCGATTGCGAGCATACATGCCAATTTGAATGATGTCAAAATGTTTCATACTGACCGTGGAAAAGAGTTTGATAACAAGCTAATTTCAGAGAGTCTTGAAACATTCGGTATCCAACGGTCACTAAGCATGAAAGGATGCCCTTATGACAACGCTGTGGCTGAAGCAATGTTTAAGGTATTTAAAACAGAATTCGCCAACGGAGCTCATTTCTCTTCTCTTGAACAGCTCGTCCTTGAACTTGATGATTATGTTCATTGGTTTAATAACATTAGAATTCACGGAACACTAGGCTATTTAACACCAGTGGAATTCAAGCAACAGCCCTTATAATTTTTGTCCAGTTTAGTGTTGACATACCAATTGTTTATTTTTATAAACTCATCGTATACTCATTTATTTATGCTGTTCTTAAAAGAACTTCAGCAATTTCTTCACTATGTCCCTTCCTCCTTGATTGACAATTTAAAAAAATACGCTTTTACTAATCCCTTAATTTTTCTTTATCTAATCAATTCGTTCAAAGTTTTACGCTATCTCAGCACTTAAACCTAAAAGAGTAGAATACGTTTCTTCCTTCAAGTCTTTATTCCTCTAAGTGGATTGACCATTTCATCAATGGACTCTTCATCTATCAAATAATCGAAGAACACCTTTAGGATTGCAATATTGTTATTGATGGTGAAGGCTTTCCGTTCCCTAGCTGCTGTCTATGCTGTTTATACTTCTTAATGTGTATTGGTTGAACATCCTCTACTTCCATTATGCCTAGCTCATTTTTCATAAACTCTTGCCTCCCTGCAAGCCGTCAAATACACATCTCTATACCTCGGTTTTCGTCCTTGTATTTGTTGATTTAGTTTAATATCATCAATTAGTCTTAAATTTTTTTCACAAAAAAAGACCCCCTTTCTTTCACAAATAGTGTGAATAAAAGAGAGTCTTATTTTGAAATAAAGTTGTTGCGGGTGACATAAAATCACTCTCACAAACACCTTGCAAACGATGTTTTAACAACGTTCTAAGCACTTTAGGAATAAAGTTCTATTCCTACTCAATCGTAGCTGGTGGTTAGAAGTAATATCATATAGTACGCGGATAACGCCTGTTACTTCGTTAACGATATGTACAGAAGTTTCCTCTAATACATTGTATGGAATACGTGCCCAACCTAATGTCATGCCGTCGATTATTGTTACACCACGGATATCAATTGCGTAGTCGTACGTCTATTTATATGGATGTTTTAAACTAAAATATGATTAATTTCAATTTATAAATAGCAGTACTTCTTCCGATTATTAACGATTTGATTAAACCAATATTATCTGAAGTTATTTATTAAATTAGCATTAAATCAAGATTAACTGTTTCTACTACAAATGAATTATACTTCTGTAATTCTCCCTATAATATAGTAATTTAAACAATGCGGGGTTATTATTTGCCCTATTAATGTTGATTTAAAATTTTTCATTCCAATATTTATTGATATAGACCTTTTAGAAATATTCAAATATCTCGGTTCATTAGATTCATTTAATATGTAACTATATATATCAACAAGAATCTCTTCGACATATTTACCTCTAGAATTTTTTATAATATCTTGCTTAATATATTCTTTTTCTATCTCTAATTTTTCTTCATTAACTTCAATAAAACCTGGTGTTATAGATTTTAAATCCTCTATTGTTATGTCTTTAAATTCTTTACCTAATTTATTCTTTATTGATTTTAGTTCTTTCAGTTTATATAACTTAGGTTCCCTTGTTTTAGGAATTTTGTTGTTAATTTGAAATGAATACCACGCATTAACTAATAACAAATCATTTAATACTTTATTTAACTTTGTTACAAAATGATTCAATAATACTTGATAGTCATAAAAGTCCTTTCCAATAGACCTTGAACCAATCCGAATATGATTCTGCAAAAATAATTCTAATACTTTAGTTTCTGCATATAAATTTTCAATAGAATAACAAGGTGTTATATAAATACGTTCTCCTAACGATGAAGATTTATGAAAATCCCTATCAACAAAAAACATAGAAGAATTAATTATTCCTTCAGAATCTAATGCAAGTTTAGTGCAAATATCTATTACATTATCTCTACAACCACAACCCTTAGAATATATTCCCTTATCTATATTCTTCTCATATAGAATTGATTCAATTTTATTAGGATAAAATTTAAAATCATCATTACCTTCATAAAAACAAAATAAAGTATTATCTATACCATGCATATTTTTTGCTTGTACTGCTTCTTGAAAAATTACCGCAACTGAATCATCAACTTCGCTTTCCATCGTTGATACATAATCATTTGTATCAGGAGGATTTAAAGTTGTAGTTTCTCCAAAATTCTCCACAATCATTAAATCACTCCTTTAATTGCCTTTTCTTCTTACTCTAAATTTACTTAAGTCTTTGGCAAATTCACTAAATTTATTTTTGAAAATAAATGGCGAATGTGTTGTAGCTATTAATAGATTTACTCTCCCCGAATTATATATATCTTCAAGAATGTATTTTTGCCAAGGAATTGATAATGATAATTCTGGTTCATCAATAATATAAATCATTGGCTTATTATCTTCTAAATACAATTCGGAAAAAATTGATAAAATTTGTTTCTCCCCTGAAGATAACTCATTAAATTTTATTAACGTGGAATCTTCTTTATCTACTACTATAACTTTTGGGATAGTTTCCTCAAAAATAATCTCTTTATTAATTAAATATTTATTACAAATTTCAACAAATTTTTTTATTTTTTCATCAATTACACTTTGTCTTTCGTATATCCGCACTAATTTATATAAATAATACTCAAGAAAGCCCTTGTTTTCTAAATCTATCGAATTTTGAACGTTAAAATAATCATATAATTTTTCTACACTTCTCATTTTTTCTTTTCCGATTCTTCCAGTAACAATACTTATCTTTTTGTAGGTAATTTTCTCTCTTTCAGAATTTGAAATTTCTAATGGTCTGTTCTCTAATAAATCTGTTAAAACTTCTTTTGCTAACTCTCCATTTAATTCATGTGCCTGTTCTTTAAGTTTGAATACAAGGGCTTGAATTTTCTCTTCAACATCACTTAAGCCAAATTTTAATGAACCACCTTTAATATGTTTCTCAACTTCAAAATCTTCATTATATAATTCCTTAATTTCAGCTTCCACACGTCTAAACGTTGGTAGGTATTTTACCTCTTCATTAATTTCCTTATCTTTCTCATTCTCTAGGTTTTCTAATAAATTAACCAAACATCTATTAAAATGCACTTTTGGAATTCTTTCTATTACATATAAATGTTTCAATTCATAAATAAACTCATTTAACGGTACTAACTCATTTCTATTAAAACTTTTTGAAGCCAAATAAATACCCTTTAACCTAAGTAGACTTTCATCTAACTTTGTTAAGTCTATAAAATAATTAGAATATTTTTCAGAGTCGTAATCCAAATATTCGAAATATTTCTTCCCATTTTTTCCCTTACGGGTATTTTCAATAGTAACAACTTCATTATCAAAATAATATATATCTATTTTTTCAAATGGTAGCTGATTCAATGTATTAATATCGTTATTCAAAGCAGCTACAATAATTTTTATTATCGTTGTTTTCCCATGCCCATTTTCACCGACAAAAATATTTATGCTTGAATCAAAGTTTAATTGATAGTCATATTTATTAAATAAACCATAGATTTTGATAGCTTCTACTGAACTTTTATTAGGGTAATGTTTCTTTTTTAAAAAAGATTCTATTATACCTTTAGCAAAAGATTCATCTATTTGTTCTAATCCCTTTAACCCTAAATTAGAAATCAAGTTTTCAAATTCCAAATCGCCTAGGTTCAGTTCTCTTTTTAAATCTGATATATCCATAACAACGCCCCCAAAAGATAATATATTAACAATTATAGTAAGGTTAGGAAATCCCTCTAGAATCAAAAAATCCTTTAACTCAAAAATACAATGTTAGGGAACTTTTAATATTACAGGTAGCCAACTTGTTTACAACTTTGCCCTAAGTAGACGTGTTTAATAACTCGGCTTCAGTAACATCAATACCAACCGTACCATCATTAGAGCTATTTAAAAGACTATTTAGTAAGCTATTATTCACCCTCCAGGCTACCTAATAACTCTAAAGTTATCTTTTCATTTTTCTGAATTCCAGACACTTCAATATTAACTAGTTCTCACATTCCCTAAAGTTTGCTTCTGTATATTTTACCACTTACATCCCTCTATTTGTAAAAAAAACATATATAAAAGCTTAATTTTATTATACACTCCCTTCATTAATAATCTTATAAACTGTAGCCCTACCAATTCCATATTCCTTTGCAATATCAGTTGCACTTTCTCCAGCTTCAAATAATGCCCTTACATGATTCTTAATTTTTTCGTCAATTGCTGGTCTTCCACCTATTTTCCCTCGTTTACGGGCAGCTTCTAATCCTGCTTTAGTTCGTTGCTGAATAATATCTCTTTCGAACTCCGCAAAAACAGCTAACATACCAAACATAGCTTTACCAGTTGGTGTTGAAGTATCAAATGAGTCATGTACCGAAACGAACTCTACTTCTTTTTCTTTTAATTGGTCTGTAAGCTCGTAAAGTTCCTTTGTACTTCTAGCTAGGCGGTCTAACTTATAAACAACAAATAAATCACCTTTTGTTGCTGCTTTCATTGCATTGAATAATTCTATTCTTTCATTCTTACGACTTGATACTTTTTCTACATATAGTAAAAGTTCCAATCCTTTTTGCTCTCCGTAATTCTGAATTGCTCGCTCCTGCATATCTAAATTCTGTTCTTCTGTGCTTACACGACAATATCCAATAATTCTACTCATATAACACACTCCCTATTTACTTATGTATTTGCCCTTTTTGTATATTGCTAAATTAAAGTACTGCAATGGTCCACTAAACATTGTAGAATTACACTGTGTTTGAACTACTAATCTCTCATAATGATTTCTTTAGTTGAATAATCCATTTCCCCCCCTTTTTCTATTTTCTCATACGTTTTATATACTTTTCATCATAGACGAGTTTATAGACGAAAACAATAAAAAAATAGGACACAAACGTTAATTTGTGCCCCTTTCTCCAATCGTCTATTAAACGAAGGTTAAATAGACAAATATATAAATGTAATTTCCACAAGGTTTCTCGTAATCGCTAGCACTAGCTGCAATGACGATTTAAATTTTAATAAAGGCTGTTTTCTAAAAGCTTGTTGCTGTTAAAACATAAAAACAGAGTTAATCTTTAACTAAAGCACCCCGTTACTTTAAGTACATTTCTTCACAATTTATATTTATCTGAATAAACCCACTTATAACCGCCAGTCTTATTCCTTTCCCCATTGCAACATTTTGAAATATACTGTCTATACAAAAAAGCCAAGAGAATTAACTCTTAACATTTTTTAACTTTTTCATTATCCCCGTAAGTTTATCATTAACAATGCCTTTTCTATTTTCGTTTTCTTTAGTCTTTATATAGCAGGATAAACATTGTTTTTTCCATTGTTCATTTGCCTTTACCCAGTGTTTCCTTCCACAATCTTTACATAGCAAACGGACTTCATGAAGTTCATATTGAAGTTTATCTAAATTCAGTATAAATCTTTTATCAGGAGTTGAGGGGTCAGGAAATTCACTCTTTATCTTCTTTTCAAAACAATCCATACATGTTAATTTTCCGTTTATTTCTTTATATTGCACTTTACGCAATTTATTGTTATTGAATCCCTTAATTCCGCACTCTTCACAAATCCGTTCATTTAATCTTGTTTGGTTGATTCTATCTTCAACTTTTTCGTAATATGATACATCTTTTATCTCAAACCCACATTTAAAACAATTCAATATATGAGCTTTTGATGTATTCTCTATAAAGTCATAATCACGTATTCCTTTTCTATCAATACTTATTCCGTTACTTCCACTTTCATAAGAAACCGTTGTTTCAAATCCGCAAGAAGGACAAGGTACACTAAACATAGTAGTTCTACATTCTCTACAATCACAAGGACTTCCAAAGTCATGGTTAGCCATATTTTCGCTTCCTTTGTATAAGTTAATTATCTCTAATTATAACCTGCTATAGATAAAAGAGGGAGATATATCCTACATTGCTAATTTTCTATCTAAAAGACTAAGTTTGTTACTTAATAGTTAATGTCTTATAAAAGAATATACCGTTTGTTTGTTAACTAATAATAAATATAGATAGTAAACTTGGATGTATTATAGATAAGTGGACATACCTCGGTTAAATCAATAGAATTGAACATAAGAGAGGACGTGTCCGACCATGAGTCAAAAAAAGTACAATAAAGAATTCAAACAAACAGTAGTCGAACTTTATCGTTCGGGTACACCGGTCAATCAACTAGCTAGCGAATATGGTGTGTCAGAAGTCACAATTTATAAATGGATTAAACTCCATTCTCCAATTGAAGGAACTGGGGAGTTAACTGCAGCTGAAGTAGCTGCTATCCAGAAGGAAAACCTTCGCTTAAAACAAGAGGTAGATATCCTAAAAAAGGCTATGACCATATTCGCGCAAAAATAGAAGACCAAGAACTAATCGACCACATTACAAAAGAAAGCGAGCATCAAACCCGTTCAATTGATGTGTCGCATTTTAAAAATGCCTAAAAGTACGTATTATCAATCATTTCACAAAAAGCCGAACAGCTACCATGTCGCCAATGAAAAGCTACTCGCTCGTATTCGCGTTATTCATAAGGAAAGTGACGACCGTTATGGTGCACCGAAAATATTTCAAATCCTTAAACAAGAGGGCTATACAGGCAGTATTGATCGCGTTCAACGAATTATGAGAAAAGCAGGCATTCGTTCAAACATTACAAAAAAGTACCGTCCGACGCCAACGCAGAAACCAGTTGAAGAGCGTGAAAACGTGTTGGGACAAGACTTTACAACCGAAAACATCAATGAAAAATGGGTGGCAGATATTACGTATATCCACACAGTAAATGATGGTTGGTGTTATTTGGCGTCGGTATTAGATTGTCATACAAAGAAAATTGTTGGATATAAATTTGGTCGTAAAATGACGGTTGACCTAGTCTTAGAAGCACTTGATAACGCAGTAGCTGCGCAAAATCCAGCGCCAGGACTCATTATACACACGGATTTAGGTTCTCAATATACAAGTGAAGCTTTTGGCGAGCGCTTACAGAAATACGAAATGGTCCCATCATTCAGTCGAAAAGGTTGCCCATATGACAATGCGTGCATCGAATCATTTCACGCAACACTCAAAAAAGAAGAAGTATACCGAACGCGCTACAGCCACTTTGAAACCGCACGTGTAGCTTTATTTAAGTACATCGAAGGCTGGTACAATCGCAAGCGAATCCATGGTAGCATTGGTTATTTCACACCCGATGCATATGAGATAATGTGCCGAGCAGCAGCGTAAAAAGGGGACAAAGAAATCTACCCCTCCACATTTTCGGCCCAACCTCCATGCATTTTCCGCTCTACATCCCGAGTAGGCGGTCAAAGGCTCTTTTCACTTTGACGGTCTACTCGGGATGTGGAACACTCCAAAAATGGACGTTGCGCAACACAAAAAATTAACTTGAGTGTGTCTACAATCTTGACGTAGATCCAACTGTATAAATTACTAAAGAGATTAACTTCTGTCGCTAAACTGCACCATTAGTTTAAGTAGAAAAAAGCTCTACTCCTTATTGAAGTAAAGCACTCAGTTAGTTTAACAAGAAACCCTGAATTGAAACAAACAATGAAAATAAAAAGACTCCAATAAACAAACAACCAGAAACTTTACGTCCTTGTTGAAATTCACGTAATCCCCAAATTAGCATTGCTAAACCCATAAAGAATAACATTAAAAAATTTAACTCAAAATTATTTGTAATAAATCCATAAAGACCTAATATTATAGTTAATGCTAAAAAAACAAAATATAACTTTTTTAACAAAATTCACCCCCTTTGTTTCATTGTACTAAACTACACTGTTAGTTAAATAACTGAACAATCAATTGTTTGGTCAAGTGTAACACATTTACAAATATTGGTGATAGATGAATGTGAATGGCTAACAAAAAAGATTGGCTGTTACCGCAGGCGATACGAAAGGTGCTAAAGGGCTTCAACTTTGAGCTAGCTTTCATGAGCAATCGTAGCGTGGTCTTAGGAGTGTTTAAGAGCTTGTGAGCTTTGAAAGTGAAGCAGAGGAATCATTTTTATAGGTTGTCTAATCGTTGTTACTGAGCTGTAAGTTAGCGTAACAAAAGGACTTACATAGATGAAGATGCAAGTCCTATATTATTAAAAAAGCCTAACTGAATTAATCAGTAGGCTTAGTTTTTTTCCATACATACCATGGTATTATATAATCCATCTTCTTACCTTGTTTACTATTTTTATCTGTTACTATCCAATTACCAATTTTCTTTTGTACTTTATAATTTACATTTGTCCCATCAGACTTTTTAAAGAGCATATAACCTGTGTTGTCTTTTATAAAGGTTACAGGGTCAATAACATTTTTGTTGGGTATCTTTCTCTCAGGAAGCAATATGTTGTTTACTATTTCTTCTGCAATTTTAAAAAGAGATTTAAATTCATTATTTATTTCAGCTTGGTATTGCAATTGATTGTATGTGTAAGAAGAGTAAGACCCTAAATTCAAATTAAAAGACTGTTTTATATCTGAAAATGTTGCTTTATAAAATTCATTTATATCCTTTTCTAATTTATCGCCCTCATGTTGAAAGCTAATGGTTTTAACCCCAAATGGACTTATGTTAAAAGTCATTTTTTCCTTACCATAAGGAGGGTCATGTGCATGTTCAAATGTTGTTACTTGGACTGCTGCATTAAAATCAAAACTGCCCTCATGCTCTCTTGTAATACTCAGAATTTTAGCATCCTCAAATTGTTTGGGATAGCCATTCTTTATCTATGGAGGGGAATAGAGTTGTAATTAAAGTATCATAAATAAGCTTATAATCAGGCTGTTCACTTTGGGCATCAAGATTTCCTGAAATTAATGTTAACAAAGCATCTTTGTATAAGTTCTCATTCGGTGGCTTTTCCGTAACCACTTGATGGTTATTAATATGGATACTAAGAAGAACAAAAGATAATATTACTAGAATTTTCTTCATCGAACACTCCTTTAATATAGATTTAATTAATGAGTATTTTTCACTGAAATCTTTAAATTATTCTTCAACTAAATTGGGTCGTTAATTGAATAGCAACAATCTTTTAGAAAATAGCTTAATAAAAACAGGCTTGGTTCAATCTCAGCAAACCAAAAATAAATTTACTTCCCCTAAAAACAAGTTTTTTCAAAGCTGGACCGAAACATGCTAAAATGATATACTGATAAACATCAATAGAATTTAATGAGGTGTAAGAATGGTAGCTATATCCTTTTTTGCAGGTGCCGGAGGATTAGATTTAGGTATAGAACAGGCAGGTTTTGATATAAGACTAGCTTTAGAATTAGAAGAGACTTATTGCGAAACTTTGAGACGTAACGGTCATCAAAATGTAGGTCAAGGAAATATTATGGAATATACAGTACAAAGAATTAGAGATGAAGCCAATTTAGGGCCTAACGATGAAATAGATTTAATGTTTGGTGGATCTCCTTGCCAAAGTTTTTCTACTGCAGGTAATAGACAAGCTTTTGCAGATGAAAGAGGTCAAGCAATGTTAAAGTTTGTTCGTCTAGTTAATGAAGCATCCCCTCGATTCTTTCTATTAGAGAATGTTAAAGGTTTACTTTCTGCTGCATTGAGACACAGACCACTTAACCAACGGGGTGGGGAATTTCCTCCATTAGAAGAAGATGAATTACCAGGTAGTGCATTAGATTACCTCTTAAATCAACTTACTAATTATAATATCTCAATACACGAAGTAAATTCTGCTGATTATGGTGTACCTCAAAAGAGGGTACGTATTTTTGTAATTGGTGTAAGAAATGATTTGAACCTTGATTTCAGATTCCCTTCACCTACACATAATGAGAATGGAGAAAATGGGCTATCTCGATGGAGAACGTTTAACGATGCAATCTCCAATCTTAATATAATCAACCACACATATTCTAACTATTCACAAAAGCAATTACACTACATGCGTATGATTCCATTAGGTGGCGGAAATTGGAGGGATCTTCCTAACGATGTAGTAGAAGAAGCTATGGGTGGTGCATATAATTCAGGCGGTGGTAAAGTAGGTTATTTTAGAAGAATTAAATTAGATAAGCCTTCCCCTACTCTACTTACTTCACCTAAACAGAAAAGTACTATTCTAGGTCATCCTTTAGAGGATAGACCATTAAGCATAGAAGAATACCTAGCTATTCAAGAGTTCCCACATGATTATTACGTACACGGAACTTTAACACAACAATATACCCAAATAGGTAATGCGGTTCCGGTTCGTCTTGCTACAGTAATTGGTGAATCCATAGCACAACATTTATTAGCACTAGAAAATCTATAAAAAAATTAGGCGAGACGGTCAATTCTATACTATTATAGAATTAGACCGTTTTTTTTATTTTAAAGGAGGTATTGAAATGTTTACTATTGAATTAGAAAGTCTAGTTGATGAACTTTTAAACAATTTTTATCGTCGACGAATCGAAAAAATCAACACACTTAAGCTTAAAGAAGCATTGTCTAGAAAAAATCCATATCTATATAAAGCGACAGGAATGGAAAATGCCAATGACATAATAAAAGAGATTTTATCTGCATATATGTCCAGCAGCGACGAAGGTATATTTGGAGATGCTTTTTTCGAGGTACTTGCAGAAGAAGTTTCAAATGGTATTGTTTCTGATTCAGAAGGCGTTGACGTAAGAAGAACGAAAGGCAATGTATATCAAGCTATTGCAGTTAAGAGTGGTACTAATGTTTTTAACGCATCTAGTAGAAAAAAACAAATTGAGAATTTCCGTTCTCTGCAAAAACGCGTCGCCAAAAGAGGTATGGTATTCCAACCAATAATAGGATATGGTTATGGGAAGAAGACAACAAGTGACACAAGCGAAGTAACTGAATTGGCTGGTCAATTATTTTGGGAAGAGTTAACTGGTGATCCAAACTTCTACATAGAAATTATCAATTTAATAGGAGATAAGCCTCAAAAACACTTACAAGATTATCAAAATGCTTTTAGTGCAGCAGTCAATCGATTTACACGTGACTTTACTATTGAGTTTTGCAATGAAGACGGATCTATCGATTGGGAGAAACTAGTTGAATTCAACAGTGGTAAACCATGTATTAAATTAGAAACTAACTTTAAAAAAAATAAAGCATTAAAGTTGGATGAGGAATTCCAATTAGAGGTCATAGCTACATTCTCTGATAACTCATCAGAGGACCTAATTTCTAACGCTAAAATGGAATACATTATTGAAGAACCTTTCAAAGATGTTTTAAATATTACTTCAGATGGATTAGTAAAGTTCACATCAGAAACTCAATACAGTAGACAAATTAAGGTTGTTATCTCAGCATATAATAAATCCGTTACTCGATCATTTTCGTTGAAAAAAGGTAAGATAGAATCATAAATATTTACCATTCTTTTTGGTAATATATTTTGGGGATAAAAAGGCTATAGCTAATAGCCTTCTTATTTGCCATTACAATCCTCGCCATCCCCATGAAACGCCTCGTAGTTCAGTTTTTGTACGTCCTCCCCTGTAAGGTTATATCCAAAGTATTTACCAGCCATTTTTAAAAGTAATGCGTTCCTTTCCTTGTTACTCATTTCCTCAATAGCTTTTAACATCTGTTCAGCAGTCGTTTTGCTTCACCATTACTTCTAATAAATAAGTCATTTGATCATCTATCGGTAAAGTTTTTTTCATAACTTCTCCATCAAGTTGTAGACTTTGATTAACAAAATCAACGTGCTGTTCTCTCATACGTGATATTGTTCCAATCCGTAATCCGCAGCGATACATCAGTAAGTTAGCCACAGCATTTAATAAATCAATAAATTTTGTATAGTCAAGAACAGATAGTAGTAAGTTCACTTCCTTATCCGTTGCACCTTCTTTGATTTCCATATCTACTTTGATATTGATTGACCTCCAAAACTTATTAACAAACCAACCATTATAAACAACGACCAAGAAATGCCTTGAAGCACTTTAAACGTGTCAATTTAGTTGTATTAGCGACGTTCATATGTTCCAACCATGAATAAATAATGTCACTCGTTATATCTAACAGATATTTCACTTTAGTATCTCTAATAAAATATTGAACAATTGTACGGTAATCATATAACGTTCTTTCACGGCAACCACCTACTTCAAGTTGTTTTAAAATCACAGTCAATGCTTGTTCAATTTGCAAGTCATTCCGTTTCTCTTCATGCCTTTTAACTTGAATTAACGGTTGTTCAATTTGGATATCAAATATCCCCTTCTTTTTAGACAAAGAAAAAAGCACCTCCGCATACAATTCTTTAGTACAGAAACTCGACTGACCGAGTACTGTAAAATTGAATCATAAGCGAAAGTGCTTATTTCTCTAGATATAACGTTATAAAACTGGACGTCCCAGGAGGGATTCGAACCCCCGACCGACGGCTTAGAAGGCTGTGGTTATAGAATTCTATACTTTTATGCACTTCTATAAATATTAGATGTAAAGCTGTTTAAACTATTATTAATTAAAAACTTACTAGATTGTTTTTATCTATTTATCTAGTTTTATATTATTTCAGGCACCTTGTGGGCACCCTTTTGTGTTTGCTATTATGTTTGGTATTTATTTTCTAAATTTAATACAAGTCTTTGCAATTCTTAATGAGTTAGTAGCGATTTAGTCGAAAACGAGGATACTCTGTTCCAATAGATCTCTCTTTTGATAAAAAAACCCATAGCTACTTTTTATTAGCTACGGGCTTATATTAGTTTAAACAAAAACCTTTATTATAGTAAATACAGCACCAATTATGGTAATAGCTGTACCAATTATCCATTTGATTTGAGTGTTTGCCAGTGTTGTTATTTTTGTTTCTACAAATGATTCGTTGGCTAATTTCTGTTCTTTTGTTGTTGTAGTAATAATTTGTTTAATATTGTCTTCTTTAGGAATAGTACTGGACAATTCTGATATTTTTGTATTTATACTATGGATTGCTGTAATTAATTCATTTTTCAATTCTAGTATATCAGTTTTAGTTGCGCCATTTTTCTGTGTTTCTTCAATGACTGCTAAACTTTTCACTGCATCATTAAGATTGACTTGAATTTGTTCCGTCTTTCGTTCTAGTGTATCTAAACGTTTTTCCATGTCATTTCCACCACCCCCACCTCCTCCATTAATAGGAGGTTCACTTTTTCTTGTATTCCCCATTTTTAAATCACCGATTAAGTTAAATATATCAGAAGAAACTTCAAAAGTACTAGGAATTTGATTGTTTATGTTTGGTTTTGCTTTAAATTGAACAGATTCGAGATTTTCCTCCAAATCATATTCGGTTTTAGCTACTGAATAAGACCTTTTTCGATTTACATTTGTGTCTTTAGTCTTCCCACCACTCAGAACTGTTAAACAAATTTCTTTTTCATTTATTACTTTTAAACTATTCTCCAAACTTTGTTTATCTTTAATCTTCTCCATTAGTCATTTCCTCTATAGTCATTTCCTCTAACTTGTTTTTAATATTAGAGTGTAATTCATCAACAGACTCTTGTAATTCTTGGAAATCAATAATGAAATCTCTTAAATCCCCTAATTCTAAATTATCCGAGTTTGCAATATGTGCATTTAAAACATTAATAAAGTAATTTATGACTCCAATCTGATTTTCATGAGAAATTTTAAAATCAAAATATGTATTATCTGCTCTTTGCATAGTATAGTTAAAAACATTTTGTATAATGTCTTCAGAAATTTTCAATACTGAAGTACGTCCAGTCTCTACAATTTGTCTTTGACGTATAAACTGTGATTTAAATTTCAGAATTAATAATTTATAAAATTCTTCAAATTCATATGTACCATTCCGAATGATTTCAAGTGATTTATTAGGAAACGAAAACAGTCTTAAGAGACTGCTACTAATATCTTCTCCATACATTTCATCAATTCCTTCAAATGTAGGTACAAAAGTTTCTTCTTGAAAATTTAATTTAAAAAAATCCTCGATATGTTTTTTAGCATCGTTATTATTATTTAAAAAAGCTTCTAAAATATTTAATGAATCTATTATTCTTTCTTCTACTGGTTTCTCCATTATTGAAACCTCCTTATTAATTTATTCTTTAATTTTACTATATACCACAAAATTAACAATAAATTTTATATTCTTTGGTGGAAATGTTAATTAAATAAACTTGAAAATAGCTCTTCTTTATAACTTTCATTCGCTTAAAGCTAGTAATATTCTGTTTTCTTTAAATGAGCGTGTTGGCCTTCGCTCTCGATATAACACCAACCACTACTGCAGCAGTACTTATTCGTGTGACGCTTGGAAATAGGAGATTCATGCAATAGTACTTGTCTAAATTCATGTTTCATTTAGGTGAAATGAAGATTCGTCAGATTTATCGATTACTAAAACTATAAGGAGATGACTCATGGACATCATTGATTTTGTGGGTTATACGTTTAGTGGAGGAATTATTATTCTGTATGTTATGGAGAAAACTGAAAGAGTAGTGCGTATTATAAAGTTAATGTTTGAAGAGAAGATAGATGAAGCCGTTATAATTGTTAAGAAGATCATTCCTAAAAAGAAAAAACATGATGAATTAGAAGTTTAATGCATAAAACTAGGTACTCACTTTTAATTGAGCGCCTAGTCTTTATTTTGGCGACTTAATAATAAATTTTCAACCTGCGTTTTGATTGACATATCGAAGAACAACATCATTCCCTGCTGTCGCTACATGTACATCACTAAAGTATTCGTCTATCTTTTCCCATTTTACTACCCTAACTTTATCTTTGGCTAACAGCCTCTTTGTGTTGTAATAATCTTGCGTTATGTCCTTTAGAAGCTTTTCGAGAATTGGCAAGTAGACCTTACTCATTTTAAGATTTTCTATCACTTTGAAATCACGCTGTAATGATTGAATCGCCATATCTAAAATCACAAACTTATGAAATAATTGACGCTGTTCAATATTCAACATACAATTCCACTCCTCATACAAGAACATTCGTTTGTATTATTTTAGAACAGACGTTTGTAATTTGGCAAGTGAAAATTACAGGAATAAATTTTAAGTAGCATGATTTCGGTTACTATTGCCTAATTTTATATATACAATTCATGCTAAATTTCCTAAAATGGTAATTAGTAGATAAGGTTAGTGAGGAGAATATAATTGAGTAATTGCCCTAATTGTTTAGCCAGTAATCCATTTAAGAAAGTAGATAGAGATGGGGCTGTGATTGAAATATGTGAGTATTGTAATACGATTAAGGAAGAAGAGTGCGAGGAATATCCGAAAAAACAAGTCCAAAATAAAAGTGATACAGGTCTAGTGGATAAAATATATTATGGTTGGTTAATTTTTATGGTGGTAATCTCTGTTATTGTTATTGGTTTTGCTCTTTTTGATGCATTTATCAAATTTTTTAAATACCTTTAATGAACCTAGACCAAGACGGCAATTAAGCTATCTTGGTCATTAATATTATTCAGCTACTATATTTGTTACTTGTGCTAATTTAGCTGTTTTAATTTTATTTGCCCCAGCTTGTACAGCATCCATTCCTGAAAAAGTTCCTGTTTTAACACGCCATTTAGCTTCATCGGGCTCGATATATGCCACCCAACCAAAACGATGTTTTAATACATCTAAGACATTTTCAGCAGCTTGTTTTGTAGCATAAGTACCTGTTAAGACACGATATCTATTAGTATCTGTGGAAGGCTTCTGTTGTGTTGTATTGCCACTTGATACTTTAATCATTGTAATAAATTGTGACCAACTTACTTTTCCAGCACGCATTTGACTAGGACAGTTCTTACCACTAAAATGATTGTGCTGAACAACATTACTAATTGGAATACCTTCATCCTTCATGATTTTAGCTACTAATTCCGCAGCGTTCAGCATTGCTTTTTGATAGTTACCATCACTATTAACGCAAACCTCTACCTGTATCCCTTGGTTGTTGCCTGTTGTGCTTCCTGCAGCCCAACATCTCCAAGCATGTTCAAAAGATTGTACGGCTTCTTTGTCATCAACTGTGTAATGCCAGGAAGCTGAACGGCTATTACCGTTATATTGTAAACGTGCGTGTGCGTCTGCATCGGCTCCTGAACGTGTATTATCTGTTTCATGGACAACGATGTATTTTTTAGCATTTCCTTTACCATAAGAGACCTTGTTTGCTTGTACATCAGGTACTAATTTTTTACGAATTGTAATCATTATTGTCCACCATCCTTTTTATTCTTCAATTCTTTATCAACGTCTTTTCCTGTAAGTTCATTCAGCATTTCATTTGTAAAATGTTCTTCCGACTGAGACTCAATGACCTTTAACTTTTCAGCTAATTGTTTTGGGATAAGTACCTCTAATTGCGCCATGTTTTCTGTGATACTTAAAGCTTCATTTGCTATATAAAAAAGCACTGTCGCAAATGTGAGTGTCCCATTTAACGACAGTACTTGATCGATTATATTTGCTGTGATTATAACGATTAAAACTAATAACTTACGAGCGTAGCCAAAAAGTGATTTACGGCTCCACAGGTTACCATTTTTAATGGCTTTAAAAATCCCTGTTAAAATGTCTAATCCCATTAACAATAACAACAGGTGTAGGAATTTCACCCCACCAAATAAATATAAATGTGCTACTTCTAAATAATCCAAATCCATTCCTCCCATAATGTCACTCCTTATTTCTGCATAATAAAAGCCCTCCACAATAATCTGTGGAAGGCATAAGGCACACTTAATTGAAAGTGCTAAAAAATTATTTATTCTTTTCGTGACTTGCACTTCTATTATAACGTTCTTCCATAAATTCCATGAATTTATCCTTCGTTTCAAAATCCCTTACATTTTTACCATCTGATAAAAACACATCAATTAACCAAGTTGCGTGTTGTTTAATGCAAAGATCCGAATTACATACTGAAAAAAGGTGCATTTCTTTATCAGTTGCCCAAAATCCACCCTTTTTTACTTCTTTACCGCACATAATACAAGTCTTTGCATTATCTCTGATATTAGCGGGAATGCTCACTTCATTAATTATATCTTGTGTAAAACCCATCAAATTCACTCCAATTAATTATGGTATATTTTAGAAATATAATAACATAACTATCAGAGAATTTCCCTACTAAATTTTTTGACAATAAAAATAACGCTAAGCTTCTGCTTGCGTTTCAAAATCTTGCTTTGTTATTTCTTCATACTGTTTAGGTGTAATTTCACCGAAAGGATTAGCTTCTGTTTTAACTGCTAATCGCAACTGTGCAGCTGTCACCCATTTATACATAAATGCTATTTGCCAAAATTGCATTATGCCTCACCACCCCTCAAAGCCATTACTTCTAGTTTTAATTGCGTAACTGTTTCACCAAGGCTATTAATAAGTAAATCCTTCTGAATCCCTTTGATTTTTTCTTGCGCTAATTGTTCCCCAAGTGAAGCCACTTGCTCATCAATACTCAACCCTGTTCCAATTTTGATTGGTTCGCCATATGTGCCATCTTTATTACGTTTTTTATATTCCATCACTCTACAGCTCCCGATATTAAGTGGATTTTATGATTAACAGTAGCATCTGGTCGTGTAGTAGACAGTTTCAACACGATTTTATCTTTCGGCTCTGTTGTTTCATAATAAAATGTATCTTCTACTATGTTATCGTCGTATGACATTGGTGCTGTACCTTCTGGTGTTAGTGTTTCATACTGCTCTTGTTCACCAGCTAAAGTCATCGACAACTCAACCTTTAAATCCAACTCTCTGTCACGTTCAATAAATAACAAAACACCCTTTGCAGTTCCCTTTGGTGGTTCGATTTTATAACGTGCAACAGATTGCAAAATGGGTGTTTTCACTTCATTTTTATTTAGTTTTATCGTTTTGCTAGTCTTAGCACCGTAATTATCTATTACCTCAACGACAATGACATTCTCACCGACGTTTAGCTGCGCTAGAGCTACTTCAAATTCCCATACTCCTCCTGTACCACTGTAAATTTCAACTGAGTTTCCGGAATTGATACGTTGCGTTACCTTTAAAGTAGAATTTTCATCATGATCCGTTGCATTACCGCTAATTTTAAAACTATCGTTATCCACTACACCGGACGGCACAACAGTATCAATCGATAGCAATGGTGCTCTGTTAGGTACAACATAAAATGATTTTTCAATAATAATAGATGAAGCCCCTTCACTGTCAGTGGCCCATACTTTTAACTTTTGTGCTACTCCATCAGTTAGAATACCAGTGAGAACCGTATCACCATCATATAGCTTACTACCTTTGAATTTTAGCTGCTTAGACAGTGCAATTTGCGTTTGGCTTATATTTGTAGCTAACACCTTTCGTTGTTCGCTATTTATTTGGTAGTAAATAGTAACTGATTGATCTGAATCAGCATCATAGGCTGTTCCTGCAATGTTTAAAATGTCATTTTCATACAGTGTTACGTTTTCTGTCGGGCTAGTTAAAGACACAGTAGGAGCAACGTTATCCTCGATTACGAAAGGCTCTGAATAAACATAGTCGGAATAAACGCTACTTGTATTCTTTGCTCGTACTCGAAATTCTATTGTTTTTAATGATTTGTTCGTTGTAATAGTCCAACTACGAATAAGCGTGTTGTTGTAAGGTAATTGCGACCATGTGCCGGTGCTGTTGTATCTGAGATCTACCTCGTATAACGATACATTAGCAGCACTGGAAGCACCAAATGTAATATTAGCAGTTTCACCAGGCTTGAATTTCTTTCCTGATATTGGCTCTGTAAATGGCGACGGAGGTGCGATGGATTGACTCACTCGACTACCACGGACATACCAATACCCGTCAGTATGTCGTCCATCAACTGGATAGATACCTTCTTCTGCCTGGATGTTAGATTGTACTAGTGATCCTTTGGTAGTAGTTGTATTAGTAGAAGCATCTGACGAGTTTTTGTATGCAGCATACTTTCCGCCGGAATTGTTTGCCGGATAGTTACCGTAATCCCATTTATATCTATACAATTCCGTTCCGAAAATTGCGTATGCGTACATGCCGTCGGACACTGTTTCACTACTTGAATATACACTACCGCTTAACACGAATTTTCCTGTACTAGAATTCCAACTATAACTCTTAGCCTTACCGGTAAATTCTGAATCATAGCCACTGCGTTCTGCACCCCATGTAGGTTCGATGTACGTTACATTCGTATTAACATTATACTTACTCCAATAATAAATAGGTTTAGTTACAGTGAATAGCGAACTTTCGCGATACGCACTTTCTAATCCACCTGAATCGACAGCTTTGACACGCATTTTTAAGCTTGTCGCATTAGGTATTGTGTATGGAAAGTTCGATGTTGTCGTTTCTCCAGCTTTTGAGTATATAGCGTTATTAACAGAAACTTCCCAAATGTATTTAGATAAATTACTTTCTGCATCGGTTGACGCACCGACTGTAAATACTTTTGAGTCACCAGTTTCAAGCGTTCCGCTGGGCTGTGTAAATGCTCCTGGTTGTGTCGGTGCTGTATTTACTAAGCCACTTCTTACATACCAAAATCCGTCTGTGTGTCGTCCGTTTGCCGGATATGTCCCATTTTCTGCCTGAATGTTGGATTGAACAAGAGAGCCACGTTGATAAGTTAATTTGTCTTTTTCTGCCCATCTAACACCATATAAGTAAAACGAAATTATAGAACTGGCATCAATTTGCACGCTACCGACCATACTTTCGTTTGGATCAGCGTCATAAAAACCGAAGAAATATTCGGTGTTGCCCCAAACGCTTTCGTATAAGTAATAAATAAGACCTTGACCCAGGGTATACGGACTCTTATTTTCTATAGTTAAATACGGATCGTTCTTTAAAGTTTCGTAAAGATCAGCTCCGGCAACTCCTGGATACAACGTCCTAAATAATGAAGACGGATCTTCTTCTGAGACATTTGTAAAAGTTTTCAAAAGGGTTTTTGCTAACTTAGCCTCGTACTTATCATAATAATATTTAACCACCCTAAACCACCTCCACTAATTCAACTTTGAACGTCTGCCAATCACCGACACCCATTTCAGCATTAGTTGTATCAATCATGACATTACTACGAGCCACTTTAGCGCCTTTTTTGTAGTTGTTTGTAAGAGCTTGTACCTTGATAGTGTCAGCACCTACCTCAGTGATAACAACGTCCTCACTAGCTACATCATCAAAAATAGTGACTTGCGTAAATGGTGTAAAACCATCAACACTAGCCACTTTTAAAGTAGTAGTACCTATTGCTACAGCCTCGATAATATCTGTCATTGCTTTATCTAAAATAATTTTATTAGTGCTGCCATCGAGTGAATCAACAAAGGTTCCGCTGTTACCTGGTACACGACCATCAAGTTCCATTTGTATGCGCACTCTCTCCAATTGACGATACATTTCATTTAAATAACGATACGCGTTATAGATGCCCCACTCAAAATTGTTAGCATACTCAGACATAAAAGGGGTGCCATCTTCAATTACTTCGCTTGTTATTGGATCAACAACATCATCATGCCATTGAGTGCGGTCATACGGATTGATTTTAAAGTTTAATGGAATTTCACCGTTCATCAACTTACCCATTTATTTTCACTTCCTTTGCATCAAGATGGAGAGGAAATGCGATAACATATCCCTGTGCTTTTTTTTGATAGTTCATTGTTTTTACATATAGTTCTCTGCCGTATCTATCAACTAATGCTGCACGAGTCACCAATCCTTGTTCTGTTGAAAGTTTCACATATTTCCGTAAACCGTACTTTTTGCTTGTTTGATATATTTCTTTGTCGTAAACGACACCATCAATAGTAACCTTGGCACCTGCAACAAGATTACTTAAAAATTGTTGGGTTAAATCTATCATCAATGGTTGTAACTCATTCAATCCTTACACCTCCTGCTCTAAATCGACCGCAAATGCGTGTATCCGTAATAAAACCATAAGGGCTACTTGTAACTTCAATTAATTCTTTCCCAAGTACGCCATGTGTTTGAGCTGTTTTAAAACGACCACAAATTTTATAATTAAGATGCCATGCATACGTACCTCCAATAATAAATAGACACTCTTTTAAAGCAAGAATCGTAGTCATTAATTCAATATTCAAAGGAACGATACGTTCAACTATTCGAATTACTTCGTTATAGTAAATAATTTGCTCAACATTGACTGCGACTTCCATCTCAAAATTATCAATGTCTAGCAGAATTTGATGCTTATTTTTACCCAACAAGTCTGTAAGAATCTTAATTAAATACTCCAATACATACGGTGCATTTTCTTGCATCCTAGCTAATATCCTAAGTTTACGGAACTTCAGAGTTTCATTTTTGAGATCAGGTCTGATTCCGAAATCCTTTTCCCTAAGAGCGATAGCAGCCTCGCTAGAGGTCAATATAAACTGGTCATTTTCAATACCAAAAAGAGCTTCGTCAAGTTTATCCCAGTCAATTGCGACTGTTTCTGATAACTCGCGAAACTCTCTTATGTCTCTATAATAGGCGGGCAGTTCAGCTAAAAATGCATTTGTCATGTACTCACTTCCTTGATTGTCACATTTGTAAGTACAGGAATTTCCTCATTCAGAGTAATATTAGAAGCAATATTATTTAATATCGTCGATGCAATATCTTCTATCCCATCGATTTCTAATAACCTTGACTCTATCCTAGTAATTCGAACAATGATGTCTAAATCCTTAAACCAATTCGCTCGAAGCTCAGCAAAGTAATCACTGAGTGTTTGATTTATTTGTTCTTCGACTTGTCCTAATGTTACACCGTTTAAGATTAGTTCGAGCTCAACTTCTACATATGCAACCTCAACACCTTCGACAATTACTGTATGACCTATCGGCGCTGTTCCATAACCCTCACCTTTAAACTCGATGGGATCCGTAAGCTCTTGTACATACTGGACAAATTCAGGTGTAGGTGCATTAAAATCAGAATCAATGATAACAGCTTTTACTGTGCCACCGCCGTTAGGTGCACGTCGTAAACGTACACCTCCAACACCTTGTAAATCCATAAGCTTTTTCTTATAGTCAGCACGATTACCTCCAAAAGCTTTTTCTCGAATATGCTCTGTATATTTCTGATATAGAGATTCATCTGATTCTTCATCTTCACCTGGGACTATAACATCAGCTAATACAGCTTTACCCAATTTATCGTTTGGCTCTATGGGTAACATTTCTCCATAATCTTTATTACCGCCTGCCCCAAATGACTGAGCTTCAGCATTAAATTCGCCTATATCGATACGTTCCAATACTTTATAAACAATCGAGTCCAAACGATACTGACTACCAATAGCTATATCAAGAGGTTGACCATCACCATCTGTAAATAATGCACGGCGAATTGCCTTTCCGGCAGGCTTTCTTTCTACACCATGTTCGTTTACACGTTTTTCTAGATCATCTCCGTCTGCTGAAGCTGCGAAAGTTCTAAGAAGCAGAACATCCATATCTGAATATACCTCAGCAACTTTCATAGCAGTTGGAGCTAAAGCATCATATATAATTGATCCTTCTCTTTTATCAACATCATCTGGTACACGATCTAACAGCTCCAGCATAATGTTCTCAAAAGTTTTATGTTCAAACAAACGGAATCGCCTCCCTTAGAACATCAGCATCACCATAGATTGTTATAGCAGTTAGGCTCACAAAAGCCTCATCTTTTTCAAAATCTAGTTTTAAGTTTTCGATCGCAGTAATACGTTCATCTTGCAACAAAGCTTCTTTAATTCGTCTCGGCAGTTCCTCTCGAACAAATAAACGGTCTTCACCAATCATATTTTGAAAACCGTATTCATCCGAATAGATCAGATGTGCAAAACGTTTGGTTTGAAGTACTTTCCTAAGGGCTTGTTCCATTGCTTCTCGACGATCAATGAAACCTACACATCTACCGCGTTCAAAATCTAATTTATAAGTTCTAGTAGTAAGTTTGGCTTCACTTATCACTTCAAAGTCTTCTGTAACAGTAATATTACCTACTGGTAGGACCATACTTCTTCACCTCTCTTATATCTATCGATAACAAAAAAACGATGTCCTCCCTGTACTCGAAGCAGTGCCACTTTGTCACCTTTTTTCAGACCATTTTCAAAAACCATTTTGGCGTACTTCATATCAAATTTTGTGTAGCCTTCAGAAGAACTAGTGTCTTTCAACGAATCTCCTATAACTGATTCTGGCCATTTTTTTGGGTAGGAATAATCGATAGAAACAATCCTCTCATGCCGAGTTAAATGTTCGGCAACATCAAGAAATTCCTCTGTCAGCTTCAACTTTTCGTGTATACGAATTTCCAAAGGTTTTGCTTTTTCTACAGTCCCATAAAGGACGTTGACTGGATTAGTTGCTTCAACTGCTTTCACAGCTACCTTCTTTATATTGTCGTACATTAAATCACCTTCACTTTTAACTCCATAGTATGAATACCTTCTTGCCATTTGTGAGTACACTCATCAACCATGAAATATTCTTTAATTCCAAGCTTTTCGATGTATAGATAAATCATACGACCAGCTCTAACTTTCCAATTACCCAAACACGAAAGCTCAAGTATTTTGGTCTCTTTATTGAGGACTTTAATCGATCGCTCTACTAAGTCTTTAATTTGAGCATTGGTCATATTTTCGTCGACTTTTCTGAACTGTTGAAGGAGGCCCCATTTCGCTATATTTGCTGAATCTTGTGCAATAAATGTCTCACGTTTTCCTGTTTTCTTGTTATCACGAACAAATTTAATACGGTTGTAGGTTTCTTTATCTATTGATTTAGAATAGTCATAATCAAAAAGCAGACTGCAATCACCAATGTAGAAGTCGTCTGCTGGTATTACCAAACTAAAAATGTTCCTTAATTCAAGTGTTCCGAAATTATCAAACAGTATATAATTTCTGTTTGTTGCTATTAAGGTAGCATCAAGAAACTTTGATACGACATCGAATGCCTCTTTATCATCCTCAACGATTCCTGGTACTACGTATCCTGTCTCTTCAAAGGTACCAACTTTTAAATTAAGCATATTGGAAATTCTTTTTATGGCTGCTGTAGCTGTCAATGATGGGATAACATAAGTGTCCTGATTCTTCATATACCGGAGTTGATCATAAGCTTTAAACGACATATCTCCGCTTTTCTTGACTCCATCCTCAAATGCGAAACCATAAAAAATCTTTTTATTGCCTTCAGTAGCACGAATGACCGCTCCGCTTTCTATCGGAAATTCTAAAGGTTTGTCATTATACAGCTGCGCTTCAAAGACACTTGCCTTTCCAATTCTTTCTGTCTTCCAATCAAAACTTTTAACCGGTATTTCAAATACTTCACCTATACGATTATCAATTAAAATTTCCACAGAATCGCCTCACTTGACCCATGAAGGTGGTATTTTTAATTTTAGCCCGATCGGAAGTTTCCGGTATTGACTTGGCTTAATCCCATTGAGTTTGGCAAGCTCAAGATAGTTGTTCCCATTGCCCGTGTATTTTTGAGCTACCTTCCACAAACTATCACCTTTAACAAGTGTGTATGTCTGTGGGACAGTTTTCTTATTTTGCGGCGGCGGAACATCTTTTTTAACTGCCTGTTTAGGAATATTTGTTGAAGCATTCGTTGCTGGTTTAGGTTGTGAAACTTTTAATTTTTTAGGAGCAAACGGTACATACTTTTTTAAAGCTATAGTGTAATCTACATCCGAACTCCCGTACGATTCTTTGTATACAAAGGACTCAATTGTTACTAGTTCATTAATTGAAAAAGAGCCATCAGCATAGATATACCGAACAGGCTCTTTTTCTCGCATCCATTTTTCAAGGTTTTCTATATAAAATGATGGCTCCCTAAAGCTCGTTTCTGGAAAATGATAATCTTGTCCAGGAAAAAAACATTCAAAATCAAACTCTTTCAGCTCAACGTCTTTTGGAACGTTTACTGATCCTAGTTTTGCAATCTTGAATGTTTCGCCATCGCCCGCGTTCTTCACATTCACATCCTCAGGGTTAACTGGGAGGCGAAACCCCTCTGAGTCATTTTTCGCACTGAAATAGATTCCCCTCACGTCACCACCCCTTCTATACTTCTCGCCATATCATCTTCAAAGTTTTTATTGATTTTAGCAATAACCATATCTACGTCTGCCTCTTCTCGAACCGTCACATCTTTAAATGTAACTGATGGGCTTAATGTTATATTTACTTCCTTTATAGATTTTCTATCAGCAAGCTCTAATAATAGTTTTAAATCTTCATCAGCTATATTGATATCTTCATTTATTTTACCGATAGAATCGAGTTTACCACCTGTAGGGTTTTTACTTTTTCCACTGCCACCTTTTGGTCCTTTAGTATTTTCCCCTCCTGCTGCTCCAGGTGCTGTTGCTCCACCAAGTGTTGGATCATATGCTCCTGTAGGAACTTCTCCTGGTGTCATTAAACTAGCTGCATCTTTCCCAGACATCAAGCCTGTTGCTTTATCAATCACACCTGATAATTTGTCGCTCGCCTTCATCGACAAATTATACCCTGTCTTTTGTCCTTTACTAAACGCTTCTCCTAGATTCTGATATTCTAATCGATTGAAAGAAGCCTGTTGCGGAGCCGTAGGCATTTCTACGCTTTTCATATAAGCTCCTGCTGTATTAAAGGAGCCAAGGTTCACAGGAGCAGCTTTAGTCGGCTTTGCGAGATTATCCTTCATACCGTTTAACTTATCAACAGCAGCTGTACTTGCTTTAAAGTCCACGCTACCAATTTCGCCAATATTGACACCAGGAATATTATTGATAAGACTGATGAGTGAATTAATGCCTTTAATTGCACCATTTATTAATGTAGACAATGCGCTTAGTGCATGATTCACAGTTCCAACGACGCCAGAAGCTACACTACTCATAATGGTAAGAATACCTTTTTGCATCACATAAAACGCCATTTGTACTCCATAAACAGCATCATTCCACTTATTTAAGAAAAATTCAGCTGTCCTAAGTGCTCCATTACCTATAGCATCAAAGATAATCCGGACAAGTAAATTGAGTGCAATCCACGCAAGTTGAACCATAAAAATCCCTTGATTCCATGTGTTTACAAACCATTCGGCGACCATGATACCGAAATTCCCAATTCCCATAAGAACGTTGTAAATCACTGCACCAAGCCAGTAAACAGAACCGACAATAGCGCCTACTACCATGGCTGTTTGTTCGGCCCAAGCTACCATTGCGTAGATGACAAGCGCGATAATCGCTACAATAATAAGCAATACAATACCAATAGGGTTTGCAAGATAAGCCGCATTGACCGCCCACTGAGCAGCAGCCCAGGCAAGAGTTGCAAGTCGAATAAGACCAAGAATGGTGTATTTGGTTATTAGAATAGCCACAATTACAGCAAGAACAGCTCCAAGGACAGTAACTATTGGCGCAATCCAAGACCAGTTATCTGCAAATATTTGAGCTACCCATAATGCAGCTTGCCCTACCCACGATATAATGTTAGCAATAAATGTAAGAGAGGCACCAATAGCAGCGAAAATGCCATTAAAGCGATCACCACTAAATGTATCGTTGAACATATTGATTAATGGGAGAAAAGCTGAAACCGCTGGACCAATATATTGAGGTATTTTTTTTATCATATCTGTAACGACTTTAATGCCTGCTGTTAAAGGTTCGATGTACGGATCCACCATTTTATCACCAGCATTTCTTATAGCGGAACCTAAAGAATCGTATGCTCCTAGAATAGTACCTTTAACCCCAGCCATACCACCTTTGAATTTTTTGTTCATCCCATCTACTAAAGCCCCAATAGCTTGATCTGCTCCTACAGTACCCTTAGAAATTTGATTTTTCATCTCATCAGCAGATACACCAGCTGCTTCTCCTAACATTTTATATGCATTTACCCCAAAGCGAGTTAGTCGATCTACTTCTACTCCTGTTATTTTCCCTTGCGCTTGGATTGTTCCGAATATACTTGTTGCATCTGCTATATCAGCACTACTTCCACCTACGGATGCAACGGCATCACCAACTGCCTGCAGAATCGGGAATGTATTTTTAGCTTCAACTCCAAATGCTATTAGATTTCTACTAGACGTCAATAAATCTGGATATTTAAAAGGTGTTTTTAAAGCAAAAGCATACATATCATCCATGTATTTTTGTGCTTTTTCAGCATCACCTAAAAACGTTGTAAACGCAGCTTGTGAAGATTGTTTTAAAGCTTGGAACTGTATACCTTCTGAGAACATATTTCCAAGAAAACTTTTTGCTGTACTAAAAGCTTTATAAGCTCCAACAGCTACCAACAGTCCATTGGCATAGCTTTTGATAATGGAAAGCCCGTCACCAAGAGAGTGGTTAAATTTCTCCTGTTGACGAGCTGCTGAGTCTGCACCATTACCTGCTGACGTCATAGAACTTCTTAAACGTTCTAGATCAGCTGAAGCATTGGAAATATTTTTTCTTGCATTTGCTAGACTTCTTTGGTCTAATTGCTGAGTAGCCGAGTCCATTTTCTCCATTACTTTAATTGTACTATCCATAGCCTTAATTATTTTCATAAGTGGGCCAGTTAGCTTGTCTTGGAGAGAAAGTGTTGTTTGTGCTCCTGCCAAATTCTCACCGCCTTTCGGGTAAAATAAAAAGCACTCACTAGGAGCGCTTAAAACATTTTTTGCATGAGCAGCTTATAAATTTTTTCATTGATTTCAATTAAACTTCTTTTGCCATCTTCGAACTCAATAACTAAAGTATGAGTACCTTTATTTTTAGCAGATAATCCAGCTAATAATCCCACTGGTCCTAGTAAAGCTCCACCAACTAATCCTCTTCCTACACCGCTAACTGCACTTTTCCTATGTTCTTCAGTTACCAATTCATAAGAAGATACTGTTTCTTTATTTAAAGGAAACTTTTTAGTAAATCCAGTGAATAAATAAACTTCATTCTTGCTAAATAAAGATTGCTGACTAATCATTATGTTTTTTCCTTCATAATCTCCAGCAATCACCTTATTTTGAGCCATTATAATCCCTCCTCATACACAAATATACATAATGTGGAGAGATTTAACTATACTTTTTACATTTTCCTCACCCCTTTCAATGAAAAAACACCCTCATACGAGAGTGTTCAAAAGTTGCCTTTTTTCGATTTGCTTTATTAATAACTGGTTCATTCTCTTAATATTTGGTTGATTACTTTTGGATAGAAAACCATAACATTTTAAGTCTAATAATTGAAAGTCACTCATTTTTTCTACTGCCTCTTGCCACCAATGCCCCACGTCAATCGTTTTCGGTGGTGAGACACCAATACATTCTGAGAAGTCGTTTATTAACATTAGTAACCTTTTTTCCTTTTCATTCATGCCATTGCCCCCCTTAAATTGAGGACATCTGCTACATCATTGTTTAACAGTGAAAAGAAATCGACGCTAAAACTTTCGAATGAGTCATATTTCAAAATATCGATACCGTAGTTATCTTTTATTTCCTCAAACATTGGTAGAAATGATGTTAAAGAACGTGGTTTTTGTGTTTTCATATGCTCCTCCTGATTGGGAGTAACATCCACTTCAAATTGTAACAACATTGTGGTACAATTAACGTTAGTTTATTGGGAGTGGATGTCACTCGATTGTTACCGCATTTCAAATTGCCGTTTGAGATGTGGTTTTTTATTTTTCATTTTCAACAACTCGTAAATAACGTGGTCTAGGTTTCTTTACCTCTGACACTTCACCAGTTCGACTATTTTCGATGTATTTCTTACCATCAGCACCATCATACATTGTGTGTGTTGGTACTCCCTGTTCTTCAAGAAATTCCTCCATAATACTCTTACCAGTTTCTAATTGACGTAAATCACTTGTAATGCCCATCATTTCCAGCATATAAAAACTAATTGTCCAATTTTGATATTCCCAAAGGAATTCATCCATTTCTTCACCAATCACTTTATCTTCGCCAAACACCTCAATATATCTACGAGTATAAAAATAATCTTTCCAATGATCATCTTCATCGTAGTAAATCTTATTTATTGGAAAAATGTTTTGAAATTCTCTAGGAGTTAATTGAGCCATCAATGAGTTGATAAATGTTACTAGTGAAAATTTATTTTCTAGTCCTTCTTTATTATTACTTCTAGATTCAGATGCAATAATCATTTTCACACCTGACCATATTAACTTTTTAAGAGTATTTTTATCATATTCTGCAGCAGTTTTGTACTTGTCAGTTGCCACTTGAAGTTCATTAATAAACACTTTTGAATAAAGCGCAAAATAATCTGGCTTTTCATTTTTTATTCCATCTATTACTTTTAAATGAGTCAATCAGATCTCCTCCTATTCAATTAGCCTGTTGTAATAATCTAAAAGTTTCTCTTCCTTTTGGTGTAATTAATGTTTGAACACCTGTCTTATCGCCTCTTCCCCACTCCTTGATTTGGAATAGTTCAGGCACATGTTTTGAATAAGGTTTTAACTTACCTTTTTGGTCACGATAAACATATTTTCCATCAATCAACCAATTGATAAAATCATTTTGCTTTACGTGTAATTCTTTAGCTGTATCTCTAAAATTAGTTAAGAGATTACGATCAACAAGTCCATCAAAATAATCAGCTTTAGGTTGTAGTTCTGAAATAACTTCATTTTGTTTTTTTACTACCTGTAGGGTAGCTCTAAAAGCCATCTTAGTTTGTTCATCTGCGAACGGTAAATAAGTTTCTATGAACAAATCATCATTCGCAACATATCCACCCGTTTTACGAATAGATGGTACTACATCTGTTGTAATCCATTTTCTGAATGGTCTTGCGTTTTTTGCTTTGCTTTCTAATGCTAATTCATATAAATCACTTTCTTTGACAAAAGTATTTTCAAAATCAGTTTCAGTTGTTATTTCATAGTTGTCACTTGCTGACAACCCTTTTATATCAAGGTTTTCACAGATGTTAGCTAAATTTTCTTTTCTTAAATAAGTAATTCCTTTAGCCGTTTTTGTGTATCCAAGAGCAAAGCCAATATCATACAAATTAAACGTAAGTTCATTATTTTGAATCAAAACTCTGATATTCCCAAAAATATGGTGATTGAATGTTTTTAGTTCGTTCATTTGATGACCCCCTCTAATTTTCAATAAAATCTTCTATTTTTTTCCCAAGAGCATTAACAATTTTTCCTACAGTGTGTAATCGTGGCTTAACATAACCACGTTCCATATTGGATACCACATTTTTACTTAGCCCGGCTTTTAGTGATAATTCGTGTGCACTTAAACCTTGATTAGCTCTCTCTAAAGTTATTTTTTCTAAATCAACTTTCGCTGTGTCCAACATTCAACATCCCTCCTTTTCGTTCCCTTTTCGTACACAAACTTATGATATATCCTTTTTTGTACACTGTCAAATAGTTTTTTCCCTTATCGGACACAATAAGATATAATCATGTATTGAGGTGAACTATATGAATTTTGGTGAACGATTACGATCTCTTAGAAAAGATGTAGACTATAGTCTACGAAAAATGGCTGATGAATTAGGTATTTCATTTTCTGCTTTAGGTAAGTATGAGCGCAACGAACACCAACCAGATTTCGATACATTAGAGAAAATCGCTGAATACTTCGGTGTCTCAATTGATTGGTTACTTGGCAGAACAGACATTAAAACCTATGATGAAAAAGTATTTTTTAATGATGTTAATCACTTAGCAAATAAATTAACTACAATGGAGCCTGAAAAAAGAAGAATAGTTGTAAATATAATCGATCAAATTTATTTAATTATTCATAGTCATATTGATGATAAAGATAC
This sequence comes from Lysinibacillus sp. NPDC086135, assembly GCF_044746345.1. Taxonomy (NCBI): domain Bacteria; kingdom Bacillati; phylum Bacillota; class Bacilli; order Caryophanales; family Bacillaceae; genus Lysinibacillus; species Lysinibacillus sp. NPDC086135. The sequence continues at coordinate 273,842 of NZ_JBIVCA010000001.1, read as the reverse complement.
AAAAAGTTTAGTCGTAATTAAGCAGATTATTTCTCAATTACACTCATTGGACAATGGGATAGAAAAGAGTAATTTCCAAAGGTTACTTGGTGTCGAAGTATCTGCTGATGCAATCGATTTTTTGTCCAAACACAAAAACGAAATCAATCTTTTATTAGATGATTTATTTAAAATATACTTAGAGAAAAAATCTTCACAATCCACAATAACTAATTCAAAACATGTAAGTAATGATGAATTTTTTTAATCACTAACAACAATCTTTTGTTGTTAGTAAACAATCTTTTGTTAACTGCTTCCTATGCGGAGGCAGTTAACAAAAAAACACCCACAAACAAACCTGCATTAGCAGTCGTTCTTCTTTCTCAATTTGTTGCGAAACATTTTTCTGCCACATTTGGCATACTAAAAGGGGGACGAAATTTCGTTCTGAACGTTATTAGCTTAGCTACTTACAATCCACCAGCACCAGAAAAGAATTCTAAATGACCTCTTTCTCCGTTAGGTCATACTTATCTCACTCCTTCTCTCATATATTGCCTTTCAAGCATTCGGTTATCTCGTCACCCGTTCTATCTCGTTTTTCTTGATTCTCTTCTTCTATGTGAAGACACGTATTGTTATACGCTGTACTCTAACCAGCTACACTATAATATATAAGAAGATCCTCTTTATTTTTAAGTAGTCACATAAAATAATGTTCTTCTCTCTCTTCCAACATCTGCTAAACTAGTAGTTGATTGGAGGTGAAATACATATGAAATGGGAAAATCGAGAAAAGCATTTTGAAAATTTAATGGATCGTTTACCTGTTCATCAATACAAAAAAGACTATAAAATTGATTTCGAACAAAAAAGCATAGGTCTTGAAATGGTACAAGGCTTAGATGCTTTTATTCAACAGTTTAAAAAGGTTTTGTTAACCACAAAAACACCTAAAACGTATTATGGATTAGCAGATTTACTTCCAAACTCTCTTAATCAAGAAAAATTTAACGAACAAAGCGAAAAGTTAGCTTATGAAATTCTTAACCACCAATTCTCTGATTCTACATCTTTTGATCCTCATGGCTTGGGTCATACAGTAACTAAAGTGTACTCTATTGAATTTAATGAAGATAATCAGACATACACATTTGTTTTAGGTGTGGAGGGTGAATTTGAATGTCCTAAGATAACGTTTCAAGCACCAACTGTAGTTTCGAAGTAATTTCTTTTAGCGCACTATCTGTAACAGAACATTCAGATGTGTCAAGTAACTCATCATCGGAGTTATTATCAACACAATTCAAATTCTTAATGCCTAGAAGAGTTTCTTCAAGTTCATTTGTTAGAGCATTAGCTCTATTAAGGGACTGGAGAAGCTCTTCAGCATTTTTCAATGGAACTTTATATATCATATTTATCACCTCTCACCTTATTTTCTTTTCGCACGTTCAGCTTCTTTCTTTTCTTCCTCAACTCGAATATCAATACTAGCTATGAGAAAAGCTTTTTCTTTTCTACACATTTCAAAAAATTCCTTTGGACGTATACGTAAACGTTGGAGGGCGTAATGAGCATAAATGGCTTCAGGATCTTTTTCATCATGCCCTCCAGCAATTAGTTTTTTGCTTCTTCTATATCTTCGTTAATACTCCCACCAATTCCACTTATCTCCGTTACTTTTTCAAGAATTTGAGCAGCCTCGCCTAAAAGGAAAAGAGTAGAGTAAAGATTTTCAGCACCACGAACATTGTATGATTCTTGAAGTTCAGCGTCGTTTAAATCAGGGTAAACAACCGATGCTGTACTGATTCCTCGATTATATTTAACTACGTCAAAAACACGTTCCTGTCGTCCTTTGACTCCAGCTTTATTAACAAAGCAACGTTCATTGATTTGGTCAGCTTCTCCTGAGGTTAACGCACGGAGCTTAATAGGCTCGTCAAATCGTTCTAACTTTAACTCTACTGTCTCTGCTGCTTTAACTTTATCTTTCATGAATGCACTAAATTTACTCATTTAAAATTCCCCCTATTAATCTTTTAGTACTTTGAATTGTTCTAAGAAATCAAAGTCATCAAACGTGAAATCAGTACTGTCTTTTAACAAGTCGTCTGTATCTCCGTCAAGAGCTGCAATCAAAGCACCATCTGGTACAACGTTTTTGATTAGAGTTGTTTGTTTACCAGCTCTTGAAGTAATATCCGCATTGATAACTTGTACATCCATAATTGGCGATTTACCTGTTTTTACGTACTCAAGCGCCATCTGTCGCATCTCTGGACGATGGTAGTAAATTTCCATGGAACCTGTACCCTCAGCCCCTACAATTTTTCCACCTTTCATCCGTTTGCCAACTGACTTAACGTCAGCTTTTGTATAATCAATACGAGCTTCAAACTTGATAAGCTCTGCATATTCATGGACTTCACCTTCAATTGTGATATATACGATACCTTCTTTTGCTGAGATGGCATCATTGTTTTGCATCATTCGTGGCATGCATTCCCACCTCCATTATTTACACAATATTGTCATGTATAATTTCTCCATAGCATCAACAAACTTAACGCCTGCTGACACGAGTACTGCATCCTTTAAATCACCTTGCTCAATAGTAATATCATTTGGATTATACGGCTCAATAGCTTCTTGTTTGACCAAAATATCTAGCACATCTTTCATGATTGCCCCTTTGAACAAATTACGGCCATCTGCATGGTTTTTTACCTTTCCGATGAAGTAACGAGAGTAGATATGCTTTACATTGTTGCCCATGATATCCATTTGACGTACAATTGTTCCTTTACGGAAATCTTGGTTCTTTTTCGGTGTAAATGAACGGAAAGTGTTAATATCAGACTCAACAACCACTCGATCAAGTCCATCTGCACCTTCATCATAAATAAACACAACGTGCCCATCTCTTTTCGCTTTAATGACATCATGGCTAGATAATCGTTCTACATCCGTAGCGCCAGGATATTCAGTATAAGTTAATGAGTTAGTACTAGCATTTGCATATGCAGCACCATACCAATAAACAGCATCTTTTGCTGAGATGAGTTCACCACCAATATAGACACCATTCTTGATAGAAACAGTACCTTCATGATCTGCTGCATTGTAGTCATTTGTGATAATAGTTACATTTTTGCCCTCTTCTTCACGCCACTGTTTTACTTTGAGAGAAAGTAAAAGTTTGATAGAATCATCATCTGTACCAATGGCAATTGTTTTAAAAATTTGAGTGTCTAAGGCTGTCGCAAATGTTGCATATGAATCATTTGTCGCTGATACCGTTGCTCCTTTAGAAAGCGTCAATGTGGCATCTCCTGCAGGTAGCTCTCCGTTAAAGACTACATATGGGTTAGCAATTAGTTCTGTTGTGCTGCTAACAATCTGCGAATCTACTCTCTCGCCATCAAAGAACGTACGAACTGTAGCATCTCCGTTTAACCCATGTGCAACAGTAACAACGATTTTATTCCCGTCTGAACCTCCATGTACTGCTTTAACAACAAATGTTCCACTTGTAGCTGTCGCCTCATCGCCTTTACCATTTAGGTTATAAACAATGACATTTCCAGTGCCTTTAAAGGCTTCACGGATTGGTTTCAAATCCTTTAAATCTTTACCGAAAAGCTCCTTAAATTTTGTATTAGGTGTAACCTTTGAGAATACTCCAGTAACTCCCCAATCAAGCATAATCGGAATTACTACAGCACCTTTTGAATCTAAACCTTGAACTACTAAATCATTCGTTTCAAAGTTGGTATATGCACCGGATAATTCTTTGTTTTGTTTTTCCCAGTTTCCTCCTGCCATTACTGCTTCACCTCCTTGTCTTTCCATGCTTTCACTAACTTAGCTGCTTCTTCACGTGTATAGGATTTTCCATCTTCAAGAACAACTTGAAGAATAAACTGATCTTTATTATTTTCAGCAGCGTTTACGAAAGCTTCTTTCCCAAACTTTTGCTGCTTTGTTTCTCTAGTCGTCAATATGCACACCCCCAAATTCTAATGTCTGCATCAATGTTTCTTCTTCGATTTCTCTAACAAGTTTTTTAACACTAAACGTAATAACAAGCGTTCCATCATGTTTCGATGCTTCCATGCGATTCACATGGAAGTGATTACCAATATAACGAAAGTTCTCTTTGAATGTTTGATTTACGTCGTCATTTTCCGTGTAGGCGTCTCTCTCATCTTTAGGAAAATAAGTTACATTGATTAAATACTCCCATTCAGAGAGCTTCCAAAGCTTTCTTTCTTGAAAATCGTTAGTAATAAGCACCAAAAAAGCAGGTGTCTTAAGACCCTGCCGTATTGGTTCGTCGTATACATCTAAATTCCCAAAAACTTGTTTTAATTGCTGGATAATGAGGGTTTTCAAATTAGTTACCAAAGATTCTTTTCATCTCCTTCGCTATTTCAATCTCCCACATGTTTGGGGCAATACGCTGCATCTCATCCTCAGTTAATTTCAGCATGAAACGACCTTCAACCCAACCGACTGTTTTCCCTGCTATGACTATCCGGTGTCCCTTTTCAACAAAAGAAGCATATTCCAACTGATTGTAAATCACGATTATATAGTTATCGCCCTGTTTGATTACATCAGACTTCCAATTGTTACGTAGGTCTCCGTTATCAACAGGTGTCATCTTTTTGACTTTACGTATGGCTAATTGGGCTATGCGCTGAGCTACTTTCAATTGCACACGGTGTGAGGCTTTGCTGAGCTCAATTAGATTCTCTTTGATACGTAACACTTCACTAAATTCAAAGCCCATCTAAGCATATCCCTTCCGTATCAATAACACTTCTTGGTGTGACACATATACAAAGGGCTCTTTAGCTGATTCATATTCAACGCCATCAACAATAACAATATCCCCAGCAAGTACATCGTAATTACTCGATAGAAACATCTTCACGTCATAGTTAATGACATTCGCTCCACCTTGAACTGCATTGTCCAATTTGGGAGTAGAAAGCCTACATGGTACGTCTGAATGCTTCGGTACCCAATCCATACCATCAGCACCGCTAGGTTTAACGATTTTCCCATAGCGTTTTATCTCGGCCTTCTTGTCATACATAAATTCTACTGCAGGTATAACCTTCGCCATGATACTTTGTATGTCCACAATTACCACCTCAATTTCCTAAAACGATTTAATTGTAATGTGTAGTTAGCCAGGATTAGCACCGTAGATTGCTCACCTATTGTAATATTTGAACCAAACTCAACAGCAACGTCTCCTTCTTTGATAGACTTTGCAATTGCGTAGTCAGCAGGATTCATCGCTTTAATCTCATGACTAATTAAATCGAGCGCCATATTTGCATGAACAAATTTTAAATCCTCAGGAATGTCGCTCCTATTACAATACGTTTTAATCGATTGGGCCACCTCTTCAATTTTTACAAGTAGCTCTTCGTCAGTGAATACATCAGGTTTTACTTTACTTTTTACGATATCGAATACGTTCAATTGAAAAACCTCCTATTCAGCAGGCTTTGAATTTTCAAGTAGTTCCAATAAATCTTCGCGACTAGCATTACCTTTATAATCTATGCCAAGTTCGTCAAGCTTTGCTTTGATTCCGGTAGCTGTAAGAGGTTTTTCGGCCTCTTCAATCACTCTTAAAACTTCAAAACTAGAATGCTTAGCATGCTCACTAAGCACCTCAATTTCTTCACCGACTTTATACGTTACGCCGTCATAACGAACAGGAAAGCTATCATCTTTCACTCTTACTACAGATTTCATTTAACAGTCCTTTCACTTAATTTACTTTTGCGATGAAAATATTATCGATAGTTTCAAAGCTCGGTAGTACAATTTCAGACACAATCGTTTCAACATTTACAGGATGCGGTTCTTTGATAGTTGTGATAGCTACGCCAGTGTTAACAATAGATACGTCTGCTGAAGATTGGCCGGCCAACAAGTCAGACTCTTCTGGAGTCGTACCATAGTAGGTACTACCAAGATTTCCGTCTGGAATCAATGTAAAGTAGTCATCTGGATAGAAATTATGCAATGAGCTATCTTCAGCACGGTACTTCTTGTTGTAAACCGCAACTGAAAGACCAAATTTATCTTGTAAATATTGCTTCAATAGAGCATCCGTCATGATCACATTCTGACCGCCTAGTGGATTCATATCTAAACGAATGCTTTGGTGTTTTAACAAATAGCCAAACGTTTTACGCGTCATAATGGCATTCGTTGGTCGGGTGCCCGTATTCTCTTCTACCGTGTCTTGCCAGTTCATTATGTCTTGAATCGGTGTAGCATCCTTATTACTCCATTGAGCTCCACCAGTTAATGCTTCTTTATGGTCATCTTTCATTTTGTAATCGTAGTCGTAATCTTGGCGATTAGCTGTTATACGAATTTTCCCTGTAGAAAGTAACTGCATAATCATGCGCTCAGGCTGTACATTCGCGCCATTCACAAGGTTAGTTGCATCATCATAAATGTTTGCAATAATCGTTTGGGTCATTGCATCCAAATTAGAAGCCTGCAATTTATTTAATTCTTGTCGATCTTTTTCTCCAATCCTCATCGCTTCACGGAAGAAAGGCATTTCTGTTTGAATTTTGCTAAATCCGATACGATCACGAATCGTCGCTTTTGCATCAAATTCAGAAGGCATTAAAGCTACTGGTAATCCATTAGATCCTTTTATCCAACTTAAATCTAAGCCAAGTTGTTTCTTTGGTGGAAAAAGAGTAGCTCCTAAATATGGAATGCTGTTTGACGGGTTATTTTGGTAGTAAGCCGCAATATTTTGGGCATTTACTAAATCAAAAATTGTTGGCATTAATAATCATCCTTTCTTATTTTAAAAATGTAATTTGTTTTAATGCTTCTAAAGCTTCAGTAGTTGGCGCCTCTGGAAGTTTATCAAGCGCAATAAATCCGTGAATTAAAGCAGCTCCTGGTGCAGGACCAAACGTGACATCAGTATCACTGAAAAGAACACCTTCTGCTTCAGCACTGTTTGTTTTTATAGCTTTCACAGATTCATCCAATAAGAACCCACCACCTAGAATAGTTCCAGCGGGTACAATTTTTTTGCCCTCTGCATTTAGACTAACTCCTGCGTCCGAAACAGTGATAGCTAGATTCACATAATGATCCGGAAACTTTAAAATTACTTTTTTGTTTGTGAAAGTTGTTTCAACAAATTTACTCATTTTATTTCATCTCCTTATTCAAAATAAGATTTACGCGCATCAGTTAAGTGCTGCGTATTTCCTGATACTTCTTCTGCAATTCGCTTACCATAGTTATCATTCGAGTTTGCATTTCCATCGTCTTTTTTTCCTTCACCTGGCTTTACGCCTGCCGGTAATGGTGATGATTTAGGCACAAACAAAAAGGACTTGGATTCTTGCAACGTTTTTAGTTGCTCCTCAAGTCCTTTCGTGATGTTACCATCCACATCTAATTCAATTGCTGTTTTGTCGATTTCTCTTGATGTGATATCCGTATCGTGCACCTTGCCATGTAATGCTAATTTAATGGCGTTGGAAAGTTGCGTTTCTTTTAAATCACTTTCGTATTTGGCTTTAGCATCAGTATTTTCTTGCTGTAACTCTTCGATTTTCGTTTGAAGCCCCTTAGCATCAACCTTCTTCAATTCTTCAAGCTGCGTGTCACGGTCTTTCAATTGCGTTGTAAGGTCCTTATTTTCTTGAATTTTATCATCAAGCCGACTTTTAGGGACCATTGTGCCAAATCCATCTAAAACCTTCTGTGCTAGTTCTTCTGTTAAGCCTAAAGCAATTAATTCTTCTTTTTTCATCGTTATAACCTCCTATTTCGCATTGTCGTAGTACGCACGATAGGTGTTAGCTTTGAATCTTTTACGTCTGCAAAGCAAAAAAGACGATGAAACTATGAGACGTACTTCACTTTCCACTTTTTATAGTCCATCTTCTCGATCCGACCGTTAGCAGACATTCGTGTTTCATTTTTCATATACTCTGCTTCGTTGAAATACGCAATAGTTGTTGTCCTGCATCTCGTATGAAACGGTGGAGCATTGGTACCTGGTTTATAATCTTTCACAAAGTATAGTTTCATATCCTGTTCTTGACATATTTCTGATGTACGATTGTCCAATGTGGCAAGTATCTGATAGTGGTCAATACCTGCATCAATATAAGCGTTGTTTGTAGCTAAACCGTGAAAGAAATTAGCTTCAGTTCTTACAAGCGCCTCCGCTCGACTTAAAGCTACATCAGTAGCTTCACTAATTGCTCTTGACGTTTTTATGAGTGAGCGACCCTGTTTAAACGATTTTTCTAACTCTATTTTTATAGTTGCTATTGTTTGGGCTTCATGCCCCCATATTCGCTTTGAAAACTCTTTCCCGGACCAATTATAGGACAATACATCTTTCATAACATCATCTGTTAGTTTAGTGATAGGCTGATAAACTGCCGTAAACGATGCAATGTCATACAACGATTTGTAGTAGGAGTTTTCATAAACCTCTGTTAGCCCTGAGTACGTATAAGCCTGTAATCCATTTGCGCTACCGAATAACTCAAGCATCTGCATTTGTATCTGTAATTGCAACATTTCTAGTCGAGAGATTCTCGCTCTATAACTTATTGCATTTAATATGCGATCATATTCTGGATCGCCTAACAATGACATTGCTCTAAATTGATGAAGTGTGATATTTCGAAAATCCTTTAGTTCTTTAGCTGTTAAATACTTTTTTGCTTCGGCATATGAAATTTTATTATCAATAGCATAACGTGAATAGAATACTTCAATCTGTTGTATGATGTTTGCTTGTGCTATACGTAGTTGTTCATCCATACGAGCCAAATGTTTACTTGCAATAAGTTGTGATTCTAGCTCACGCTGTGCTGCACGACTTTCCCAATACTTACTCATTGCCCTTCACTTCCATTTGAGATTGTCGCTGTTGCTCTATAGACTCTCGATACTCATCTATTTCTTTCTGTTCTTCTTCCTTTTGCTTTTTAAGGCGTTTCTCGACCTCCGGTGTATACCAAGGGTGATTTTCACGGTTTGTTTGGTCATCGATAATACCTGTAGACTTCTCGCACATCTCAACAGCTTCCAACTCGTTTGTGATGATATCACGATTGAATATAAACTTTACTTTTTCATTTGTGAAATCACCTTCGTCAATCATCTTTAGATAATGTGTAATAAACCACATCATATGTTCAATGCTTGATTGCATCTCACTTTCTAAAATATTACTGTCAAGATCTAAATCACTGTAACGAAATTTAAGAGCAACTCCAGAAGCATTGCCTAGATTTTCATTTATGGTATCCACACCACGGCCTAATTCATAAATAACTTTACGTGTGCGTTCAAGCTCTTTTTCTGTTGCCTCTGTTTGAATGTCAGCTATAAGTTTGTCTACATCACCATTTTCATCCGTTTTAACAACACGGTATTTATTCAAGTCACTAATAAACTCTTCTAAATCTACTCCGCCGTAATTTATTAGCTTATAGATGAAATTCGGAATATCGGCAAGGATATCGGCATTAGTTGATGCTTGAGTATTGTAGTTATCCACTAACGATTTAATTTGGTCAATCAGTGCTTGTTCTTCCTCGTTATAACGGAAATGAATAAGAGGTATCTTTTCCCATAGTACTGGCTGTTCACCAAATAAAAAATGATAACCTTGTTTACCACCTCTCTGAACATCAGAAACAAGTGTTGAACCATCTAGTACATAATGATCGATACCTTTATTGTGATAGTGCTCAACCTTTTTCAGTGTCTTTTTTGTTGTCCCATCATAATAATCCGTTTCATACACTCTTAAAAAAGACTCTATTTTCATATTCTCGGAGTCAGCATAAAAAGGAATGATCTGCTCGGCAGGGAAGCGCATAAAACTTAGTTCACCAGTCTCATTAAAGTATGGATGTAAGTAAGCAACTCCCTTATTGATGGCCTCCTTGCCTACCTTTCGTAAACGATTGATCATTCCAGCATCAAAGATTTCATTGAGCTTTTTCTGATAAACTTTGTTTTCACTTGTAATAGATGGCTGTTTTGAAAGTGTGTAACCAACTTTTTGATCAACGAGTTTCTTTACATATCCATGAACAAGCTTTAAATTAGATTTCCAAGCAGCGTCACGCTTCTTTTCTTCTATGTCCATTTTATTTCTATAATACTTTTCTCCAATAATCATCAACTTGCGTTTGTCAGACTTTTCCCAGTCTTCTATCTCGTTAAGTATTACTTGTTCATCCTTAATCACACTTTCAACCATATTCTTAATCACCTCTTCCATTTGCTCATGCCAACGCGGTCTAAACAAGTCTTCGATCAGCATTTAATCACCTCACTTTAGAACAGACATTGAAGGTCGTTTCATATCTCTTTCAAATGCATAGCGAGTAGCGTCTATTGTATGGTTATCTTTATCCTCTAAGCGAGGTATCGGATTGCCATCTCTGTCCGTTTGATAATCGATGTTTTCAAATTCTCTTGCAATGTTTGGCGTACGCAATGGGTCGATATAAATTGCATCTAAATCGTCTAACCATTCCTCACCATATTCGACGCTATCCGGACCTTTCTTTACGGCATAGAGCTTTTTAATACCTAACTCATTCTTTAACTCTGCATTGGATTTAGGCTCTGCACTTTCTGCTGCAATACGGTCATTTTCATAACCCTTCGCATGTAATTTTTTCGATAACTCACGATTACTAATCTTCACACCGTATACTTCATCAACAGCATAGATAGCATTTTTCTTCTTGTCATAATGCCAACGCACAAATGCTAATGGATCCGTAGCATAACCGTAGTCGACTCCGTTTCGGATATTGTCAAAGGATGCAACCATTTCATCTGTGATTGAGCCTTTTTCAATTTGTAGGTTGTCAAAGGGTACAACTCCACTACCTATCGCTTCACCAAGGTATTCCCATCGGTATTTTAAAGGTTTATTTTTCTTAACGTTCTCTGCTTCTTCAATAAACTTTTTCGATAAATGCGGATTCCCTAAATAAGTTGAATGATCTACGTAAGTATTTGAATCAATCATTGAACTCTCATACTTCTTATTCACCCACGACTGTTTACGTTTCGGTGGATTGTAAGAATAATAAAAAGAGTAGTCAAAAGGGTACGCTTGCTGTCTTTCAGCTTGCGAAAATATCTTCCCTTCCAACTCCTCACGTAGAATCGAGTTTTCGATTGTTGTTACTTCATCTTCTGACTTAAACTCTGCTAATTCTTCAAACCATACGATAGCTAATGGGAAATCAGCATCTTTGATAGATTTAATCTTTTCGGGATCATCTGCACCAGCAAAATAAATTTTGTTTCCTCGGCCTAAGTAAGTGATTTCGAGCTTGGAATCAACAAAACGGAATTGATCACGAACACCCATAACATTTGCGGCTGCTTTAAAGTTAGCGTACACAGATTTCAGAATGGTGTTTTGCACTTTACGAATACCAAGTGCAGATACTGGGTATTCCATGATGTCTAGTAGGATACGCATTGGAATATGAAAGGACTTACCAGAACCACGACCACCCTTTAAAACATAACGTAAATGTTCCTTTGCTCTAGAGGCACGCCAGAAAGGTTTGAATTGCTCTGTAATGATACTAGCCAAACTGATACGTTTCTCTGTCATTACACATCATCCACAATAACCACTTTAGTTTTACCATCTGTCTCGACCTTATCAATCCACATACGGTATCTCTTGCCTAGTAATTCAGCAGCTTTAATTCGTTCTGTAGTAGTTGGTGGCATATCTTCATCAATTGTTTGTGCACCTTCACCTATGCCACGTAAAGTTGCCGAAGTTGTCTCGCCCCTTGCGATAGCAGTTAGTAACTCTAGTATTTCTTGCTGATCTGCTACTCGCTCAGACTTCAACTCTTCCATGCGATTGTCTATATAAGATTTCACGCTAACATTTGTTAACATGCGACTTCCTGCAGCCCTTGCAGTAGCTTCCTTCTTAACATTCGGATATGCCTTCAAATAAGCTTCTGTTGCATTCCCTAGTTCAATATAATAATCAACAAACGCTTGCTGCTTCACTGTTAACTTGTGTTCAATCAATGGCATCACCCCATTATGCTAGTTGCTTATTTTACTCAAAATAAAAAGACGTCACTCGGACGCCTTTAATGTTTTATCAATATCCTCAATCAATCTGTCTACACATTCTTTAGTGATTTTTTTACTACTCATGGCTTTGTTGTTAAGTTTATCATGCTCATTATGCGGTGTTCTGTTCACGTGATTTTTAAAATTAGTTGTAATATCCCCCGCCATAAAATCACCTCATTAACAAAATAGCATAAAAATAGCTGTTTATCACTATTATATTTAGGTATTATTTCACCCTCAAAAGTAAGCACCGTTGTCCAACAGTCAAAGGGGAGGAACTGCTTGATACTCACTTTTCAGGGCAAAATAAAAACACCCATAGGATGTCTTTTTTTGTTCATTCATTATCATATTTTATATTCGCTATCAAAGAATTAAAATAAATTGCAGTAGGACGTATTTTAATAAGTCTTTCATAAGTACGGTTAATATATATAATTAAAAAGGCAATTACCATGCTATGAAGGAAAACACTCCAAGCACTATTGCCAGACAGCTCTTTTATCGCCGAATATAAAACGCCAATAATACTAACAATTGCAATAAGTGAAGGTATGTATTTAGAAGGATCATGTGATTCTTCAAATTCTTTAGCCCTTGCTTTTACAATCACCTGTTGAGTATGATCCATTACTTTTAATGAGTCTATATTGTTCTTGATTGATTCAAAACTTAAAGAAGATTTTTTAGGGAAAAGATTACTATCAATGAATGCTTTTAGATCTTTATCATCTTTCCTAGTCATTTCAATTAAGTCGTGAATAAAAGTGGTATTTTGGCTAGATGCGTTTGTTTGAGTTGATTCTGTCATTTAATTCACCTCCAAACCAATCATAAACCAGGAGATGAAATATATGTAATAACTTTTTGCTCTCAAAAGTAAGTACCGTTGCCCAACAGTCAGGGGAGGTGAAACTGCTCGATACTCACTTTTCAAGGCAAAATAAAAATTCACCCCTTTCAACTATGGAGTGAATTTTGTTCGATATTTTTTACCTTCTATATCTTCAACTATTACATGAATCTTTTTCCTTTTGCCGTTTGTCTTTTTATGGAATTCAGATACATTTACTTCTCTTGTAAACACTTTTACCTCACCGGATTTTATTGAGTCGATTAGCGGGCTTTTACCAGAACGTTCTCTTCCTAATAACACGGTTTTAAAGTTATCTTTGTAATAAAAACCTATGTATCTAACATGTACAACTTTAGTTCTTACATTATACAAACAAATGTCGTATCTTTTAAGTTGCTCACCGTGATTTTGATGTCTAAAATCATCTTTTATAACATCAACTAATAACTTTGGTCTACTTTCTTTTGATGCAATCCAAATTGCAGAACCTACTGCAGCTACTGAACCTAAACCACTTACCCAATCAGCGATGTTACCCCATTCCAAAGCTCTCACCTCCAACCTAATCATAAACGAGAAGATGAAATATATGTAACAAATTTTTGCTCTCAAAAGTAAGTACCGATGCCCTAGCAGTTAAAGGGGAGGAACTGCTCGATACTCACTTTTCAGAACAAAATAAAAACATCCCGGAGGATGTTAATTAAAATTTATATTATTAACATGATAGCCATACTTTCTAGCTAATGGCGGCATCACCCCTAGTACATCTGGGTGTTTACTCTTAAATGTCACCACTAATATGTCGTTTGCGAAAACATGTGAAATACTGTTGGCTTTAAATGTTTTTATAATATCATTTAAAAAATCTAATGGATCTGAATGGTTATCACCAATTAAAAATTTACACATATAATGTGTTTCAAATTCATCATCTAAATAATACCCTTGAAGCTTCGCGTTCATATCTTCAAATCTTTGATTGATTATATTTGTAATATCCTCATAAGTCTTTTGGTCCTCATTTTGGTCGTTGTTACTTATCACATTTTTTATTTCATTTAGCATTTGAATCTGTTCTGGATTTGTGATCATACTCGGATCAAATTTATCCATTTTTTTATCCATACCTTCTATTTTCGTTGTAATAGTAGTTAGTAATTTTGATGTTTCTCTTGAAACGACTTGGCTATCGCTATCCTGTTTCCATGCATAAAATATTGCAACCACAGCTAATGCAATAGAAACGGAGCTAGAAATAAACGAAAATAAGTCTACAACCTGTTTATTATCAGCAAGCCTAAATGTTATGACAAAATATATAATTGCACATAAAATTAAGACAAGCCATAACCAATCCTGATTTCTCCACTCTATCCATTTGTTCTTTTTTCTTTCTTGATTTTGTTCGTGATTTTCTTGTGTATTTTTTGCCATGTTAGTCCTCCCATTTAATCATAATCCGAGAGGTAACAAATTGGAACAATTTTCTACAAATTCCACTCTCAAAACCACACCAAACTCTGCCCTCTCAACTCATAGTGTTTTGGCTGTTTGATGCAGTTTTCAAAGCAAAAGAAAAAGCCTCCATCCTAAGATGAAAGCTTTGCTATTGTTTTTGTCGAGTTAGCTCACTTGCGAAATCGTGGTAGAGCTGGCCCACGTTATATTTGTAAAGCGAATTGTGTTTTTATTTATAGTGCGTATCCGCGCACTTTGTTGCTCAGTAAGTTTGTTTTAGTAAGTTTGACTAAATGGAAAGTGGACGAAGTTCACATAAAAACCACTCCTTCAGCAATTTTTAGCCTTTTATATTAATTAAGATACCTAATCTCTTAAAAAATATGGGCCGGCCGTGTATGTCTTGCCTCGAACAAGTTTATGAGGCGCAGGTCGGTCGTCGGTCTGTCTTTCCCTAATATTTAGGATTTTGTAAATACCAAGGGAAGAAACATTTACCTGTCCGACCTCCCCTTTAGTTTACATCGTAACTCACCAAAATTGATACGTTTGGAACATTTGGAACATCTGTAACACTTGGCACATTTGTAACACTTAGAACATCTTGAACATATGTAACTTTATTTAATGTAAAAAATAGTTTACAATTTGTAAGAAATAAATTACAATTAATATAAGAGGTGGTGCTATTGTTAAATAACAAATTAGTAATTTGTAGGGCGGAAAAAGGATGGACGCAACAACAATTAGCAGATGTGGTTGGTGTCAGTCGACAAACTATAGCAGCTTTAGAGAAAAATAAATATAATCCGTCTTTGATTCTAGCTTTTAAAATTGCTAATTCATTTGATAAAGAAATAACGGATGTATTTAATTATGTGGAGGATGAATAATGGTCAACTTAGCTATGATTAGTATATGTGTTTTAGCAGTGTTAGTAATTATTGCAGAATTTTACAAATCTACATTTGAACGTAGGATAGAGTCGCAAGATGAGAGAGGTCAAATGCTCATCTTTAAAATCAAGTCATTTTCTTATTCTGTTCTAACTGTTGGTATATTAATTGGAGTAGCACTAGTAGCAATGTTAAAATTAATAGATAAAGAATATTTTATTTATTATGTAATGCTTGTGTTTTTCATTCAAAGTATATCATCATCTATTTATTTGGCCGTTGTTCGGAGAGTGTAAAACATTTTGTAAAAAACCCTGTCTTAAAATGAGGACAGGGTTATTATTATTTACTTCATCATCATATCAATAACACGTTCTCGTACTCGCTGTACGCTTGTATGACTCATATTAAGCTTTGCACCTATCCAGCGGAAAGGCATGCCTTCTAACAACCAATAAAGTACTTCTTGCTCTATATCGCCATTTACCTTGCTTGTTAAATTTTGAACCATTAGTAATTCATCTTTAATTTTGTTAATGCGTACTTCTCGCGATGCTCTAATTTGAACATGTGCATGTACTGGATCACTTGTACTTCCGACTGCTTTAGGCATTGTTGCCTCAATACCATACTTGGCTGTAGATGCCGCCGCTGTTAATGAATCAAGCTCATCTTTCATTCTCATGTACTTACACATATTGTCATGGTACTTTTTAATTGCCTTGTCTAGTTGGTAGCGATTTAATTCCGTTTTCTCTTTTAACATAGGTTTGCCCTCCTACGGTGTGATATAATAATGTTGTAAGCACCGTCAAAGGGCATAAACCAATTCTTAGCTGTAGCGTCTGAACACGCTGCGGCTTTTTTTATTAAATTTCCAGGTTTTCAACTATACAAAACTAAAATTACAACATAGTTATAGTAGTGTAAGTGTTTGCTTGACACTTCAATGTCTTCATCCAAGACTACTTTTTAGCCATTTCTTTTTTTAAGGAGATGGCTCTTTTTTATTTTGGGATAGCAACCTGTTGCATTGCATCGCCGCACACTGTTACCGCACGTGCTATCCCTCTATTACATATAAAAGTGTTTGTTTTATAAAACTTTACATGTGTGTGTGTTTGTTATTTTTTTCATATTGTTCAGTAATGAATTATTTTTTTATTTTTAACCATACTATCCTTGCTTTAGCTAAAATAAGAAAAGGAAGTGAAAGTATGGGTATTTTTGGAGGAAATCCAAAAAACGAGCCATTGCATTACGGTGAAGTGTTTAGTGTTTGGTCAAATTTAATTGCAGATTATGGCATGATTTCTGGCTATCAAACTTTTTATAATCATGCTGGTGACGAAGATCTAAAGAAAATAATTGAAGATATCGTTGAACTTTGCAGGGAAGAAGTAAAACAATTAGAGAAAATCCTAAAAACAAATGGTATTGGTTTACCTCCTGCTTCACCTGAAAGACCGGTAGCAAGGATGAAGGATATCCCCGCTGGTGCTAAGTTTAATGATCCAGAAATTAGCGCTGCACTTAGTGCCGACCTAGCTGCTGGATTAGTTGCATGCAGTCAAGCAATGGGTATTTCTATTCGTGAAGATATCGCATTAATGTATGGACAATTCCATACAGCAAAAGCTCAAATCGGTGCTAAACTACTACGACTTAATAAAAATAAAGGCTGGTTAGTTCCACCACCATTACATGTAGATTATCCTGAAAAATAATATTTATTTCCTGACAAACCGTTTCCCCAGTATAAACTGGGGTTTTTTATTTTCCTCATATTGTTCAATAAGCGCTGCTCAAAAAAAGTATCTTTGTTCAAACCTAAATAGGTTTTAATCCAATCTCATATTTCTTTTAAACATATTATAAAAGAAATAGTGAGGTGAAATTATGTCTAAAAAAAAGAAAATTACTAGAATAAAAACTAACGGAAATTGTCCGCCAGTTAAGTACACAGCACTTAATAGTTGCTGTCCTTCAGTCCCCACCTCATCGTGTCTTTGTGATTGTTGTGTTTCTCCACTTCAGTCCGTCTTACAGCAGCTTGTTGGGCAAACTGTAATTCTTGGCACTGTTGCAGACGCACCAAATGTACCTCCTCTATTTTTTTTATTCACAATTATTGAAGTGAATGATTTTTTAGTTACTGTTACAGATGGTGCGACAACCTTTAAAGTAAATATTTCTGATGTTACAGGGGTAGGATTTTTACCACCAGGACCTACTATCAACTTGTTGCCACCTGTTAATTCAGGGTGCGAGTGTGATTGTCGCGAACGACCGATTAGACAATTGCTAGATACACTTATCGGTTCTACAGTGAATCTTTTAGCAGTTAATGGTTCTATTGCAGCAGATTTTACCGTGGAACAAACAGGTCTTGGCATAGTGTTAGGTACTTTACCAATAAGTCCTGAAACAATCGTTAGATTTGCAATTTCAACTTGCAAAATTACAGCTGTAGGGCAGACTAATTGAATAAGGGATAATATTAAAAATATTTAGTGAGTCGTTAGTTATTAATAATTAGTAATTTTATTCTTAACTAACAGGGGCTTGTTGAATAGCTATAAAGAAGTATCCATCTCATACAATTGGTCTTTTTTTTAAAATAGAACATTAATAATGAGTCTAAGTTATTAATTGAATGTATTAACCTATTGCCCTTTACACCATCTTTCACTCGAATAAAATACTACAAACGGAGGTGAAAAAATGGATAAATGTAGTAACTGTAATAAACGTTCCTACTTATGTGGAAGCCAAATAGGACCATTCACAGCCATTGATCTCTGTGGAATTACTGGTGCTATTCCTCCTGTAACACCATCAGCATGTAGTAGTCTTTGCGAATATGGATATATATATAATCTAAGTCCTGAAACTGTAGCTGTAGAGGCTGATGTTATTTTCGATTCAACAGGTATAGTTACACCTGGAATTACGCACATTCCAGGAACCTCTCAAATTGTTGTTACCACACCAGGAATCTACGAAGTTACTTTCAGCGTATCAGGTGTTGAACCTAACCAATTCACACTATTTTTAAATGGTGTACCGATCCCAGAATCAGTCTACGGTTCAGGAGCTGGTACTCAGCAAAATACTGGTCAGGTGATAATTGCTATCCCAGCCGGCGGTATTCTTACACTTAGAAATCATACCTCCGCTGCAGCAGTAATCCTTCAAACATTGGCAGGAGGCACACAAACAAACGTAAATGCTTCTATTATCCTTAAAATGTTAAGTCCTATTGTTTAAAGATAAAATACTCGGTAAAGATAGTTAGGAGTAAGTTTCCTTTGACGAAGGATTTGCTCCTTTTTTTCTTTTCAGATTTATTCATTCATATCAGGTAATTGATAACCCGTGTTCTCACTTCCTTCCTGAACAATATCTTTCAACTAACCACTTTTTGTTCCCCTAGCAATCCACCAGCACGCGACCCAATCTTTCCTGTCATCTCTAGATCCATAACAATCAATGCAGCACTAACCTTACTTGTATTAAGCCTTTGAGCTATTTTGTTTATTGGATATCCTTGATCCCACATGGTAATAAAAGTTCCAATCTGTTGTATTGTAAAATCAAACTTAACCGTTTCATGAACATCACCAGTGAATAAGATGTATCTACTGTCTACTTTTCTGCCCATTCAATCGTCACCTCGGCCCTTGGTTTTTCTGAATAAAACTTCCTCACTGTCATATCAACAATCTGAGAATCATCATGCCAAATAATCTTGTTGCATCCATCCTTAATACCCTTTATCAAGTTATCGAGATCGGGCTTTGTTGTTGGACGCAATTCGCCACTAGCTATAAGCTTTCTCTTTGGCCCTGTGTGGTATTTCTTTGGTGGCATGAGATAAATATCAGCTTTTAGTTTAATTGGCTCTGTAATTAATTCTGACGGCTTATATTGATATGCTACGAGCTTTACAAAGTCTTTGAAGTCCTTACTCTTTGGTGCGTCATGTGTGACTACCTTCTTACCACGTCTACTAAATCGAGGTCGCTCTTGTGGTTGAATTATCCCTGGTATTTCAAATGTTAGTACGTTCATGTTTGCCCTCCTACACTAACTTTTGTGCAATTGCCTCGATAACGTTTGCAGTTACACCATTGCCTGCCTGTTTATATAGTTGGCTATCTGAATTAACAGCTGCTGCTTTATCGAAAGCCCAATCAGGATAGCTTTGTAATCTCCAACATTCACGTGGAGTGAGTTTGCGAATACGATATTCATCTGTAAGTACGCCTTGTTGACAACCAGTGTCTAATGTATTCGCAATTCCTTTTCCTACACGTCCTCTACGAGTCTTAGAATCTGGCACTGAGTAATTGATAGAATCACCAGGATGAGCAGTATCATAACCCTGTTTTGTAGCTTCTTTTATCGCTACTCCGTGCCGGTCCTGTGCAGTTAATGTAAACATTGGTTCTCCTGGTTCTTTTATTCTTCTCCCGTTTTGCCTTTTTTCTAATCGATCTGGTGTTAGGACTGCCTGTACAATTTTCGGTTCCTGATTACCACCTTGCATCGTAGAAAGGCTAGGGGAAATCCCCACCCGTGTCGTAAATTCGCCTAATTAAATCATGACCTTTTATACTTAATTCTCCTGCAACAATTATTTGTTTTGGTTGTTTATAATCAGTTGCACTTAAAGCTCCTACAATTCCATTTCGATCGTGTACCCAATGCCTACAATTAGTACCCTTAGCATCTTGGTTTTTAGTAGTGCCAATTATGTTAATACTAGGCGCTGGACTAAATCCTTTGATAGGAAATACTTTTCGTCCACTTGCTCCTCTAAGATGTCCAATAATGAACACCCTTTCCCTGTTTTGCGGAACTCCGAAATCTTTAGAGTTAAGCACTTGCCATTCCGCATCATACCCGAGTTCATCCAAGGTTCTGAGGATAATCTCGAACGTATACCCCCTGTCATGGTTGAGGAGTCCTTTGACGTTCTCAAGGAATAAATACTGTGGTCGGATGATATTGGCGAAACGTGCGATTTCAAAGAATAAAGTTCCTCTAGTGTCATCGAATCCTTTTCGCTTCCCAGCAACTGAAAAAGCTTGACATGGGAATCCTCCACAGATAATATCGATTGGTCCTCTATCCCTAAGTCCTCGAATATCGTCATCTGTAACGCTAGTGATGTCATGTGCTGTCCATTCTCCTTTTGTATTGTGTATCGCCTCGTATGATTTACGAGCATATTTGTCTATTTCAACGTACCCAACGCATTCATGTCCTGTGGCTTCCATTCCGAAACGAAAGCCACCGACACCTGCAAATAGGTCTAAGAATTTCATTTTTTCACCTTCTTAATAATTTGCTCAATATCCAGCGTTTTGACGCTCATGGTTGACCTCGTTTTTAGCGTAGTAAGCTACTTCTACTTGCTCCCACGTGAAGCCAAGTAATTCACCAAGATGCATGAAATGATTTACGTATATGGAGTATTCCTGTTCTATTTCTTTAAATCCTGAATTAATCAACGATGCATCACCTATTAGATGTGTAAATGTCTTTGTAATATCATTACCAAAGATAAAATGTGTAGGTGAATAAACAGCATCAAAATTAACCTGTAATTCTAACCCAATACTCAAAATTAAATGCAAGCAGTCAACGTATTCTTCAAGAAGTGGATTTTTATATCCGTCAAAGCCAATTCCTTTGCAATATTCGCATTCTTCATACTCTAAACCACTATTACCATCTAAAAGATGTAATTTACTTGATGGCCAATTAATATCTCCAGTACCTTCACAAGGATCACATGAATTTTTCACAGAAATTCTCGGCTCCCGGTCCTTACTCCACTTCTTAAACCCTCGCCATTCATTCGCACATTCACCTAGTTCAACCTGTAACGCTAGTAGCTTCCAATCAAGATTATTCTGCCCTCGTAACTCTTGATGCTCCTGCATGATGTGCTCGTCCAACTTCGCTTGTGTTTCAAATAGTTTTGTTAAGTTCATTTTTTATTTTCCTCCGTCATTCGTTTTTTATTGCACCAATAACAAAAATTTGGTCCTTCGTGTTTAAAACTTGGTCTGTATAATGTTTTCACTAATTTCCCGCACTTAGGACATTCTTGTTTTGAATAATCCATCATTTACCTCCAACATTCCGATTATCTTTTACAAAACGTTCACCATTAACTTCAATGACTGTAGGTTTTTCTCTACGTAACTTGAGTATTATGACTTTAGTAAACAGCTGGCTACCTTTCTTCATAAACTCACCTGTTCCCTTTCAACATTAAATTCCAATAGTATTTGATAAGGTCGTGGGTCTTGAGAAATATAGTTCATCCGACTCGCTACGTTCCAACCTCTCTCAGTATCATCAGCAACCAATCGTTCTAATTCTCGTGAAGTCCTAGCCTTAGTGATTTTCTTTAATGGCTCCATATTTATCACCCCGAATATGTTTATTTAGAAAGGCAAATCGTCCTCACTTACTTCCTTTGGCCCTTTACTATTCGCAAATGGATCTTCATCAACCCTTGTATAACTTGACTGTTTGTTATTACCGCCAAAATTGCCCTGTGAACCACCTTGATACGATTCACCTGTATTTGTACTAGATTCGTAGTTTGAAGTTCTCTGTGAGCCTCCTGTGCCGTTTGAACGCGGTTCTAAAAACTGAATGCTGTCTGCTACAACGTCCGTTGTGTAGACTTTTCCGTTTTGCCCTTCATAACTGCCTGTTTGGATTCGCCCTTCCAAACCTATTAAATTTCCTTTGCGCTGAAAGTTTGCTAGATTTTCAGCCTGTTTTCTAAAAGCTATACAGCTAATGAAATCAGCTTCGCGGTCACCCTGTTGATTTTGAAATGTACGATTTACTGCCACTTGAAAGCGACATGATGCAACCCCATTTTGTGAATAGCGTAATTCAGGATCTTTTGTAAGTCTGCCAACTAATACAACTCGGTTAATCATTCAAATCACCCCAACTTAATTGTAGAAATTCCTTCTTAAAACTCGGAAAGAGCGATTTAGTCGATACTTGTACCACTTCAACCTTCACACCTTCTAACAGTTCATTTACAGCACTTATAAAAATTGGAGAAGTTACGATGTGTTTATCTTTTTCATCTAAATTAAATTGCATTTTAGATTTACCATTTTGAGCTTCCTCAAATAATATTGGCTCTACGTTACACGCGAATCTCAGCGCATAATCTTCAATGGTGTTACGTGATTCTTTTTGAAGTTTTTGTTTTAGTGTCATGCAGCCTTTGCCCCCTCCATTTTTTCAATCGCATAATCCAACGCCTCATCCTGTGTATCAAGACCCTTTAGCTTTCGTAGGTCCTCAAGATTCTGATAAAACCCCATAGCATTTTCGTTGTACTGATATTTCTTGTAGAGTCCTACATGTAACACCATTTGATCTATGAAATATTGTTCGTTCATCAATCATTCACCCCTTCAATTTTGATGTTAAGTAAATTTAAAGTTGTTATTATTCCATCACAGACACCTTCATTGAAAGCTGAATTCGATTTAGATTTTTTCAATTTAAAATTTTGTTGAGCTTCATGATAAAATTCTGCAATTTCCTCTTCTGGAGTTACCTCAATTACCTCGTAGTTACCAGTTATTAAATCCAACAGCGTATCCCAATCGATGTTTTTTAATACCGAATCAGTTTTATGTGGTAATAGCTTTTCAGACCATTCATAGACCACTGCTAACGAATTTCCTTCATGCTTGTCTAATAATTCTTGGTATGCCTCAACAACTTCACGACTAACCTTCACTTTTTCAGCCATTCATTTCACTCCCCACTAATTTGTTAAAAGCCTCACGGTCGCCAGTAGCCAAAGCTACATCAATAGCAGCGTCTTTATAATTTTGTTTATTAAACTCCTCAAGTTCGGTCATGAGGTTGTTCAGTTCAAACTCACGATAAGCTTCACTCATCTTTGCCACGAAATCAGCGACTTGTTGGAATGGATTAGGATTTGTCATTGAGTACACCCACTTTCACTTGCCATTTCGCTACGAACACCCCTAGCAAAAACTTTGACCGAGTTAGGTTTCCCCACAGCTTCATCCAATAACACGATGCCGTCGATTCGTTTCACGATAAATTTTTCTCCCTCAACCTTAACTACAGTGTCCTTCGTAATATGCCAATAAGGGTTTTTAACAACAAATTGCAATTCCACCCACTTAACCATTCCCTTCACCCTCCAATCAAGGGGCTGTGCGCCCCTCTTTATGCAAATAAAATCTGTTCAAAAGCGTTGTTCTCTTGCTGTGCTTCAATATCCCTCACAGATTCCTCTGGCATATTGACCTGATAACACATTTTGTTAATACGGCTTTTTATACGTTCACCACGATCTCCGTCCTCAACAATTTGTCCTTTGGAATCTCGTAATTTATACAAATCTGCTAACTCTCCAATTGTCTTATTTGACGTGATTATGGTTGTTTTAAAGTTATCCATTCGATAATCCAAGATGTTGTATAAAACTCGTTCAGCGAAGTCAGAAGGGTTTTCAACAGCAATATCATCGATAATTAGTACATCCGCTGTGCGATAAAGTTTTAAAATTTCATCTTCTGTAGTTTCACTGTTTTTTTTGAAAGTTTTCCGAATTTGCAAGAAAAGGTCGTAGGCTTTCATATAAACAACAGCTTGTCCATAAACACTCATTAATGCATTCCCGATACTACAAGCTAGACGAGTTTTACCCGCACCTTTTATTGAGCTGTAGAAATAAAGTCCTTTACCTGGTTCAATCTCTTTATATTTCTCAATAAAGTTAGTAGCCATCTTTTTAGCAAGTGCGGCGTCTGTTCTCGAAACTTGTTGAGTGTAAACATCCACTTTAAAACCATGTACTTTAGCTTTTCTAAATTTCTCCGGCATACCCGACAAATCTAGCTTTCTAGCAATCTCTTGCTCTTTTTGCTTTTGTTCATGGCAATCGCATTTTTCCCACCACTCAGATTCTTTTTTCAAGTCAACCAAGATAGAGTTAATACGATCCATTTCCTGTTGGTCGTTCACTTCATGTGCAACCGCGTATAGCTCTCTGTGCTTTCTAATATCCTCAGCAACTTTTTCTGGATGCATTTTCTTGTGATAGTCGATATACCAAAGGAATCCACTGCCATCACATTTCTTTTGTGGACACGCATCGCTAGGAGTAGTTGCGCACTCGATACCCCTAGAGCCCAGCGAGTTTTGCGCGTCTCTCATTCTCTGCCCTAATCTCGGATTTTCTTGCATCATCTGTTGGAATACTTCGCTGATTGCTTGCATACTGCTGCGCCTCCTTCACTTGCCAATCGTTATAAGAATTAATGCCTTTTTCAGTGCGCCAATTACGTAAGATTGCTTCTACATATTCCATGTTCGATTTACCTTTATCTGCTGTTACCTTAATAGCTTCGATAATAAGTAGATGATCAGGATAAAGTCTTAGTATGTTGTCCATCTTTTTGTGATCTGTAAAATTGCTACTACGTATTTTTTGTTCGAAGAAGTTTTTGATAGCTAAAAATTCATTATCAATTAATGGAGAAGCGACAGACTGACCAAGTTGTTTTTCTTCTCTGTCTTTATCTTGTTCTTCTTCTTTTTCTTTATCTTCTTCTTTTTCTTTATCTTCTTCTTGCCCACTTATCGTTGACGTATCGTGTGACGTTACGTAAGAACTATTGGTATTACTGGATTCTTCACTTTTATTGCGTATCGTTGGCGTATCGTGACACGTATCGTAGTACGACTCGTAAACGTTACGTATCGAATCATTTGGTATACTTTCACCAACCCATTCAATCATCGTTGCATCTTTCACATTTTTTAACTCTGATTTCACGCAATCGAGTATCGGTTTACCACCTCTAACTAAGTTATATTTGCCCCAATTCTTAATAGCTATTTCACGTGTTTCTGCGTTGTATCTAATCAGTTTGTGGTGCTCTATGAACCGTTGTAACAATGCATTTGCACTCTCTGGTGAATAACCTAAATCAAAAGCTATTTGTTTTTTTGTAATTTGATAAATACCGATTTGTGTTGTACTTTCATTCGTTAGCAAATATAGAAAGAAGTATTTGTCTTCTGCCGTCATTTCTTCAACGACACGCGGATCATTCCAAAATGATGTGTGTACTAATCTAAATTTAGCCATTTGCCCTCGCCTCTCCTTACCCGTACTTGTAAATATCTACGCTATGCCCAATTGAATCTAATTCGCTACTAAAGCACTCTAGACACATCCAGTGTTGTTTACCGTCCATCGCAATCGACAATGTTACTTCACCTTTAAAAGCCATGTGAGAAGGTTTTACCATCAAAAAATCCTTTTCCTCTTCACAGTAATAGCAGCATCCTGGTGCTGGTTCTTTCCCTCTGTACTGACGTTCAATAATTCCAACTGGCATGTTCAGCCCTCCTTATGTCGCAATATTCAAATTAATCACATTAAATTTCTTTCACATACACCGTTCCATCTGGTGCTGTATAAAAAATATCCTTTTCAAGTGTTACTAAATAAGTAACACCAGGTACTACTAATACCCTCATATCAATAACAAAAGTGTTCATTTCAAACACTGCAATCACTTTTCTATCCGACTTTTGATAAACAACTAATATTTGCATAAAATCCTCCTATAACAACCCGTCATGCCTCTCACATTCCGCGAAACTACCACTCACTTTTGTAACTCGATAGTTTGGATAACGTTGCATGTATTGCAGCACCAGACGCTTAATTTCGTCGTTGTTACCTCCTGCCTGTTGAAATATCCAAGCAGGCAGAAGGACTTTGTTTGGTACGTTATTCAGCTATACTGCCTGTTGTTGTGCTTGTTGTTGAGCTGCTGCAACTTGCATCATGCCAATACCTTCTTTAATAGCAACATCCGTTTTTTCATTTTCCATCAACCATTGAATATAAGACTTATCCTCTCGCCATAGTTGTCCAAGTGTTTTCCCTTTATGCTTACCAAATGTCAATGTAATAGCTCCAGCCTCTTGTGCGTTTGTTGGCATTGGAAGGTTGTTGTTGTTAGAATGTTGTTGACGATTAGAGTAATCGTATGTGTTACCACTTGCTCCGGTTGCATCGTCATCCTTCTCTGTTGCAATTCCTAACATCGCTGATAGACTATATCGCTTCATGTAAGTGATTTGTCCTCCAAAATCTTGCATTCCTGTAGCTGCTGGGAACTTTAGAGGTAATGACTTAACCCATTCACCTGAGCTATGCAAGAACATAGTCTCAACACATGCTAATGGTCCACGTTCTGTTGATTCTGTATAACTATTTTGTAAAACTGAGATTCCATTTTCCTTAAAAACCTTTCGAGCAGCTTCGAAGATTCCGTTTAGATCTGTGTAGTCAAAGGAATAACTGCCACCAGACTTCAAAGAAACTTTTACATTAGCATTGTGTTTAGGTGTTTCTAATTCACCCCAAGACTTTGCTAGTGCGGTAGCTATATTTGTATTTTCTTGTGAAAAGATCATCAGTCATCCACCTCCACTTTGAATGTTGTTGTGCGTGGTTTTACCGTTACCCCTGGTACAGCTTGACCATTTTCATCTACTACAATTTGTTCATTTCCGTGTTGAACTACTTTTAATGTTTTTTTGAGTTCTCCCCACTGTAACTTCCGAGAAGTATTTACTTCTACATAAGGTAATTGGTTAGTCACTACATAATCGAATAAAACTTCATCATCAATCCTTTCTGGCTGCGCTTCATTTGTGATGGATCTCACTCTGCCATACGGAGTAACAATGCTTTTTTGTTCAGTATCGTTGGCTAAAACGTGGGAATGGTATTCAATAACTTTTTGTTCAAAGTAATCAACATCACTTATCAATCCAGCACTTACTTTTTTCTCCCAAGCATTAATACGCTCTCGTTCTGCATCTGCTAACGATTTAATTTCATTTAATTTAGCGTTGGCAGCATTAATTTTTCGTAATACCCAGTTGAGTCCATTGATATCCGTAATGACATATAACTGTTTTTCTTGTGGTGGCATTTCATAGAGTTCGTGTAATTCTGCTTCCTGTAGTAAGTTCATTAAAATACCTCCTTCGATTTGTATTTATTAGGCCCATGCGATATAATTTGAGAAATGAAATTTGGCATGGGCCTTACTTAATCCTTTCCGTTGCACCGGATAGGATTATTTTTTTGTATGAGCAAACCCATAATGCTCCTCCACATAAGCAATTACCTCTGAATCAGTCATTTCATAAGTTGATTTATCTAAATATCCAACAGCCAAGTAATCACTGATATTGTCGATGTGTACGATCGCATCACCGATTTCGAAGTAAACGTCACCGGAAGCTATGAAACTACCAAAATCATCATGAATCTCGAAGCTTACAACTGGCTCATAAGGAGGCGTCGGATACTCAATGCGACCAAGTACCATTGGATTTTCGACTTCTAATAGAATACTCACGCAATCGCCTCGCTTTCACGTTGCCAACAGATAAATGAAATGCCGCATTTAATAACTTTATATTGCCTCCAACGTTCATCTTCATAGCCTTTCGTATTTTCAATATCATAAGCACCTAACTTTTTAATAGATTCGAATGAAAATAGTTGAACAAGAATGTCAGCATTATCTGCTGAACTAGAACTATACTCAACTCGGATAACATCCTCTGACGCTACACCATGTTGCTCTAAAATTTTAGGTAATTCAGTAATTCTAGACACTGCATTTGCTAATTTCATACATATCCACCCTTTCGATTATTTTGATGGATAACCACCAATCTACTTACAAAGCTGTCGTCGCAACTGGGGCCTATTGGCTGTCGCTCGCTCCTATAAGCAGGTCATGGCGTACTGTGCTAGGTTTTATAAATAGATTGCTAGTCCCATCGAGTTGTTAGCCCGATGGATAGCTATTACAGGGATAATTGAGACATTTCGTACTCAAGTAGCCACTCCTGGAAACTAAACATTTCCACCTCAACTGCACCTGTTTCTTGCTTGTAAAGTTCTAACATATCCATCAATAACACTCCTTTAAGTTGTGTATGGGTATTCCCATCAAGCAGCTCATAATGTTTGGCTAACCAACCAATTCGAGAAGATTATGAACTGCTTGACGAGAGCGAGATAACACTCGCAAACGTCTGATATTGTGGTATAATTGATTTGTATATGTTGTCGCTGTTTAGTCGTTCCCGCGATTAAGCAGCTTTTTTATTGCCAACATGTGACAATCACTGGTACTCCGATAACTATCATCGCAATCACGGCACCGATACAGAACTTTTTATGTGATTCCGGTACATCTTCGTCCGGCAAGTAAAAATAATTATCTAGCCATTTCCACAACCTCATCCACCGCCTTCTGTAGTTTTCCGTTTTTATTCAAAGTAGCTACAGTTGACCAAAATTCTTTTTTCTTATGAAGTTTTTCTAGTTGTTGTAAAGAATTATGTAGGTCTCGTTCTAGTTGTTTTAGTATGTCTGTTTGACCTTTTCGAGCATGCATTTTAATTTCTTCTGTTAGATCATCTATACATAAAATTTCACGTTCTATTTGGTTATTTAACTTTGTTAAAGCATCCAACTAATAAACCCTCCTACTATTGATGGAACTGTTTGTGATAAGTGTGTAAGAGCATTCGCTACTTCCATTCCGAACATCATTGCTGTTCCAGCAAACTCCGATTCAGTAATTTTCAACCATGAAGCGAATGTGAATATATCTATTGTCTTTCTGCCACTTTCTAATTTGCTGACAGCTGATTGTGTACTATCTAATCGCTCTGCCATTTCCTCCTGAGTAATATTTGCATCTATGCGGAATTTCTTTAACATCTTTCCGACTTTTGCAAAATCTGCAACCATATCTTTTTGCCCCTTTATTCCAATTTCGAATATATTCCTTAATCGAATACCAATTTCATTCAAGTTAACTTAATATAAAGATAAGAGGTTGTTGCCCCAACCTCTTACTAGATTGGTAGTTTGACTTGAGGCCATTTGCCCTGGCCTCTCCTATGCTCTTAATAATCTGAGACTTTCATTTTCACTCACGTAAATGCCTAATCGTGAGTTCATATACATGGTGTTTTTATCACGCCATTCCAGTACTTTATCTCGTGGATAACGAGCACTTAATGCATGACATTTAGGAAATCCATCCATGCGAATTATCTTTTCTACAGTCGGCAATTCACATTGGAATATTTTAGCTACGTGTTCTTTTCTTAAGTTTGATGGTAGAGATAATTCGTATTTCATACTTTCTCTACAATCATCAACACCTTGCTTGTAGGCTTTTTGGAATAAGTCGGCTAATTCTGCATTGAGTAATGCGTCTTTCAGTTCGTCTATAGTTAGATTCATAGTTTCTCCTCCAATCTCAGGCGCTGTTGTGGCGCCTATCTTATTCGTTAGAAACTTTTTTTAAATACTCATTTGCAGCGTGTTGGAAACCTTTTGAAGTATCGATGCCGCTTTCCTCTAAAAAAACTAACAATTTTTCAATTCTTTTTTCATTCAAATCCGAAGTTAGACTTGTAACAGATTCTATTATTTCAAGCGATTTTTTCATCTCTTTGCTGAAATCAAACAGCGGATCATAGAAGCTGAACAGAGTTACACCGCCTACATCTTCTAAATACTCATCGAAAAGATTCGAGTTTGAGCTAGTCGCTTTTTCGAAATAAACGCCCATCGGATAAGAATTTGTTTCATCTTCTCTAACGAATGAATAGCTGTAACAGTCAACATTTAATTTTTCTGCTATTTTCAATACATCGTCACTGATTTCTTTGGCGATTAAACAAACCCTTTTGATATTTTTGTCAAAAGAATATTCAAATGTTTGATAAACGTCCTTCCTCTTTGCTTTGCCGACTTTCAATTCTAAAGCGAACTCGCCGTTTATCGAAATATCAGATTTTCCGAACCCCAAGTATTCTTGTCTTTTAATGCTTTTTTCATCACCGTAATAATCAATAAAATCTTGAAAAATCAAGGTTTCTAAATCTTTTTCGAATCGGAAAATTTCTTTATCAATTTGAATTCTTTCATCGCGGATTAATAAATTTTTATAATTACGACCAAACCAGATTTCTTTTTGATTCTCTTGATGCAGCTTATATTCTTCATCTTGAACAACGACTCCGTTATACGCATCAATGAAAATTTCATAAGCATCGAAACTGGATTGTACGAGCAAATATTTTGCATAAGCATGGCAATATGAAACGAACGTTGAAAAATTTTGTTTTTTACCAAAAACTCTGAAATATTCACTCTTATAATGTGGGTGCATCATATTTATTACAGCTAAATACTTAATGTTGATTACATTAGACATTTTTAATCCTCCTATGCTAGTTGTTTATTACCTTCAATGAGCTTTAACTTCATTCGCTCCATCGTTGGTAAAATGCCTTTTGCTTTTAAAGTTTCGTAAAGGAATAAACGCCCTTTTTGCGTCCACTTTGTATGAAGTCTTACACCAGTGGAACCATCTGGCTTTTTGAATTCTTTCGTTTCAGATTTTGTGTAGCCTTGACCTTTGAACTTGCTATACAGTAACCATTGTTTATTCAAGCTGTATTGAATGCCATGCTCATTTAATAATTTATTTAGTGCGTAAGCGCTCATGCCATAATCCTCTGCAATCTGCGAAGTTAGAAGTAAATCAGTACATTTTAGTACTTCATCAACGTAAGTTACGATTGGTTGCATGTCCGCTACTTGCTGCTGATACATTTGCTTCTCAATTTCTAGTTGCTCATTTTCTTCAACCTTTTCTACTAACGCGAGTAATGCTTCTTTATAATTTGTTGGTAGTTCAGGTTGTACTGGAACAACTTTTAACTCACCCTTACGGAGTTTTTCTAAAAGGTCATAAACGAAATCGTAAAATTCATCTGCTTTTGGTTGTTGACTTTTACGGATAATTTCATAAATGCCTTTTTCGTTATAAACCACTGTTTCATATTGCTTTCCGTCAGTTGATACCAACTTGGTACTAACTGAAAACAAATCTAAACGTTCCTTGTGACGTGAATGAATTTTTGTTATTGCCGTTCGTGGTTCTGAATACTCAAGTGCATGACCGATTTGCTCACGTGTCATAAATACGTCGCCATTTTCGTTTCGCCATAAATCACACACAACAGAATTGAATGCCTGACTTTGAGCTAAAATTAAATTCATTATCCATTCCTCCAATATTGTTTTGTTTCCACATTAAAGACACGATGCGTGTCCTAAATGATTAAAAAAAATTTCATCAACTGTTGTTCCATAATAATCAGCTATCTTTTTCGCTAATCGTAACGAAGGTGTTCTATCACCTCTTTCGATTGCTCCTAGCATTTGAGGTGTTATTTTTAAATCAAAAGCCACGTCAGACCTAGATTTCACACCACGAAGGTTAACTAAAACTACTCTGTCATTAGTCGTGGTTTTCACAGTAACAAACCTCCTTTCTTGGAAACAATTTGTTTCCTTAAATACATAGTATAGGAAACATTACGTTTCTGTCAATCATTTTCAGAAACTTTTCGTTTCCTTTTTGTATTACTAATAGAAACAATGAGTTTCTACTTATATAATATAAATAACGAGGTGAAAGAAATGTTTGGACAAAATCTAGCTAAATTAAGAAAAGAACGAAAATTAAGTCAGTACGATTTAGCAGAAAAAATGAATTTCTCAAGAGGGAAAATCGCGAATTATGAACAAGGGACTCGCCAACCTGATTTCGAAACCCTACAAATGTTTGCGGACTTTTTCGATGTCTCAACTGACTTTTTATTAGGTAGAACTGACACACCAAATATAAATAGTAAAAACAGCGAATCATCACTACAAGCGTGGTTAAGGCAAGAAAATACCGATTTATCGGAATCAGAAAGAGATGAACTTGGTAGTGAAATAGAGGATTATTTAGCAGTCCGAAGACAGAGGATTTTAGAAAAAAGAAATGGCAAATAAAATGCATTTAAGTGGGTGTTGAAATTTGAATTTAATCAAAAAAGCGACATATGCTGCAGAAAAAGTGTATAAACAAAACCAGCTACCAAACATGAATCCAGACAATTATAGATGCGACATATTATTACTGAACATACTTTGTAACGAGGATATTTATCTTGACTCCCGTGCATTTAAAAAAGATCTATGTGGGATGTTAATATTAGATGAGGATGAAAAAACTTTAGTTTATAACTCTAATCAATCACAAACACGAAGAAATTTCACGATAGGTCATGAATTAGGTCATTATTTTTTACATCGCGAAAAGAAATCGCAATTTAGAGATAGAACAAAAGACATACTCGATAATACAATCAATGAGTTTGAGATGCAGGCTAATGCTTTTGCATCTCAATTACTATTGCCGAATTTTTTTTTATATAATTTGATTGGTAATGGGTACCACTTTTATCAAATATATAGACAAACACAAATCTCAAAGCAAGCGTTATACTGGAGGTTGGTAAACTATTTAATAGATATTCATAAATTAGAAAAGTTATTAGCTGAGAAAATAGTTAAAGAGTTTCAAGATTTCTCTATAGCCAGCATGAAAAATTTAGTACACCACAAGTGGTCTCCGATTTATGCTTTAATTTTAAACAATACACATCCTATCCGGACAGGTATTGAATTTGCAAGAGATAGTCGAGGTGAAATAATTGGTATAAAAAGTATGAAATTCGTTACATAATTCTTTCGTCTTAATAAGAATGAATACTGTAACTTAGAGGAATAAACGTGACATCTATACAGAATTTTTTTCAACTATTAATTTCAGATGAAAGTTTACGAAAGTGTTTGCAAGAACAAACAACGATTTACGATATAGCTTCATTACATAACGTACCGCTAGAATTAGTAGAACTGAAATGTAAGGGGCTATTTTAATACATAAAAAAAGAACATACATTCTAATTTCAAAGGAGTGATCTCGATGGGATATGTTAAAAAAATAGATAAAAACAAATACAAACTAATTGCAGATCTTGGCTATCGTGGTAAAAGAAGAATTCGTAAAACAAAAATCGTTGAGGTTAAAAGCGAAAAAGAAGCTATGCGCCTACTCATATTATTTGAAGAAGAAATGAAACAAAATAAAGATGTCTATTTTAGTGATATAGATTCAATAACACTTAATAATCTTTATCCTCGTTGGAAAGAAAACTATGCAAAACAACATTATAGCGCTAGATCATTTCATGATAACTGCACACATTTAGAAAAACGCATTCTCCCTATTTTTGGTGATATGAAATTAAAAGATATTAAAAAAGTTGATGTGGTATTCTTTGTTGGAGATTTACAGAAGAAAAAGCGTAGGTTAGATGAACAAGAAGGCGAATTGGCGCCTTCAACTGTCCATAACATTTACAAAGCGTTTGCTAGTATTATGAATGTTGCTGTCCAGTGGGATCTGATTGAAGAAAGTCCGTGTAAAAATGTAAAGCTACCAAAACTTAAATATGAAGAAGGTACAGCGTATAACGCTGAACAAGTTAAGTTGTTGTTTGAACGATTAAACAATCGTGAAACTGCAGAGAAAAGATTATTGGTTGAACTCGCTGTAGTAAGCGCTGCACGTCAAGGTGAATTAGTAGCAATAGAAGAAAAACACTTAAACACCGAAAACAATACCCTTTTAATAGAACAAGCTTTAGTTAATTTAACTGGAGACGGGATTATTGTAAAAGAGACAAAAGGGAAAAGAAAACGTGTAGTAACTATTCCATCGAATATAATGAATGATTTAGTTACACTCGCTGCAGTAAAAAAATATCAACTAGTTGAGGCTAGCGATGAGCGAGAATGGAAGAAACATTTTTTCCTTTTCTCAAATGAATTTGGTAAACCGTATCGCCCTGATTCAATAAGTCAATGGTGGGACCGTTTTATGAAAAGAAATCCTGATTTACCTAGAATTCGTTTTCACGATCTGCGTCACACTTCAGCGACTTTATTAATTCATGCTGGAGAACACCCGAAAGTTATTCAATCAAGATTAGGCCATTCAAATATTACAACAACAATGAATACTTATGGACATCTTTTACAAGAAACTGATCAACGAGCAAGTTCTCATTTTGATAAACTTTTTGATGATAAAGAGTGATTTGGGCACCTTTCGGGCACCAATATGTAAAATATACATTAATGCATAAAAATAAAAAGCCTTACAACCGTTGTGGCTGTAAGGCTTGCAATGACGTCCCAGGAGGGATTCGAACCCCCGACCGACGGCTTAGAAGGCCGTTGCTCTATCCTGCTGAGCTACTGAGACATAATGTTATTTTATATGTAATCCATATCAAGGACAATATTTATTATATGTTCTTTTTATCATAATGTCAACATTAATTTAACTATGAAGGCAAGGTTTGCCTCATATTAATATTATATGATTTCCTAAACCCCATTATGCCCTCCTCATCTCTACTTTTGCTAAAATAATGAAAAGCCATAAAACTCGCGGTGCGCAATGAATAGGTAAAGGCATTGTACTTACGTATGTACGAAATAGTGCCTATATTGTTATTGCTGATGTAAATAAAGAATTAGTGCTTCGTAGGAAAAGATTTACTTTTTCTAGGTTATTCTGATCTTCTTGTTCAAACAGATGTTACGAAAAAACAGGGCATCGTTTCTTTAATACAAAAAGTGGTTGATCATTTTTGCTACTAGCCATATTTTAATTAATAATGCAGGGAAATTTCAACATAAATCTTTTTAAGACATAACATTGGATGAATGAAATGATATGATTCAAACAAATTCAACTTCTTTCAGCAGATGTCATGGAATTTTGCTAAGGCATAATTAATCAGCCCAACAAATAATTTCGTTACAGACATTTATCTAACAGTGGATGGTGGGATGACTAAAAAAATGATGTATGAAGAAAAGCCATATTTACTCCTTTCACAAAATTGTTCTTTTCATATACAGAAATACCTTGGAGTATTCTACATTAGGAAGAAAATTAGAAGGAGTGGAAATACATTGTACCTATATTCAAACGGAAAATACGTAAGTCCCTTAAGCAAGCTCTATAATGCCTCTTACACACAGTATACTGCACCTATTCGCCATTTTTTACAGCCGCAGAACGATTATCGTCGCTGTATCAGTAAGGCTGAATCGGATTTTATGGATGGAGCATGTCAATTGGACGAGGATGACGATTATAAGTATTGTGTTTGGCTTACCTGATTTGCCCTTTGTGCAAGAACGGCTGTTACAAAATGCGACGGACTTAGGCAATTGTCTACGTCCATTTTACGGCGACCAAATTGCCGATCGTTATGCTGAACTGATTAAAGAACATCTTCTAATTGCTGCGCAGTTAGTAACTGCAGCTGCCAAAGGAGATACTGCAACAGCGGATGCAAAGGAAAAGGAATGGTATCGTAATGCAGACGACATTGCAATATTTTTGAATCGAATTAATCCATACTTGAGTATTGAGGAAGTACAAAAAATGTTCTACACACATTTAGCTTTAACAAAGAAAGAAGCCGTAACTATGATTCAGAAAAACTATCAAGAGGATATTCAAGTTTTTGATGACATTGAAGCTGAGGCACTTGCTATGTCGGATATGATTGCAAGCGCCATTGTAATGCAATTTTGTTATCTCTTTTATTAACATTAATAAATCTTTTTGTTTTCCAAAATTGGTGGAAAAATTTTAGCCTGTTTACTTTTCGAATAATGAGCAATCGGTTGAATGCCTTGTATAGACTTCTTTACAAATGGAGCTAATGTGTTGCTTTCAATGTTAAAATGAACTCGCTGCAACTGCCATGGCATATGATTTATATCTATGCGAACTAGAGAACTCTTACATTTTGACCAAGAATGATAACGTTCCACTAACCATTTTTCAAAGGTAGAACTACTTATTTCACCGGCAATCGGTTGATACGAAATTTTCAACCTTTCATCCTGTGCACCATGATATAAACTTGTAAAAGAAAAATTATTCTCTTTTTGTTGTAAAGCTATTTTTGAATGACGATATGATAAACTGCCCTTTGTAGCTATTTGAACAATAAAATGATTCGTAACATCTGAATTAAAGAAATAGACTCCTTTCATGCCTTTATATGTAACATAAGTCCGGACATTAAGCTGCAAATGGGAACCTACTCCTGGGAATGGTGGTAGAAATCTAAGTCGTTGTCCTTTTACTTGAAAAAGGACAACACTAAGCCAAGCGTTATTTTCATAGAGATCCAGTTGCAACTCTTGCGGAATGTACTGCTCTAAATCCTTAGGTGATACTGGCCAATGTAGAAACAACACATCTTGCCATATTTGCGTTAAAATCCACGGTTTACTCCACATAAAATAACTCCTTTCTGTAGTTAAATTCTTTCCTACAAAGGAGTTATTCAAACGAAAATGATTATTTTTGTTCTGAATCTAATGTTTCTATTGCAACATATCGGTAGTATAAATTGCGTAGTTCGGATTCTTTATAACTGCCTAAATGACTTTTATATTGTGGATGCACCAAAATACCATGATCTCGAAGTTGTTTCACAAACCAACCTTTTGAATACTTATGCACTTTACACATTCCCTTCACTACTATTCATAACTAGCGTATGCTCAGGAATTTGTGTAGTGACATTTTTTCAAAATAAAAAACGAAGAATTTATCCTTCGTTTTCAAACTGTTGAAAAACAAAATGGGTCAACGTAATTTTGGTGAATGTTGTTGTTCTTTAAATGAGGATCATTTCCGTTCCATGCCACTCGCTTTCATACATAAGATACCATACTTTGTGATTGGTTGATTAGAACGGAGATTACCCGGCTCCTTGGGGATTAGCGTCACAGATAAGACCATCAGCGAGTATATAAGGGAACGAAGGCTAAAACGATCACGGCCTGTGATAACGCCTTCGTGACCAACATTCTGTTGCTGCCGCTACGTTATACTACGCTTTCGCACAAACAACATCTGTTGCCCCAAGCGGTTCATCGGGCGCCCCTAGGAAAGCGTTCAATCGGAACGGAAATCAACCCTTCGTTTTGCCGAAGGGTTATATTTTCGCATTAATTTCATTGACACAATAATTTTCAACTTATGTGCCACAAAACGTTCGATATGGTTGGTTAGATGGCGTTGGTAATGTCGCATATTCCTGCTGCTCCACACAATGTGCAAAAGGTTGAGCAAGAGCATCCATTAATCGCTCCATTACGCTATAGTCTCCCTGCTCAACAGCAGCCTCTAATGCCTCTTCTACACGGTGATTTCGCGGAATAACTGCTGGATTATGATCGCGCATTAATTGTTGAGACATGTCTTTTGTTTCTTGCTGTCTTTCTAGCCTTGCGAGCCAATTCTTATGCCATTCTTTAAATTCATTTGTAATAAATAACGGTGAGTCATCAAATTTATCGAAGGTTAATGCGATAAATGTATTCGTATAGTCTGCTTGATGTTGATGCATTAACTTCAGAAGCTCTTCGATAAGTGCACCGTCCTGATCTTCTTCGTTAAATATCCCAAGCTTTGCCCGCATACCTGTTAGCCAGTTTGCATAATACAGCTGAGGATATTGCTTTAAAGTCTCTTGAGCTAAATGTATGGCAGCTTCCTGATTTTCATGAATTAACGGTATTAATGATTCAGCTAGTCGTGTTAAATTCCACCCTCCGATATTAGGCTGGTTTCCATAAGCATAGCGACCTTGTCGATCAATAGAGCTAAATACTGTCGCTGGATCATAAGTATCCATGAATGCACAAGGACCATAATCAATCGTCTCACCACTAATGGTCATATTATCTGTATTCATGACGCCATGAATAAAACCAACTAACTGCCATTTTGCGATGAGAGATGCTTGTTTCTTTATAACTTCCTGTAGAAGGGTCAGATAACGATTTTGAGTTACTTCAGCATTAGGAAAATGACGGTCCAAAGCATAATCAGCCAAATCTTTTAGCTCATCCTCCGTTCCAAAGTTCGCTGCATATTGGAAGGTCCCTACTCGCAAATGACTGCTTGCAATACGGGTTAGAACTGCCCCTGGAAGCTCTGTTTCACGAAGGATCATTTCGCCTGTCGTCACAACAGCTAAACTTCGAGAGGTTGGAATGCCAAGTGCATACATGGCTTCACTAATAATATATTCACGAAGCATTGGACCAAGTGCTGCCCTTCCATCTCCGCCCCTGGAATAAGGAGTTCTTCCTGAGCCTTTTAGTGCGATATCCAAGCGTTCATGAGTTGGTGTTAGTTGTTCACCTAATAACAGTGCCCTTCCGTCTCCGAGCATATTAAAGTGACCAAATTGATGACCTGTGTATGCTTGTGCAATGGGCATGCCACCAGTCGGATTGTCGTTACCTGCAAAAATCGCTACCGCTTCCTCGCTTTGTAACGCATCGACGTTTAACCCAAGTGAATTGGCAACTGATTCATTTACCATTATTAACTTTGGTGAACGAACTGGATTTAAATTGATTGATGTATAAAAAATATTTGGTAAACGGGCATAACTGTTATCAAAATTCCATCTTAGTGTATTTTCCATGTTTTCTCCTTCATTACGTTTATCTTTATTTTTTCTACTTCATCATAAACAATTCATAGCCATTTTTACCATTTGCAATTAACTTCTTTCAGCAATTGTTTTCTGTAGCGAAAGTAAAGCGTCAGCTACAATCATTTTTCTGTACAGAAAGCGTAGCAACAGGTACAGATGTTTTTTGTAACGTAAGTGAAACGGCAATTATAGAATTCTCCCACCTCTAGATGAATGCAGATTTAAGCTACTTTTCAGCTTGTGTCCAAACATCGCTAAAATAGAGGAACCCAGTCTAAGAACGTCACGTCCTGAGGCAAGTTATCTGTGCGACAGCAACAACGACTGAGTGACGAACATCGGTGCTGTTGCTGCTGCCGCTTCGCTTTCGCGCAGATAAAGTCCTCTTGCTGACGCTTCGCTTTCGCACAGGCAAAAAACACGTTGCTGACGCTGCGTTAGCACTACGCTTTCGCGCAAAAAACATTTATTGGCCTAAGTACAAAGCCGATTCAGGACGCAATTATGCCGAGGCATAATTGATTGTGGGATAAAACAAAAAACGCTTAGTTTTCTAAAACTTAAGCGTTTTTGCTACATCATTTTCGCATAAACTTGTGGGTAGAAATAAAGTTATTATTATCCGTGAAGAACTTTACTTCAAAATACATATCTTCCACCTCTACAAGAGCAAAGCTTTTTTCTTTACGACCACGTGGTTTTAATAAGCTCCCTGGATTTAAAAATAACACATCATCAATCATTTCTGCCCCAAGGATATGAGAGTGACCAAAGCACGCAATTTGCGCGCCTACCTCTTTGGCACGATATGATAATGATAAAATTGAATTTTTAACATTGAATAAATGGCCGTGTGTTACAAAGACTGTGACACCCTCTAAATCGAAGTCTGCCTCATCAGGGAAGGCTTTATCGATATCACAATTTCCGCGTACTTTCTTCATGCCACCCAATGCTTTATGCGAGAAAGGAAGCTCACTATCTCCACAATGAATGAAAGCATCAGCATTTGGGTAAAAGCTACGAACTTTTTCAATTACATTACTATCGCCATGTGTATCACTCATGACCAGTATTTGCATGGATATCACCTCTTATTTTATAAGATTAGGTAATTGTTCCTTCAACTTACGAATAGCATTCCCACGGTGTGAAATTGCTCCTTTTTCATCTGCTGCTAGCTCTGCCATCATACGATTTAAGCTTGGGACAAAGAAGACTGGATCATAACCAAATCCGTTTGTACCACGTTTTTCGTGGGCAATGACACCTTCACAAGTCCCAAAAACTGTTGTCGTTTCAAAACCAGGTCCTGCGATAGCGATGCAGCAGCAGAAGCGTGCTGTACGTTTTTCATCCTCGATATTTTTTAGGTTTTCTAACAGTTTAACCATGTTTGCTTCATCATCATGATCACCAGCATAACGTGCGGAATAAACACCTGGTTCACCATTTAATGCATCAACAGCTAAGCCACTATCATCAGCAATAACAATTGTGTTTAACTCTTTTGCCAATGCTTCTGCCTTTAAAATTGCATTTTCCTCAAAGGTAGTGCCTGTTTCTTCTATTTCCATCTGTGGGGCAACATCAAACATCGTTACTACTTCATAACCAAGTGGACCAAATAGCGCTTCGAAATCTTTTGCTTTTCCTTTATTTTTAGTTGCAATGACTACTTGTTTCATGTTATTCATTTCCTCCCACTTTGTTAGCCAATTCACCTAGTGTCTCTTTTTGAAGTGCAATCAATTGTTGAATGCCTGCTTCACCTAACGCCAGCAGTTCATTTAACTCTTCACGAGAAAAGGTTGCTTCTTCACCTGTCCCTTGTAGCTCAACAAAGCGTCCTGCTCCTGTCATGACGATATTCATATCTACAGCAGCAGCGACATCTTCAACGTAGTTTAAATCTAAAATTGCTCCGTGATCCTCTACAATACCAACACTTGTTGCAGCTAAATAGTCTGTGATTGGAAATTTTGCTAATTGTTTTTCTTCTGCGAGCTTTGCAACTGCTTGTGTCATCGCTACAAATGCTCCTGTTATTGATGCTGTACGTGTTCCTCCGTCTGCTTGAATCACGTCACAGTCAATCCACACAGTACGCTCACCAAGTGCTTCTAAATCAACGACAGCACGTAATGCACGACCGATTAATCGTTGAATCTCCATTGTGCGGCCATTGACTTTGCCGCGAGATGACTCACGTGCTGTACGCTGTGCTGTTGCACGAGGGAGCATCGAGTATTCTGCAGTGATCCACCCTTTGCCTTGTCCACGTAAAAATCCAGGAACCTTATCCTCAATCGTTGCTGTGCAAATTACTTTTGTATTGCCTACTTGAATTAACACTGAGCCTTCTGGGTGCAATAAATACTCACTATCTATTTTCACAGGACGCAGCGCATCTACATTTCTTCCATCAAATCTTGTCATAATTTTCGTTCCTCCTAAAATCTTTCGCGCACTCATCTTAACATAATTTTCACCTTCAAAAAAGTGCTCGGTCCCTTATGTACAATGCTAAAAACGGCAAAAATCAGCCTAGCCCATAGCTAAGCTGATTTTTTATTTTAATGTCAAACGTTTTATTTGGAGAGTACCTTGCTCAAGCCAACTTTCAGCAATTGAACGGAAAATAGGCACTGAACCAGTTGCATAAAATTTATGGGCAGGCACAGCGTCTGGGTCAGCCAATGTGCCATTATATTCAAGCATTTCTTGAACATCCTTTGCTGTTTCCTCTGCAGAAGAAAGCACAAAAACTTCTTCTCCTACAACAGCTTCAATTTGTTTTTGCAGAATAGGATAGTGCGTGCATCCTAGTATGACCGTATCAAATTGTTCATTTTTCAACGGCTTTAAGCCTTCCGCAATTAATTTATTTGCAAATTCACCTTTATATTCGCCACTTTCTACAAGTGGTACGAATGTTGGACAAGCAAGCGGAATAATATGAGTCGACGTATTCAATGATAATAAGGCTTCCTCATACGCCCCGCTTTTAATTGTTCCTTCTGTTGCAAGCACAACGACTTCATGTCGCTTCGTTTTCTTTACAGCTGCACGTGCGCCAGCATTAATAACGCCTAGTACCGGAAAAGGCATATTTCTTTGTAAACTTTCGAGTGCTACTGCAGTCGCTGTATTACAAGCAATGACGAGCATTTTGATATTCATTTTCTCTAGTGCTTTTGCCAT
The DNA here is from genome assembly GCF_044746345.1 of Lysinibacillus sp. NPDC086135. Lineage (NCBI taxonomy): Bacteria > Bacillati > Bacillota > Bacilli > Caryophanales > Bacillaceae > Lysinibacillus > Lysinibacillus sp. NPDC086135. The sequence continues at coordinate 231,638 of NZ_JBIVCA010000001.1, read as the reverse complement.
TTGCCAAGTGAAGTTTCGTACTTCCTGACGACTTCTTGGACCATACGGACATCTTGCTGTATCACCAATATAATAGATTGTTTCGTTTGGTAATAGCTTCATTATTTCTTTTGCTACGGTTAAACCGCCTACTCCTGAATCAATAACGCCTATCGGGGCATTCATACTTTCCGCCTCAATCCTGTTTCATGTGTACATGTAGTTTTTCTAAATAGCTTGATAATTGCGCGACTTCTTGTTCATTAAAACCAACAAGCTTCTCTTGCAAATATTGCTGTCTTTTTTCAATAACCTCTTGAATAATGCGTTCGCCCTTCTCGAGAAGATGAACAACAACGACACGACGGTCGTTTTCGTCACGCATTCGCTTGACTAATTCATTTTTCTCCATTCGGTCCACTAGATCTGTTGTTGTACTAAAAGCTAAGTATAATCGATTTGACAGGTCGCCAATTGTAATATCTCCAAGCTCTTCTAACCACTGTAATGCAACAAATTGTGGCGGCGTAATCGCATATTGTGAAACAATCTCTCTTCCCTTTTGCTTCACAATCGCCGCTATATAGCGTAATTCCTTTTCAACCGTAGCAACGGTTTCAGGTGAGTGCTTTGTTACTTCATCCGACATATAACTATTCCACTCCTAAAAATACGTTGAATAGTTCTATTTTGTCGTTTTTTTTCTGAAATAGCAAGTGTCCAATTAGTCTAATTTAAATTCTTCTAAGCGTAACAGCTCAATTAACGCCTGAGATCGATTCGTTACACCTAACTTTTGAATTGTATTGGAAATGTGATTTCGCACTGTTTTTTCACTAATACCAAGTTGCTCTGCAATATCCCTCGTTGTTTTTTCAGCTAATAAAAGCGCAAATATTTCACGTTCTCGGTTCGTTAAAAGAGAACGATGATGAGAGCCATTCATTTTCAGTTACACCCTCCTCCCCCGCACGTATTGTAACTTATGTTAAGGAATGAGGAGCGGTGACGGCTATTTTCATGAATATCTCGTGTTTCCTAAAAAAATTCGGAAATTACTTCCACTCATTAATGAATTTTATGTAAAAGTGGATCATCACCATATCGAGTGGTTGATTTCCGTTCCGACTGGGCGCTTTCCTGCGGGCCGTCCGATGAGACGCTGATCCCCAAGGAGTCGCCCAGTCTCCACTCCAATCAACTTAATATTGCATACATTAAACAAATGTCATCCACAACCTTTTGTGATGGGATGAGCCGTAAAAATGCAATTTCAATCGTCAAGATCATTGTTTATACTTCTTTCCTCGATAGGGCTTTTTCGCAATCCGTTACCAATACTATAGGAACACCAAGCTTGCTAAGTGAGTTTTTTCTTTTTCAGATAATGGTACACTCTTGCCAGTTCGAGGGTTCATTTGCACTACCGTACCACGACCCGTAAAGCAAACTTCATCATGCTGGTTTTTCGCTAAGTAATGAATATCCAATGATGAGTTCCCTACTGTCGCTACTTTCGTATAGATTCTTAGCACATCATCAAAGAAAACCTGTTTCACGTAATCACACTGTAAGTCGGCTACAATCGGAATACCCTCTACATGTTCATCAATTGCTGATGGCATTAGAACATCTAAATGACGAAAATAATCAATTCGTGCTTGTTCAAAATATGTAAAGCTAACTGTATTGTTCATATGACCGTACATATCCGTTTCTGAAAAACGTACACGAACCTCAATAAAAAATGCAAAATCCTTTGCCCATTCCTGATAATCTCCGATATAATTTGCTTTCATCTTAGCCATCCCCCTAGTTTTCATTCGCTTCTTCCCAAAACAACAAATGGAATTAGCAAGTCATAAATGAATATAGATTCATTATAAAGGAAAACACTATATTATCATAGAAAATTCACATTTTCACTCGTTAAAACTCACTTTCTGTACACCCTTCTTGCGTAATTCGATCTTTTTATGCTGTAATGAAGACATCATATTTAGTTTATTACTCTTTCTTGAAAATGCCCCTATCCGAACTCCCTATTGTACGAAACTTTAATGGCGAGTTGGATTAAGTTTTATTCTACAAAATTATTTTTTATTTTTCATAGAAAAAAACTCCCTCACACATTCAGTGTAAGGGAGTTTGGGAGTAAAGCTTGTACTATTAGTCAACGTAGTGGTCAGAACCGAAGAAGTTACGGAACATTTGCACTGTAGTTGCACGGTTTAATGATGCGATAGATGTTGTTAAAGGAATACCTTTTGGACAAGCAGCTACACAGTTTTGTGAGTTACCGCAGTTTGCAAGGCCTCCATCACCCATGATTGCATTTAAACGTTCGTCTTTAATCATTGCACCAGTTGGGTGAGTGTTGAATAGACGTACTTGTGATAATGGTGCTGGTCCGATGAATGAAGCTTTTTCAGACACGTTTGGACATGCTTCCATACATACACCACAAGTCATACATTTAGATAATTCATAAGCCCATTGACGTTTACCTTCTGGCATACGTGGACCTTCACCTAAATCATAAGTACCATCGATTGGAACCCATGCTTTAACTTTTTTAAGTGCATTGAACATACGTTCACGGTCAACTTGTAAGTCACGAATAACTGGGAAAGTTTTCATAGGCTCAATTTTAATTGGCTCAGTCAATTGGTCAACAAGAGTTGAACATGATTGACGTGGGCGGCCATTGATAACCATTGAACATGCACCACAAACTTCTTCAAGACAGTTCATATCCCATGCTACTGGAGTAGTGTTTTCACCATTTTCAGTAACAGGATTTTTTTGAATTTCCATTAAAATAGAAATTACGTTCATACCATGACGGTAAGGCACTTGGAATTTTTGCCAGTAGCCATTGCCGCCTTTTGTATCTTGACGTAAAATTTCAATTTTGACCATTCTTCCAGTATTAGCTGCGATATTCATAATTCTTAGTCTCCTTTCGCAGAGTAATCACGTTTACGTGGTGGAATTAATGAAACGTCGACTTCTTGGTACGTGATAATTGGATCACCAGTAGTTGGATCAAATTTCGCCATAGTAGTTTTTAAGAACTGCTCATCATCACGGTTCGGGAAATCTGGCTTATAGTGTGCACCACGAGATTCGTTACGTAATAATGCACCTTTTGTCATTACTTTCGCAAGGTAAATCATATTTTTCAACTGACGCGTAAAGTGAGCACCTTGGTTACTCCATTTTTGTGTATCGTTGATGTTAATGTTTTCCCAACGTTTTTGGAATTCATCAAGTTTATTCAATGTATCTTGAAGTTGGTCGTTGTAACGTACTACTGTCATAGTAGCTGTCATCATTTCACCAAGCTCTTTATGAAGTAAGTAAGCGTTTTCTGTGCCGTCCATTTTCATGACAGCATCCCACTTAGCTTGTTCTTCTTGAACGCGTGCATCATAGATTTCTTGTGGAAGATCTTCCGCATGCTTTTTAAGATGTTTAACATAGTCTACTGCGTTTGGACCAGCAACCATACCACCATAAATAGCAGATAATAATGAGTTCGCACCAAGACGGTTTGCACCATGTTGAGAATAATCACATTCACCTGCTGCAAATAAACCAGGAATTTCAGTCATTTGGTTGTAGTCAACCCATAATCCACCCATTGAGTAGTGAACTGCTGGGAAAATTTTCATTGGTAATTTACGTGGATCATCACCTACGAATTTTTCGTAGATTTCAATAATACCACCAAGTTTTACATCTAATTCATGTGGATCTTTATGAGAAAGATCTAGGTATACCATGTTTTCACCGTTAATACCTAGTTTTTGGTTCACACAAACGTCGAAAATTTCACGTGTAGCAATATCACGTGGTACTAAGTTACCATATGCTGGGTATTTCTCTTCTAAGAAGTACCATGGTTTACCGTCTTTATAAGTCCAAATACGGCCACCTTCACCACGAGCTGATTCTGACATTAGACGGTTTTTGTCATCTCCAGGAATAGCTGTTGGGTGAATTTGAATGAACTCACCATTCGCGTAAGAAGCACCTTGTTGGTAAACGATAGAAGCAGCAGAACCTGTATTAATTACAGAGTTTGTTGTTTTACCGAAGATAATACCAGGGCCACCAGTCGCCATAATAACAGCATCTGCACGGAATGATTTAATTTCTTCTGTACGCATATCTTGCGCTACGATACCACGACAAACGCCGTCAGGATCGACTACTGCACCAAGGAATTCCCAGTGCTCATATTTGTTCACTAAACCAGCTACTTCGTGAGAACGAACTTGCTCGTCTAGTGCGTATAGTAATTGTTGACCCGTTGTTGCACCCGAGAAGGCTGTACGGTGCATTAAAGTACCACCGAAACGACGGAAATCAAGAAGACCTTCTGGTGTACGGTTGAACATTACACCCATACGGTCCATTAAATGAATAATACCAGGGGCTGCATCACACATACCCTTAACTGGTGGTTGGTTCGCTAAGAAGTCCCCACCGTATACTGTATCATCGAAGTGAATCCAAGGAGAATCCCCTTCACCTTTTGTATTTACCGCACCATTAATTCCGCCCTGCGCACATACAGAGTGTGAGCGTTTTACAGGAACTAATGAGAATAAATCAACTTCAGTACCAACTTCAGCTGCTTTAATCGTTGCCATCAGACCAGCAAGACCGCCGCCGACAACAATTATTTTGCTTTTCGCCATGATTATTTCTCACTCCTCTTAAAAAATTGCAATGATTGCCATATGCTCTATAGTAGCTTCTATTACATTAAGCAAAAGCTAAAATAGCAGCCACACCAACTACACTTAGAATTACGAAAATAATGTTTGTTACATAAGTAGCAATCTTTTGAGACTGAGGAGATTGTGTAATACCCCAGCTTACTAAGAATGCCCATAAACCGTTAGATAAGTGGAAAGTTGCTGATATAATACCAACAATGTAGAATCCAAGCATGAATGGATTAGAAACGATATTTGCCATCATGTCGTAATCAACTTCTGTACCAAGTGCTTTTTGAATACGAGTTTGGAAAATATGCCATGCAATGAAGATCACTAAGAATACACCCGTGAAACGTTGTAATGAGAACATCCAGTTACGGTATGTGCTGAAACGTCCTGTATTTGGTGTAGCAGTGAATGCAATGTAGACACCATAAAATGCGTGGAACATTAATGGAATATAGATGACAATCCATTCAACTAGGATAAGGAATGGAATCTTTTCCATATTAGCGGTAGCTGCGTTGTAACTTTCTGCTCCGCCTGTTGCTGTAAAGTTAATGAACAGGTGCATCGTTAAAAACAGACCTACTGGAATGATACCAAGTAGAGAATGTAAGCGACGCCATAAAAACTCTCGATCTTTCGACAAGACTGTTACCCCCCTTAGTACTTAAAATAGCACAACTAAAGAAGTCATCATTTTGTAACTGATACTTCATTGACTGTGTATTTCATCATGGTACAATATTATGACATGTTTATTGTACTCTCAAGAGCTACGAGCGTCAAGGCAACTTAAAGTTTTTCATAGTCCTTATTAAAGAAGCAATCTAGTACATGACGCATCGTTTTTTCTCGAAAAATCTATCTTTACTTTATCAGTGTCGAATTTTAAGAAAATTCTAAGAAAGAAGGCTTTCAATGTTAAACACTTCATCTCCTACAATCTCAGCTTTTGGCTATGAGATAATTCGCGATTATATTTTATCTTCCATTCTTGGTAAACACGAAGGTGATGTACTTTACTGGGCAGGAAAAGATCTAGCTCGGAAGTTCCCATGTACAAGTCAAGATGAACTTATCGCATTTTTCGCAGATGCCTGTTGGGGTAATTTAGAGCTTATCAAAGAGTCGAAGGATGGACGCATATTCCAGTTGACAAATGATCCAGAACTGTTACAAATCGGTCTTCGTAGCTTTAGACTTGAAGCAGGATTTATAGCTGAGCAAATCCAGCAAGCAAAAGGTTATTTAACAGAATGCTATGATGAAAAACGTGAAAAGCAACAAAATGTTACGTTCACAGTAAAATGGGACGTTAAAGAAAGAATCATGAACACCGTTCCTACAGAATAAAACGAAAAGGATTGCCACCCCTAATTTATGGATGGCAATCCTTTTTATATATAATATAGAAGTTATTCACCGCGGAGACTAGGCAACTCCTTGGATTAGCGTCATAGATGCGACAAGCGAAGCAGCTCATCGGACGCCCCCAGGAAGGTGCACTGTCGGAACGGAAATCAATCTCTCGTTATGCTCACGAATCCTTTTTATATTGATAATTGAGCATGTCTTTTTTTTAAAAGTACATCTATGAACGAAATAAATGCCTCCAAAATATTAAGTGAGTGTTGAATCATTTCTTCTATGTTATTAATTGACAGTTCATTCACTAATTTTTGGGCGGCCATATGTACTAATTCATGTGGTTGTTCAATATGACGATATTCTGGTAAGTTCTGGTATTCCTCGAAATGCCCGTAATACCATTTTCCAAACATACATTGATGATGCGTTTTTATCGTTTCTTTTTGACCAGCCTTTTGAATAGCATTTCGTAAAAAGCTAGCATGATCCATTAACCTTGCTGCCAATTGGCTAACTACCGTTTGCTCTGATGGCTTTCTGATTGTCGGTGCAATAGCTTTTAACATTTCAGATACTTGATTTTGTATTAGATCTGAGAAATCACTAGTAAGTGATAATTCCGTCGTTGTTTCCGCTAAACGACCTACAGCTATTACATTTTCTTCTGATGCAGCTGTTATTTGATGAATACCATGTGCTGCTTCTTCAATATTTCTACTTGTTATAGTCAGATTAGCAATATTGTCCTTCATGATACTTAAAAAGTCAGTTAAATAATGTTCGACTTGATTAATATTTGTTATTGTATTATGTAATTTCTTATCAATGACTGATCAAATCTTTGTCATTTCTTGCAATGAACCTTTCGAACTGTTGGCTAACTTCCCTACCTCCATCGCGACAACATTAAAGCCATTTCCATGCTCACCAGCACGTGCGGCTTCAATAGAGGCATTTAAGGATAAAAGTTGTGTTTGATCGGCAATCCCGGTTACACCCTTACCAATATCATCTATTTTGGTCATTTCATTCTTCAGCTGCTCTGTTGAATGAGCTCCTTTGGCCAACAACTCCTGAACCATTTCACCTTTTGAAATGGATGATTCCATTTCTTCTACAAGTAGTAATGAATGCTGTTTTATTTCTTGAATGTTTGCATTAACATTTTGCTCAACCGCAAGCATCTCCTCTGTATTTGACGACATTTCTTCACTCATTGCTGAAATATCCCCTACACTCGTAGAGACATTTTGAACTTTTAAAGCCGTTTGAAAATTAATTAACTCCATATGCGCTAGTACAAAATCTAAAATCGCATTTTTCACATCAATGCTTTCCTGCTCAAGTTCCAATTCCAGAATTCGCTTTTTTAATATTTGTATTTCTAAATCGTTGTGCATCTCAACACTTTCATCCATTGGCTTTTGAAATAAACCGAATAACCCCATACAAACTTCCACCTTCCCCTTGGTAAAACATGTCACATTTTATTATATAACAATAGAATTGGATAAAATATTAAATTGATGTGAACAAAAAAAGATGTGCCTTTTACTGCCACATCCTTTTCAATATTATATGTAAAGCGCTTGTTCAATTATCCCTTGCATTCTGTCACTTTCGTATTTCTACCCGTCGTTTTGGCTGCTCTATCCACGCCCCGCTAAAAAGTGACTTAAAACCGCATTCATCTCACCTGAGAGACTTCTATACCTGTCGCTACGCTTTCGGTACAAAAGACACTTCCTGAAATAAATTAAATTCATCATGTAATGCATTTGCTGCACGAATCATTTCGTCCTGAGGTACAACAACTGACACTTTTATTTCAGAAGTACTTACCATTTTTACAGGGATATTTTCACGACGTAGACGATCAAACATCCTTGCAGCCACCCCTGGATTAGATGCCATCCCCGAGCCAATAATAGAAACCTTTGCTAAGCCAATTTCAAAATCAGCAAAACTAAACCCTAGTGATAATTTACTATCTTCTAGAACACGTAATGCTTCAGCGAACTCCTCTTTTAAAATAGTAAATGATACCGTCGGCTTTAAACCATCAATTATTGCTTGTACGATTATATCGACGTTTATGCGATTTTCTGCAAGGATTGTGAACATATTTGCTAAAGAAGCATTAGAATAAGCATCATAACCAACTGTTAAGCGAATAACGTCTGACTCGTAGGCAACACCACGTACAATTAAATTTTTTTCCATTTCAACTTCCTCCTTCAATAAAGTACCTACTGTATCTATTTCGCTCGAGCGAATGATAACTGGGATTTGAAACTTCTTTGCTAACTCTACAGCTCGCGGGTGTAAAACTTGTGACCCTAAGTTTGATAGCTCTAGCATTTCATCATAGGAAATTTCTTTTAGTTTTTGTGCCCCAGCAACATGACTTGGATCAGCTGTATAGACGCCATCCACATTCGTGTAAATATCTACTCGCTCCGCATTCAATTTTGCTGCAATTGCTATAGCCGACGTTTCCGCGCCACCTTTACCTAACGTCGTAATATTTCGTGAATTATCGATACCTTGTTCCCCAGCAACGATAACGATTTTTCCCTGTACAAAATGCTCTTCTATTCGTCTAGCATCTATCTCATCAATACGGGCATTACTATACATAGCATCGGTTTCAATGCCTGCCTGCCAGCCCGTTAATGACACGGCATCATATCCTTTCTCCTGTATAGCAATTGCCACTAATGTACTTGTAAGTTGTGAGCTTGTTGAAAATAGTGCGTCTAGTTCACGCTTAGATGCATTGTCTGATAAATCACGAGCCATCTTTGCTAATTCTTTAGCCATACCCCTCATAGCTGTAGTGACAACGACAACATCAAAACCTCTTTCCTTTTCTGCAATCGCCTTTTTCGCAACATTTTGAATGTGCTCTGTTGATGCGAATGCAGCACCACCAAATTTCATCACAACTCTCGCCATCTTTATCATTCTCCTTCGTATTCAATCATTTCGCTGGTTATAAAGTAGCTATACTTTTGCAGCTTTTCACAAAAATATCCCTACAAAAGCAAATAGCGCCTAACAGCCTTGAAAAAATGTTGTTTCGAGAAAATCTAAAAAGGCAGCTCTCACATAACGTGAAAGCTGCCTATAACATGTACAATAAAGTAACTTGCGCATGTGTGATAGCTCTCCGAAACGTTTAGAATCGACAGTCTTACATCTCTTAAATGTAAAACCAGCACAGCATCGGAAACAACGATGCTCCACTTCGGCAAGTTCCCCTTTCATACATTTTCACCGGACTTGTTCGTCCTCGTATGTACTACTCTTGAACCTTGCACCTCTATCATCACTAAATAGTGATCGTATTTAATTTGAACCTTAGTGAAGAAATTCCCAATTTTAATAAATAGAAACTACTAAAAAAGTATATAACATTGCTATATTGAAAAGCTATGTTATATACAACCTTAGCATACGCCAAATCCTTTGACAATGTATCTTATTGAATATCAATTTTGCCTTGGCGTAATTAAGTTCGGAGGCTTTGGGCCAGCAGATATTTTTTGCGCGAAAGCGAAGCGGCAGCGCAACAGCAAGATGTTGGTCACTCAGTCGTTGCCACAGTACGTGGCGTTTTTAGACTGAGTTCCTCTATTTTAAGTAGGTGTTTATACACCCATTGAAAAGGAATTCCATCTGCACTCATCCCACCACCTTTAGAGGTGGGAGTTTTCTTCTGGATGAAAATAATCATAAATATTGCTAGCAAGATTAGCAGGCATCCCTGCTTCCTGTAATGCTTGCACACTTGCCTCGCGAATTTTTTTGACAGAGCTAAAATGCTTGAGTAATTGTTGTTTTCGCTTCGGACCAATGCCCTCTATATTATCGAGGACAGATTGTATAGCATGTTTCTCATGCTGCTGTCGTAAGAAGGTAATAGCAAAGCGGTGTACTTCGTCCTGTATTCGTTGTAGTAAGTAGAATCCATCGCTTGTTCGCTTTAACGCAATTACTTCAGCTGGATCACCAAATAGAAGCTGTGACGTATTATGCTTTTCATCTTTTGCTAATCCAGCAATTGGAATGACAAGGCCGAGTTCATCCTCTAATACTTCTCGCGCGACTTCCATTTGCCCCTTGCCACCATCTATTAGTACTAAATCCGGTAAAGGTAGACCATCTTTTAATACGCGTGTGTATCGACGGCGAATTACTTCTTGCATCGCCCCGTAATCATCATGCTTGGCAGCTGTACGTGTTTTGTATTTTCGATACTCCTTCTTTGCAGGTTTTCCATCGATAAATACAACCATTGCAGATACAGCATCTGTCCCATGCATATGACTATTATCGAAAGCCTCAATCCGTAAAGGTGCAGAAATGCCCATAGCTTCACCGAGCGCCTCACATGCTCCTATTGTGCGTTCTTCTTGACGTTCAATAAGCTGGAACTTCGCCGCTACCGCAATTTCAGCATTTTTTGTCGCTAATTCAACTAGCTCTTTTTTTTGCCCTCGTTTTGGTGTTAGTACCTTAACTTCTAGTAATTCCGTTAAAATTTCTGCATCAATGGTTTGTGGGATAAAAATCTCCTTAGGCTTAATGTGCTCTAGCTTGTCGTAAAATCGTCCAACGAACGTCAAAAATTCCTCTTCTGCCTCTTGATAAATCGGGAAAATCGAGACATCTCGCTCAATGAGCTTTCCTTGACGAACAAAGAAAACTTGAACACACATCCAGCCCTTCTCGACGGCATAGCCAAATACATCGCGATTAGTTGTATCACTCGATACGATTTTTTGCTTTTGCATGACTGTATCAATATGTGCAATTTGATCACGAAATTCCTTTGCACGCTCAAACTCTAAATTTTCTGCGGCCGCTAGCATTTTTACCTCTAGCTCCTTTTTGACTTCTTCAACCCCACCATTTAAAAACTTTGTCATATCCTCAATCATATTGTGGTAAATTTCTGCATCTATATCCTTCACACAAGGGGCTAAGCATTGCCCCATATGATAATACAAACAAACCTTGGTAGGGAGTTGTACACATTTTCGAAGAGGATATAAACGATCTAACAGCTTTTTTGTCTCACTTGCTGCATACGCATTCGGATATGGACCAAAATATTTTGCCTTATCCTTTTTCACTTTTCGCGTTGTAATAAGTCGCGGGTGTTTTTCATTTGTAATTTTTAAATACGGATACGTTTTATCATCCGTCAGCATAACATTGTACTTCGGGTCATGTAGTTTTATAAGATTAAGCTCTAAAATTAAAGCTTCAATATTGGAGGATGTCACAATGTACTCAAAATCTTCTATTTCACCTACAAGCCTTTGTGTTTTCCCTTCATGCGAACCAGTAAAATACGAGCGTACTCGATTTTTCAGCACTTTAGCTTTCCCGACATAAATAATGGTTCCTTGTCGATCTTTCATCAAATAGCAGCCAGGCTGATCTGGTAAAATTTCAAGCTTTCGTTTAATTAAAACATTCATCGCCTACCTGCCCCTTTTTCTTAAAGTAGCGTTTGTCCCTTTATTTTCTCCTATTTCTAAGGATAACTTCCGCTTTTTCTCTATATTATATAACGAAAAAAAGCCAAGCACATCTTATTGATGGCTTGACTCTTTTTTTCTTATAGAATCAATTATGCCTCGGCATAATTGCGTCCGGAATCGGCTTTGTGCTTGCACAAAGAACTCCTTTCCGATTCCGTGACATCCGCCGGAGGCTTTAACTTCTTCCAGCGGGTGTTTGGAGACATTTGCTGAAAGAAGTTAAGCATGTTTTGCGATAAACGCTTCTAATGCTTCTTTTGGTTGGAAACCAACTGTTTTATCTACTAATTCACCGTCTTTGAATAATAGTATTGATGGGATAGACATAATTTGGTATTGCGCTGCAGTACCTTGGTTGTTATCTACATCTACTTTTACAATTTTAGCCGCACTACCTGCAGCATCCATTTCTTCAAGAACTGGTCCAATCATTTTACAAGGTCCGCACCAAGCAGCCCAAAAGTCTACTAGTACTAACCCTTCTTTAATATCATCTTGGAAAGTTGCATCTGTTGCATGTACAATTGCCATTTGAAATCCTCCTTAAACTTACTATGCTTGTAGTATAGCATGGATAAATTCTCTTGAGCGAACAATCTGCCTAGTATGCGAAATTTATGAAAATTAAGGTCGAAAAAGGCATTAAGTTGTTTTGCTATTCAGCTTAATTTTCATGAAAACGACCTTTATAGACATACGTTAACGTAATAAAAAGATAAATAACTAATGTGATACCTGTTACGATAATCGATGTTGTGAAAATAATTCCAATTAGAATTGCACTTAACGCAATAATAGCGATCCAAGTTGTGTAAGGGAACCATTTCACTGCATAGGAACTTGTTTTTTCCGGCTGTATTTTACGCGATTTCAGATGCGCAATCGCAATAATTAACCAAATAAATAACACGGTATATCCAAGCGAACCCATTAGGAAATCAAATGTTTTACTTCCAGCAAATAAAGAAAAGATTACAGCTATATATAAAGCTAAAGTACACATTAATATGGCATATACCGGAACTTTCGTTTTTGATAAATGTGCAAAGATTTTAGGAACACGTCCGTCTACAGCTTGTGTATACAGAACTCGTGATGAACCATAAAGCCCGGAGTTCATTGATGAAATAATTGCTAGTAAAACAACAGCGTTCATAATATGGTCAGCACCAGGAATCCCAATCATTTTAAAGACCATTACAAACGGACTTTCTGGCACCCCGTTTACTTCATTCCAAGGAATCAAACTAACGATAATAAAGAAAGGAACTAAATAAAAAGTCACAATACGTACTAATGTACTGCGAACAGCTTTTGGCACTACTTTCTCAGGATTTTTCGTTTCAGCTAATGTAATACCAATAATTTCAGTACCACCATAAGAGTAAATAACTACAAGCATTGCAGCAATCAATCCCTTTGATCCGTTCGGGAAGAAACCACCATGCTCCGTTAAATTAGAAAAACCAACAGCTGTATGATTACCAAAAGTAACAAGCAATAAAATTAAACCGGCTATGATGAATACCACAATTACAGTAATTTTAATTAACGCCAGCCAATATTCAGTTTCAGCAAAAACTTTCACAGATAATAAATTAATAGCTGTAACTAACACCGAAACAGATAATGCAAGTATCCAGATCGGGTAATCTGGCAACCAATATTGAATAAAAATGGCCGCAACTATAGATTCTGCAGCAATATTTAACACCCACATTTTCCAATAGATCCAATCCAGGAAATAAGCTGGATACTTTCCTAAAACGGCTTGCACTAAATCTCTAAATGTTCTGGCTTCGCTATTACGGACTGCCATTTCTGCTAAACCTTGCATAACAAATAGCAAGATAATCCCGCCAATTAAGTACGCAATAAGTACTGATGGCCCTGCCATATCAATAGCTGCACTACTTCCTTTAAATAACCCTGCACCAATGGCACCACCTAGAGCCATCATCGTAATATGCCGTGAGGTCATCGTTCTTTTTAATCTCTGATTGTCATTTTCCATTTCCTTACCTCCTAAAATCAAAAAAGGCATATCGTCAGTTCCTTCATTATCAAATGAAAGAAGAGACGATATGCCATAAGCAAACCGCGGTACCACTCTAATTGGTTCTTTAAGAACCCTGCTTAAAAACCTAGTAACGAAGGTTAACCGTTCAACAAATAGAATATTTCGTAAATTCCATCTATCTTACCGCTCCTAGGCAAGTTCAAAGTCTTATTGGACTGCGTTGCACCAACCCGCAGCTCTCTTCACCAAATAATGAGCTTTTACTACTCCTAATCTTTGCGTTTCTTTATAAAAATTAATTATGCCTCGGTATAATTGCGTCTGGAATCGGCTTTGTGCTTAGCCTGCCTGATGAAGGCCAGTTAGCCGTTATCACCAATGATTTTAGGCTAACGCTCCTTTCCGATTCCGTGACATCCGCCGGAGGCTTTGGGCCAACGGGATGTTGGTCACTCAGTCGTTGTTGTTGCTGTCGCTTCGCTTTCGCACAGACAAAACCGTGTTGCTGTCGCTTTGCTTTCGCACAGACAAAACTGTGTTGTTGTCGCTTCGCTTTCGCACAGATAAATTGCCACAGGACGTGGCGTTCTTAGACTGAGTTCCTCTATTTCAGCGGATGTTTGATCTGCTGAAATAAGTTAAATTAATATTCATCACTATACGTTCTAAAATTAATTATGTCAACATTTTATTTTGCAATAACTTCAAAAAGTCAAAAAATTAACACAAAAAAGCGGGGAAGACACATCTTCCCCGCGCATTTATTAGGCATTCACTTTTAACGCTTTAAATTCTTCAATTAGAAGAGGCACTACCTCAAATAAATCACCTACGATACCGTAGTCCGCAACTTTGAAAATATTTGCTTCTGGATCTTTATTAATCGCAACGATTACTTTTGAGTTTGACATACCAGCTAAGTGTTGAATCGCTCCTGAAATACCCGCTGCAATGTAAAGGTCTGGTGTTACTACCTTACCTGTTTGACCGATTTGAAGTGAATAGTCGCAATATTCAGCATCGCATGCACCACGTGAAGCACCAACTGCACCACCAAGTAAATCCGCTAGAGCTTTTAATGGTTCAAAGCCTTCCTCAGATTTTACGCCACGACCACCTGCTACAACTACTTTTGCCTCAGAAAGATCAACACCCTCTGAAGATTTACGTACTACCTCTTTAATGATTGTACGAAGGTTTGTAATATCTACTGTAATAGAAGTGATGTCACCTGATTTACCGGCTACTTTTTCTAATGGTGCAATATTATTTGGACGAACTGAAGTTAAAACCATACCGTCTTTTACTTTAACTTTTTCAAAAGCCTTACCAGAGTAAATTGGACGGATGAATACAACATCATCGCCAGCACCCTCAATTGACGTTACATCGGATACAAGACCTGCTTGTAATTTACTTGCAATTTTTGGTGATAAATCTTTACCGTTTGCAGTATGACCAAATACGATACCAGTTGGCTTTTCTTCCTCAATTACCCCTAATAAAGCTTGACCATAGCCATCAGATGTATATTGTTTTAAATGTGGATGCTCCACTGTTACAACACGATCTGCCCCATATTCAAATAATGGACCTGTTAAGTTTGCTACAGCATCCCCTAAAAGAACACCAACAACCTCACCACCATCTGCGATTTGCTTTGCAGCTGCAATTGCTTCGAAAGAAACATTACGTAAGCTTCCTTCACGAACTTCACCTAATACTAATACTTTTTTTGTCATAGTATATTCCCTCCGTTACCCTTTAAGATTCGATTTGTGTCATCAGATGACTTAAACTACTTTCGCCTCTGTATGAAGTAGGTTTACAAGCTCTTTTACTTGTGCAGAAAGTTCGCCTTCTAGAATACGGCCTGCTGCCTTTTGAGCTGGTAAGAAAATATCAACTGTTTCTACTTTAACCTCTACATCGTCTTCATCGATATCTAAATCGTCTAACTCAAGTTCTGCAAGCGGTTTCTTCTTCGCTTTCATGATCCCTGGTAAAGATGGGTAACGTGGCTCATTTAAACCTTGCTGAGCTGTTATTAAAAGTGGTAAAGATGTCTCAATAACTTCTGAGTCACCCTCAATATCGCGTACAATTTTCGCAGATGTTCCGTCAATCTCAAGCTTTGTAATTGTTGTTACACAGTTAATACCTAGTAAATCTGCAACACGAGGTCCTACTTGACCAGAGCCTCCGTCAATTGCAACGTTTCCTGTTAAAATTAAATCAGCATCTTTATCTTTTAAATATTCAGCTAAAATATATGCTGCTGCATTTTGATCCAGTTCATCTAGATCGTCTTCTGTATTAATAAGAACTGCTTCATCTGCTCCCATCGCAAGAGCTGTACGCAATTGCTTCTCTGTATCTTCGCCACCAATTGACACAACTGTTACTTTACCACCAGCAGCGTCACGTACTTGGATTGCCTCTTCAATGGCATATTCATCGTAAGGATTGATGATGAACTCTGCGCCATCCTCTTGGATTTTACCACCCGACACAACAATTTTTTCTTCTGTATCAAACGTACGTTTAATTAATGCAAAAATATTCATATATCCATACCTCCTGCAACGTTTTTTATTTCTAAGTAAACTTATAAATATTATATATTTTCAGTGTCGATAACGTCGATAACACTCTTTCAAGTCGCTATCGACACTGATGGAATATTATTTACCAGTAAACACAGGCTCGCGTTTTTCAATAAATGCTTGAATTCCCTCTTTTGCATCTTCCGAAACGAATACTGCGCCAAAGGATTTTGCTTCTGCCTCAATTCCTTCATAAAACGAAGCATGTTTTGCATATTGCAATGTTTGAATAGCTGCTTTTAAAGCAACCGGGCTCTTCTTCGCAATTTTCTTCGCTACCTTTAGCGTTTCTTCCAATAATGCTTCATCTGTAAATGCACGGTTCGCTAAACCCCATTGTACAGCTTCTGTTCCAGAAATCGGCTCACTCGTAAACATCATTTCCGCAGCTTTTGCCACCCCTACATATCGAGGTAAGCGTTGTGTACCCCCAAAACCTGGAATAAGACCTAATTGTAATTCAGGTAGTCCTAATTTTGCAGATTCTGTCACAAAGCGCAGATGACAACTCATCGCTAATTCAAGGCCCCCACCTAGTGCGGCACCATGAATTGCAGCAATAATAGGTTTAGAGAACGATTCAACTCGTTCAAAAACTTGTTGACCATTGTTCGCTAGCTTTGAAAATTCATCACCAGATCCAACCTCTGTAAATTCTTTAATGTCTGCACCAGCTGAGAAGAAACGACCTTCGCCATGAAGTACAAGGACACGTACAGTGTCATCATTTTCTACTTCATCTAGCACAGCATTTACTTCGGTAATGATTCCGCGAGATAATGCATTGGCTGGTGGGCGTGCAATTGTAATAATCGCCACTCCATCCTCTGCTTTCCAACTTAGAAATTCCATTTCTCCACATCCTTTTAAGCTTTAATGCCGTTCAAGATTAATGCCTGAACTTTTGGAACCTGTTCTATCAAATCATATCGATATTCATTCATCACCCACGACGTAATGGTTTCGTCAATTGTTCCAAATACCATTTGACGTGCCAAGCGTACATCCATCGTTTGACTGAACTCACCTGATAGCATACCTTCGATTAAAATTTGATCAAGTAATTGTAAATACTCTCTTAACACCGAATTAATCTTTAGTCGTAAATCTTTATTCGATTGTCGTAGTTCCAATTGTGTAACGGTTGCTAGGTATCGATCTGTCGCTAGAACATTAAAATGATTTTCAATCATTCGTGAAAGTTTGCCCTTAGACGTACTTCCATTTTCTATTATATCTTGTAATGACTCTACAAAAACAGCCATTTTTTCATTAAAGACAGAAATTAATATATCTTCTTTATTTTTAAAATATAAATAGATTGTTCCGTCGGCCACCCCTGCCTGTTTAGCAATCTTCGATACCTGTGCTTGGTGATACCCATTTTCTGCAATAACGATGACAGCTGCATCAATAATTTGCTTATATTTTGGCTTATCACGTTTCACTTCTATATCACCACCTAAAAAAACTTGCACACGTCTAAATTCATGTTCAATACACGAATGTCATCCTTCAATATCAGCCATCTCAAACTGATTGTTAAGGATATGACGTGATCACCTAAAAAAATATGAAAATATGAATGGTCATTCATTCATATTTTCATATTATAATTTACATCTTTGCTTGTCAATACTTTACCACGTATTTATTTTGCTTCTTTATTCACCGATTTTGTTTTTTCTTCGTCTACTAATGAACGACGCAAAATTTTCCCAACTGCTGTTTTCGGTAGCTCATCTCTAAACTCATAATAGCGGGGAACTTTGAAAGCAGCTAAGTTTTGACGGCAATATTTATTTAATTCGTCTTCCGTAATCGAATATCCTTCTTTTAAAACAATATAAGCTTTTACGGTTTCTCCACGATACGGGTCAGGAATGCCCGCAACTATGCATTCTTGGATTTCCTCACGCTCATATAGTACTTCCTCTACCTCACGAGGATAAATATTAAAACCACCTGCAATAATTATATCTTTTTTACGATCAACTACATAGAAATAACCTTCTTCGTCCATATAGCCAAGATCGCCTGTTAAAAACCAGCCATCTACGAACGCCGCTGCAGTATCCTCAGGGCGATTCCAATAGCCTTTCATAACCTGAGGACCCTTTACAGCTATTTCACCAACCTCACCAACTGGAAGCGCCTCTGTATCCCCTGTACGTAAAATTATTGAATCCGTATTTGGCCAAGGTAAACCAATCGAGCCCATGACACGCTTACCCCAAATAGGTGTAGCATGTGTAACAGGAGCAGTTTCTGTTAATCCAAATCCCTCAACAAGTTTCCCCCCTGTTACCGCTTCAAATTTCTCCTGCACCTCTACCGGCAATGAAGCGGATCCACTTAAGCATGCTTTGATGGACGATAAGTCGTACTTTGCAATATCCGGGTGATTTAATAAACCAATATATAAAGTCGGTGCACCTGGGAATAGTGTTGGTTTTTGCTTATCAATCGTTTTCAACGCTGTCTCTGCATCAAACTTTGGTAATAACACCATCTTATTTTGCGTAAATACGGATAATAAAATAACAGCCGTCATACCATAAACATGGAAGAATGGCAGAACGCCCATAATGGTTTCCTCACCATGTACACATTTATACATCCACGCATCACACATTGTTGTATTTGCAATTAAGTTTTTATGGGTCAACATTACGCCTTTAGGGAAGCCAGTCGTTCCACCTGTATATTGAAGCAATGCTACGTCCTCTTCAAAATCAACTGGAATATCAATCATTTTGATGGGCGCTGAGCGCATAATTTCTGTAAATAAATGATTTTGACCACTATGTTCAACCTTTACACTAAAACCGTACTGCTTTTTTTGGATATAGGGATAAACCAAATTTTTAGGAAATGGTAAATAATCTTTAATAGCCGTGACAATTACATTTTCAAGTGCAGTTTCTTTTATGATTTTCATAACACGTGGATACAAAATATCCATCAATAAAATAACTTTCGCACCTGAATCAGCCATTTGATATTGAAGTTCACGCTCAGTATAAAGTGGGTTTGTTTGTACGACAATCGCCCCAGCATACATTGCCCCGTAGTAAGCGATTACACTTTGCGGTGAGTTTGGCAGCATAATAGCTACTCGATCCCCCTTCTCTACTCCAAGGGCTTGTAAATAGTTTGCGAACCTTAGCGCTGACTCATATAGCTCAGTGTACGTCAAATCCTTTCCCATAAAATGAATCGCAACTTTAGATGGATTCTTTTTATAGGCACGTGTCAAAAACTCTTGCACAGGAATTTCCTCAAACGTTAAAGACGATGGTACTTCTTCAGGATAATTTTTTAGCCATGGTTTTGTTGTCATACGTCCTCTCCCCTTTGCCCCAAATTTGTAAACTCTTATTTTAATTATAATGAAAACGAAATACTCTTTCAAACACAAAATAGAAAATAAATGTATTTTCGATTAATTATTATGCATTTCACAACATTTATATAACTGTATTCCTTAAGGTTTTGGAACGATAGAGCGTATGAATACTCATTCATTCAATCTTTTTTTATGCACAAGACTGCGTTAATATTTCTATATTTCAAAAATAATTTTTTATGATAGCTTTTTAGGTAGTTAAAGGAATATTAATAGATGTTAGTAGTTTTTTATGATGGTTTGAAACGAGGATAATGTAACTTTCGATTTTTTTCGAGGGTATTTTAGTTTTTTTATTTCACTTTGTCTTTCCTTTCCGTCGCTAGCTCCCTTAGCATTCCTTCCCTTTACCTATCAATATATATAAAAACGCATCCTCAAAAAAGGATGCGTTTTTTGCTTAAAGGGTCATCATATAATAGACACCGACTGCCAAAAATGCGATGCAGACAACGATTAGTACTTTTGCTAATTTTTCCATGTCATTACACTCCTATGCAATACTTGCCCCAATAACAAACGATAGACCGAGTGAAATGGTAAAGGAAATGAAACCGACTGAGCGATTATCGTTAGCGATTTCTTGATCAACATTAAAACGTGGTGTCATAAATTCGAATAAGAAATACGCCACAATTAGTAATGTAAAACCAAAAAGGCCCCAGCCAATCATTTCACTTAAAGTGCTATGGCGCGCAATGGAAAAGCGAAAAATATTACAGATCCCCAGTATTTTCCCGCCTGTTGCGAGTGCCACAGCGATATTACCATTTTTAATTTCTTCCCAGTTTTTATATTTCGTAACGACTTCGAACAATGCCATCGAGACGACTAAACATAATACAACAACACTAAAATATCCTGCCGTTTCGATAATTGGATATCGCCAAAAGCTAGAATTCAGCATTTTTCTCCGTCCCCTTTACTGCTTATTTCAATTCCACAACCGTGACACCTAATCCTCCCTCACCCGCTTCACCAAAACGGAAGGATTTTACCCGCTTATGCTTTTTCAAATAACTTTGAATTCCCTGACGTAATGCACCTGTGCCGACACCATGAATAATTGATACACGCCCATAGTTAGCAAGCAAGGCATCATCAATATATTTTTCCGTACGTATGATGGCATCTTCATACCGTTCGCCGCGTAAATCTAATTCTAATTTTACATGACTATTGCGATTTTTTACACCAGCCATACGTTGAACAGGTTCTTTTTCGGGTTTAATGTACTCTAGATCACTATCCGAGATTTTCATTTTCAGAATACCCATTTGGACAACCCATTCGGTATCCGATACTTTTTCAAGCAATGTACCCCGTTGTCCATAGCTTAACACCTTTACCTCGTCTCCGACAACTAAGTTTTGTGCACGAGCCTTTACTTGTGCCGCTTTTTTCAACACTTTATTGTTTTCAAACGGTGTAGCTTCTTCCAATCGTTTACGTGCTTCGATGAGTTCATGCTCCTTGACAACTTGGTCTGCATTTTTGCGCATTTCTCGAAGCTCAGCAATAATTGATTCTGCTTCTCTTTTTGCTTCATCAACAATTTTACGAGCCTTTTCTTTTGCTTTATTATCGAGTGATTCTTTTCGTTCCTCGTAAGCTTGTAGTTTTCCTTGTAGCTCTTTACGAAGTTCTTCAGACTCCATTAGTAACTCATGAGATCGTTCTGCATCATCTTCGGATTGGCGACGAGTCTCTTCTAGTGAAGCAATCATTGACTCTACCTCATGGCGATCTGTACCTGTAAAGCTTTTCGCACGGTCAATAATCGATTCTGGTAAGCCCAGACGACTTGAAATTTCAAATGCATTGGAGCGGCCTGGTACACCAATAAGTAGACGATATGTTGGACTCAATGTCTCAATATCAAATTCTACACTTGCATTGGCAACCCCTGGACGATTATAGCCATATGCTTTTAGCTCAGGATAGTGCGTTGTTGCCATAACGCGGGCGCCACGACCATGTACTTCATCTAAAATGGAGATGGCCAGAGCTGCCCCTTCCTGAGGATCTGTCCCGGCACCTAATTCATCAAATAGAACGAGTGATTCGAAATCAAACTTTTGTAAGATATCTACTATGTTGACCATATGAGAGGAGAATGTTGACAATGATTGTTCAATCGACTGTTCATCTCCAATATCTGCAAAAAGCTGCTTGAAAACAGCAAGCTCTGAACCATCAAGTGCAGGCACTGGTAACCCAGCCTGTGCCATTAATGTACATAGTCCAACTGTTTTTAAAGTGACGGTTTTACCGCCCGTGTTTGGCCCTGTAATCACAATTGCCGTAATATCTTTACCAAATTCAATATCGTTAGGAACCGCTGTTTCAATTGGTAAAAGCGGATGACGTGCACGAACAAGTCGAATATAGCCGTCGTTATTCATTTTAGGCATTGTACATTTGTTCGCTTGACCATATTTGCCTTTAGCTAAAATAACGTCAATCTCACCTAGTACTTTTACTAAATTAAATAAATCTGGAGCTACTTCCTCTACCATTGCACTTAAGGCAAGTAAGATACGTTCAATTTCAGCTTGCTCTTTCATTTTTAATCGATGAATCTCATTATTCGCTTGTACAATCGAATCTGGCTCGATAAATAATGTTTGGCCAGAAGATGATTGGTCATGCACAATTCCACCATAATGATGACGATACTCTTGCTTAACAGGGATAACGAAACGATCATTACGAATCGTTACGAGTGTATCTGACAGCATTTTTGAAGCATTGCTCCCACGTATAAGGCTTTCCAGCTTAGAGCGTACTTTAGCTTCCTCAGCGCGGAAAGATTGGCGAATGGATCGCAAAGTTTGACTTGCAGAGTCTAGCACTGAGCCGTTGTCATCAATACAGTTATTAATTTCATGCTGTAAGCCTGTCAAAACAGGCATTGACTCCTTTTTGGCGATGAAATGTGGAATCTCAATCACTTCTTCTGATTCTATATCTTCGATAAAATTGCGAAGAATTCTACTAGCTCGAATTGTACTTGAAACTTCCATTAGTTCCATCGCTGAAAGCATGCCACCGATTTGTGCACGCCTTGCAGCTGGTCGCACATCAAAAATCCCACCCATTGGCACATTGCCTTTAACACGTAAAATGGATAGTCCTTCATCCATTTCTTCTAATAATTGTACAACTTTTTCATAGTCTGTCTGTGGTACAAGCTGATCAACCGCTGATTTACCGATTGAAGAAGTACAGTATGTAGCCACTTGCTGACGTACTTTATCATATTCTAGTGTTTTCAATGCGCGTTCTGCGATCACTGAGAACACCTCCTCAATCTATTTATTTCGTCGAATAAACGCTTCAAATTGTTCTCGCGTCCATGTATTCACAATCATATCCTTTTTTAACCATGCTCTGTTTGCATAGCGCACCCCAATATCCATAAAGCGTAAATGAGCAATATCATGGGCATCCGTATTGATTGCTACGGGCACACCAGCGGCCATTGCCATTTCTAAATGCTCAACACATAAATCAAGACGATATGGATTCGCATTTAACTCTAAAATTTTACCATATTCCTTTGCCCACGAAATTAATTGTCCCATATCAGGATTATAGCCATTACGATCCTCAATAATGCGACCAGTTGGATGTGCAATCATATGAACGTACGGATTTTGCATCGCCGTAAGTAAACGTGCCATAATTTTGTCCTGCGATTGTGTAAAGCTAGAGTGAATAGAGGCAATGACGAAATCTAATTCTTTTAGCACATCATCCTCAAAATCTAGGGAACCATCCGGCAAAATATCCATTTCTGTCCCCGCGTATAAATGGAAATCAGGATGTGCTTCATTAAACGCCTCAATTTCAGCACGTTGCTTTGTTAAGCGCTCTGGCGTTAGACCATTCGCTACTTTTAAAAATTGTGAATGGTCAGTAATAACACTATACTGATACCCACACGCAATCAATGCTTCGCCCATTTCAGCTATAGAGTATGCACCATCAGACCAAGTCGTATGCATATGCAAATCTGCTTTAATATCTTCTATTTTCACTAGACTTTTAATGTCATCCGTTTTGTCAAATTCCGATGTTCCTGTACGCAAACTCGGTGGAATAAATGGTAAATCAAAATGCGCAAAAAATTCTTCTTCATCCTTAAACGTTAATACGGTGCCATTAGCCTGCTCTACACCATATTCACTAATTTTTTCACCACGGGCTTTAGCAATTTGACGCATGCGTACATTGTGATCTTTCGAGCCTGTGAAATGATGCAAAGCTGTTGCATATTCTACATCTCTTACTAATCGGAAATCTACACTTACAGGCTCATCTAGATCTAAAATAACTGAAATTTTTGTATCACCAGCTGCTACGACTTCTTGTACAGAAAGCTCATTCAGTAACTTTTCACGTACAGTTTCAACTGCTTCAGTTACAACAATAAAATCAATATCTTTACTTGTTTCAGCTGCACGACGGAAGCTTCCTGCAACAGAAAAACGTTCTACTTCTTCCATACTATCTAGAAGAGCTTCAATTTGTAAAACAACTGGCTCCAGCTGCCAAATCGGTAAACGTTCTGATCGATTTGCTAAATTTGCAAGTTCCTTTAAAATTTTTTCTTCGGTCTTAGCCGCAAAGCCTGCTAGCTCACGAACTTTACCTTCCTCACAAACAGCCTTTAAACTTTCCGCAGAATCAACCCCTAACTCTTGATGAAGCTTAGCAATTTTTTTACCACCTAAGCCTGGAAGTTTTAATAGCGGGAGCAATCCTTTTGGTACAATTTCTTCTAACTCTTTTAATAAGCTTGATTCACCATTTGTCATTAAATCCTCAATAACCGCAGCTGTACCTTTACCTATACCCTCAAGCTTTGTTACATCTTCCATCTCACTTAACGAGCGCTCGTCCCCCTCAAGTGCGGCAGCAGCTTTTCGAAAGGCAGACACTTTGAATGGATTTTCCCCTTGTAATTCCATATACAATGCAAT
The DNA here is from genome assembly GCF_044746345.1 of Lysinibacillus sp. NPDC086135. NCBI lineage: Bacteria > Bacillati > Bacillota > Bacilli > Caryophanales > Bacillaceae > Lysinibacillus > Lysinibacillus sp. NPDC086135. The sequence goes on along the minus strand of NZ_JBIVCA010000001.1, from coordinate 206,974 downwards.
TTTTTCAAATGTGCGAATAATTGTTTTTTTGTTCATTGGGAATTCCTCCTATCGTAAAAACACTTCCCTCAAAACCGAGAGAAGTGCACAGTTTGCTATTGCATATAAATATACCACCAATTTTGAAACATACTTGTAATAATTGGGGTGTGTTCCAAAATGAGACCACTTAACAACGACTTCGACATTAAACTTTGAATAGAAGCAACTGGCAATAAAGCAAGAATGTACAGCAAAATAAACATAATTAAATAGTTTTCAATCATGCCAAACAATGCTCCAAGCCAGCGATTCACTGTACCTAACACAGGTAAATACGCTATAAAATCAAAAATCGATGCCACAATTTGCATTGTAATTTTCACCGCAAAGAAAATAACTGCAAATGCAATGACACGGTAAAAAGTGCGGTCTAAATCCAGGCTATCAATAACTACTCCAAGACTACCTGAATCCGTTACACCTGGATACGGAACCCAAAACACAAATTTTTGTGCTAATGGTTTATAATAGATATACGCAACTATTAGGGCAACTATAAAGCTAACGATATGCATCATCTGAACAATGAAACCACGTTTTGCACCAACGATGAGCCCGGCTAATAGCACCACTAATATGATTAAATCTAACATTCACTTCAACCCTTTAATTTTTTCAATTCTTCTTCTAGTTTTTCCATTTGTTCTTTTAATAGTAAATAATCATGAACGGTATTTACTGCTGTAAGAACGGCGAGCTTTGTGCTATCAAGAGAGGGATTATGTACATTCATTTCGCGCATACGGTCATCAACAATTGAAGCGACAAGTCGCATATGTCCCATGGATTCAGAGCCGACCATTTTATATGTATGACCGTAGATTTCCACAGAAATTTTATTCTTTTCTTGATTTTCCATAGTCGCACCCTCCTTTAAAAATTTTTGTGCTCACGAATTTTTTTATTGTGAGCCGCTTACACAAAAAAGCTATTTATTATCATACCATGAAAGGTATAAAATTGTGAACAATGAGGACAGAAAGGAACGAGCAAATGTCAAATATTGTACTTTCCATATCAACAAATATACAAAAAGAGGTGATGTCATACTATGCAAACCATTTTATAGAGCGTAAAGCTCCAGGTGTTATCTTTGCCGCAAAGCTCCCAGATACAGCAATTACGATGTACAAATCAGGTAAATTAATGTTCCAAGGGGGAGGAGCTGAGCGAGAAGCTGCGCGCTGGGGAAACATAGAAGTAAAAAATACACAAAAATCATCGTCGTTAGGAGTAAAGGGCGACGTTCTTCCAGAAGGTTTTGCTACGATGTCGGTGCTAGGCTCAGACGAAACTGGTACTGGTGATTATTTCGGTCCAATAACAGTTGCAGCCGTATATGTCCCATCATCAAAAATTGCGCTTATAAACGAACTTGGTGTCAAGGACTCAAAAATGCTAACGGATGATTACATGCGTAAAATAGCCCCTGATTTACGTGCAGCTTGTGTCCATAGTGTACTTGTACTACGCAATGAAAAATATAACGAATTTCAATCACGAGGCTACTCTCAAGGTAAAATGAAAGCTATGATGCACAATCGAGCACTTAAAAATGCACTGGCGAAAATGGCGCCCGAAAAACCAGAACATATTTTGATAGATCAGTTTGCGGAACGCGGCGTTTATTACAATTACTTAAAAAATGAACGAGATATTGTTCGGGAGAATGTGCTATTTTCTACGAAGGCCGAGCAACTACATCTTTCCGTAGCAACTGCATCGATATTAGCTCGTGCTGCATTTTTAAAAGAAATGGACCGTCTAAGCGAGATTGCTGGGATAGAGTTGTTGAAGGGAGCTTCAGCGAAAGTAGATGCATTAGCAGCACGCATCTGGCGGAAACAAGGTGAGGAATTTTTACGTTCCATAACGAAATGGCATTTTGCGAATACTGAGAAAGCTAAAAAGATGAAATAATATTGGTCTATTAGACAAAAAAATTTCGCTATACTCCAGCAGATTACAAGTTATACACAACTTGTTCTCTATTGTAGTTAGCGAAATTCTTTATATCAAAAACTTATTATGATCAGATTTTTGTTTAGCCTAATATTTAAACTGTCTAATGGTTTGTTGTAGATTTTCAGACATTTTAGCAAGGGCTTCTGCCGATGCAGCGATTTCTTCCATAGAAGCAAGCTGTTCCTCAGTTGCGGCGGAAATATTTTGTGCACTTGCTGTATTTTCATTTGTTCGCTGAAGCACACTTTCAATTCCTATTGCCACTTGATTGGAATGTTCAGAAATAACTTTTGCTGTCTCTGAAATTTGTCCTATTTCATAGGTTACGCTTTGTACATTATCACTAATTTCTTTGAATGACTTTCCTGCCATATTTGTTACATCAATTCCCTTTAATACCTCGGCTGAACCAGCAGCCATTGATTCAACCGCTAGTTTTGTATCGGCTTGAATATAATCAATGATATCTTTTATTTGCATTGTTGATTGTGCGGATTGCTCAGCAAGCTTTCGCACCTCATCAGCAACAACTGCAAAACCTTTTCCATGCTCACCTGCACGAGCAGCTTCAATTGCAGCATTTAGAGCTAAAAGATTCGTTTGATCAGCAATTTGCGTAATAGCCTCTACAATACGTCCGATTTCATTTGAACGTTCACTTAGTGTTTGTACGGTGTTTTCAAGTGCTTGGACAGTACTTTGAATCATTTTCATTTGGCCAATTGCTGTTTGAATAGTTTGGTCTCCTATCACAACAGCCTCCATTGCTTTATTCGACATCTCATTAACGGTATCGGACTTAACGGCAATTTGTTGAATGGATGAAGACATTTCAAGTACAGCGTTAGTGCTATCATTAATTGTTTCGGCTTGCAAATCAACCGTTTCAGCAAATGTTTGAATGGAATCAACAATTTGCGATGTAGCTCGTTTATTTTCTGCTGTACTTGCTGTAAGTTCCTCCGATGATGCAGCTAACTGATTGGATTCCTCACCAATGTTACCAACTACACCACGTAAAGATAGAATCATTTTATTGAATATATCCGCCAATTTACCTATCTCATCATGTCTTTTAATGTCAATTAAATTACGTAAATCACCATCTCCTACCTGCTCAGCTACTGTTGACAACTTATTTAATGGCTGAGTGATTGTTCTTATAATGAAAGCACCAATGATTCCAAATACGATTAGAGCAATGACAATAACGGTCATCGTGTTTATTAATATTGGTTTTGTGATAGCTGCTACGTCTGCCAAATCCATAGTACCAATAATTTTCCATCCCGTTAGTTTATTGGTAGTAAAAAACACTCGATGCTTTTTCCCATCTTCTTCAATGGTAAAACTACCTTCTTCTTTTCCTTGTATCTTTTCTATATATGACTTTTTGAGCTCCGATCCTACTTCTAATTGTGGATCAGCAATAATAAGATTATTGGCATTTACTAATGTAGCATAGCCGTTATTACCAATCTCCACTGATTTCACTAGTTCGGAAATTCCGTCTAAATTTAGACCAATAGAAATAGCCCCTGAACGATCCTGTAAACCAGCTGATACTGCTAATATTAATTCACCTGTAATCGTTGATTTATATGGATCAACCATAACGTTTTTGCCTGGTGATTCAATAGCCTTTAAGTACCATGGTCGCGTAAATGGATCATAATCGGCTGAGGATTTAGCATATGGTTCACGCATAAATTTGTGCCCCTCAATTGCTAAATTGACAACAGAGACATTACTATGTAAAGCGTTATATTTTTCTAATTCCTTTAAAGCGTCTACATCTTGCACATTTTTATTAAAAGAAGCAGCTAAATACTCCACATCACTTTGAATAGGTGATATCTCATTTGAAATTAGTGTATTTAATAAATCAACATTTTCCCGCGAGCTATTACTTAATTCCTTGTCATATTGATCAGAAGCCTTCAAATATGAAAACGTACCAATAGCAATACTGGGGATTAAAAGTGTCAAGGTAAACGCCCATATTAATCGGGCTCGCATGGAAAAGCCTCTTCTTTTTCGATGATTTTTCATAATAACTACCACCCCAATAGTAAAATTTTCTATCCAAATTATACTATACACAAATATAAATCAAAAATTTATTTTTTGTTATTTCTAAATATTGCGAAATACTTAAACATGTAAATTTACTTAAAGTCTTCTCTTTAGCGCTTTATTTCTCTCACACTTCCAATAAAAATGATGTGAATAAAACGAAAAGCTGCCTCATTAAAAGACAGCTCACAAAAACATAATCAATAATACCTCGGCATAATAGCGTCCGGACGCTTTAACTTCTTTCAGCGCTTTAGAGGTACATCTGTACTTGTCGCTACGCGTTCGGTACAAAACATATATGCTGAAAGAAGTTGAAAATTAGCGTACTTCTGTACCTTCAATTGTTGCAATAGCTTTTAACACTTTGTTATGTGCTGCAACAACCTCTTCATCTGTTAAAGTACGTTCTGGATCGAAGTATGTTAGGGAGAATGCAACTGATTTTTTACCAGCCTCCATTTTTTCACCTTCATATACGTCGAATACACGAACGTCTTTCAATAATTTCACGCTTGCTGAGCGAATCGCAGCAATAACCTCTCCAGCTGTTGTTGTACGGTCCATGATAAGTGCAATATCACGAGACATTGCTGGGAAGCGAGGCACTGGTGTATAACCAAGAGGTGCTTCTTTTGCATTAGCATTTAATAATGTTACTAGATTCATTTCCATTACATATGTGTCTTTTACACCCCATGCTTTTTGCTCTGCTGGATGTAATCCACCGATAATACCCACTTGTTCACCGTCTAAAAGAATGCTAGCAGTACGTCCTGGATGTAATCCATCTACTTCAGCTTTCACAAATGAAATACGGTCCTCTAAACCGAGCTTACCGATAACACCTTCTACAATGCCTTTTAAGACGAAGAAATCTACTGCTTTTTTCTCCCCTTGCCAAGCATGGTCAAGCCATTTTCCTGTAACTACTGCAGCCATATGCTCTTCCTCGTATGGTAGCCCCTCTTCTGATTGACCAAGGAATACTGAACCGATTTCATACAATGCCACATTGTCAGCTTTACGTGCAACATTATATGCAGCAGCTTCAATTAAATGTGGGATAAGACTTTGACGTAGTGTTGAACGGTCCTCACTCATCGGCATTAGTAAACGTGTTACTGGCTCAGCTTTCAATGCAAAGCGTTGTGACAATGCATCTGAAGTTAATGAGTAAGTGACAGCTTGGTAAAGGCCTGCCCCTTCCATATAGTTACGAACTAAACGACGATTTGCTTGATATGGTGTTAGACGACCTACTTGGTTTGCTCCCTCTGGTAAAGTCATCGGGATTTCATCATAGCCATATAAACGAGCAATTTCTTCTACAATATCTTCTTCAATTTTAATATCTTGACGACGTGTTGGTGCATCAACGATTAGTAAACCATTTGCTGCTTCTACGCCAAATTTAAGACGCTCTAAAATAGTCAACATTTCTTCTAATGAAATTTTCATACCTAAACGTTCATTAATAAAATCTGGAGAAACGACAACACGTGCCGGTGATTTATCTAGTTCATCCACGATGCATGTTCCCTCTAACACTTCACCACCAGCTAGTTCAGCTAGTAGTGCTGCAGCACGTTCTGCAGCTGGTAATACACGGTTAGGGTCAACACCCTTTTCAAAGCGAGCAGAAGCATCTGAACGCAGTCCAAGATGACGTGATGTTTGACGTACAGTTAAACCATCGAAATAAGCAGATTCGATCACAACCGTTGTTGTAGAATCATTTACTTCAGAGTTTGCACCACCCATTACACCTGCGATAGCTACTGGCTCTTTGCCATTTGTAATGACTAAATCTGTTGCTTTTAATGTACGCTCTTGGTCATCTAAAGTAGTAATTTTTTCGCCTTCTGTTGCTTTACGCACTACGATTTCATTTGTTGCAAGACTATCGTAGTCAAAGGCATGAAGCGGTTGACCGTATTCCATTAAAATGTAGTTCGTTACATCGACAACATTATTATGAGGGCGTACACCTGCTGCCATTAAGCGATTTTGTAGCCACATCGGTGATTCCGCGATTTTTACGTTTTTCACAACTTTTGCTACATACATTGGGTTCGCTTGTAAATCTTCTACTCGAAGCTTTAACATGTCTTCTGCTTTTTCAGAAGATGTGCTGTAGGCGATTTCTGGATACTTCACTTCTTCAGATAAAATTGCGCCAACTTCATACGCCACACCTAGCATTGACAGTGCATCTGAGCGGTTTGGTGTTAAACCAAGCTCTAATACTGTGTCACGTAAACCTAAAATAGCAAGGGCATCTGAACCGACCTCTGCACCCTTAGGAAGCACATAAATACCTTCAGAATATGCTTTAGGAACTAGTTTCCCTTCGATTCCTAACTCTTGTAATGAACAAATCATACCGTTTGATTCATGTCCGCGAAGTTTCGCTTTTTTTATTTTAATGCCGCCTGGTAAATGTGCACCAGGACGAGCGACAATAACTTTTTGACCAGCATCAACGTTTGGAGCACCACAAATAATTTGTTGTGGTTCAGCTTCACCAACATCCACTTGGCAAATATTTAATTTATCTGCTTCAGGGTGTTTCTCCTTTGATACGACATAGCCGACAACAACTTTATCCATTGCGTTAGCACGGTCAATTACTGCATCTACTTCAATTCCAGAGCGCGTAATTTTTTCAGCTAACTCCTCAGGTGTTAAATCCTGTGTACTTACATACTCTTTTAACCAATCTAATGATACTAACATTTGTTATCCCCCTTACGCTTCTGTTCGCTCAAATTGTGATAAGAAACGTGTGTCACTTGTATAGAAATGACGAATATCGTCGACACCATATTTCAACATTGCGATACGTTCAGCACCAATACCGAATGCAAAGCCTGATACTTTCTTCGGATCATAGCCTGCCATTTCAAGTACATTTGGATGCACCATACCAGCTCCTAAAATTTCAATCCAGCCTGTACCTTTACATACGTTACAGCCAGAACCACCACATTTGAAGCAAGAAATATCCATTTCAACAGATGGCTCTGTGAATGGGAAGAAGCTTGGGCGAAGTCGAATTTCGCGCTCCGCACCAAACATTTTTTTCGCTAATGTATCAAGTGTACCTTTAAGGTCACTCATGCGAATATTTTCACCAATCACTAACCCTTCAATTTGCATGAATTGGTGAGAGTGTGTAGCATCATCGTTGTCACGACGGAATACTTTCCCTGGACAAATAATGCGAATTGATTCACCCTTCTTCTCTTCCATCGTGCGAGCTTGCACAGGAGAAGTATGCGTACGTAATAATATTTCCTCGGAAATATAGAACGAATCTTGCATATCACGAGCAGGATGTCCCTTCGGTAAGTTTAGTGCCTCGAAGTTATAGTAATCCTTTTCCACTTCCGGTCCTTCAGCAATTTCATAGCCCATACCGATAAATAAATCTTCAATTTCTTCAATAACACGTGTTAATGGATGACGATTGCCAACTTTAATTTCACGGCCAGGTAAAGTGACATCAATCGACTCACTTGCTAATTTTTCAGCAATTGCTGCTTCCTCTAGCACAGTTACCTTTTCCTCTAATACAGCAGTTACATTTTCACGAACTGTATTGACTAAAGCACCCATTTTTGGGCGTTCCTCAGCTGATAATTTCCCCATACCTTTTAATAAATCAGTGATAGGTCCTTTTTTCCCTAGATATGCTACTCGCACATCATTTAATTCCTTTAAATTTGCTGCCGCTTCAATTTTAGCAAGTGCTTCTTGCTCTAATTGTTTTAATTGCTCTTCCATGTAATAAACCCTCCTTGTTCAAATCCATGCCAATTTTGTTGATGGCATAAAAAAACTCGCCCCTAAAAAAAGGGACGAGGACATATTCGCGGTACCACCCTAGTTATTGCAAGGAAAATTCCTAACAATCACTTCATTGACATAACGACTAGATTAAAGCCGGCATACCTTTACAGCGTTTCGCTGGTCCCGGTAGCTGCTCGCAGGATGAATTCAAAACTGCATTGGTACGGCACTGGCTCTCAATCTTCGGCCTGCGCTCCCTGTCGTCCATTCACAATCTTTACTACTTCCCGGTCAAAGCATTTTCGTTTACATTTTAACAGTGATTATACAATACTATACCAATTCAAATCAAGAGCCATGTGCCTATTAACAGCAATATAATGGCTTTATCGGCAATTTTAGTTTATCACGTGTGGTTGATTTCCGTTCCGACTGGGCGCTTTGTAGCTGACGCTTCGCTTTCGCTACAGAAAACATTTGTTGCTGACGCTTTGCTTTCGCACAGAGCAAAGCTTCCTGGGGGCGTCCGATGAACCGCTTCGCTTCGCTGCAGGGTCTCGGGCCAACACGATGTTGGTCACGAAGGCGTTATCACAGGATGTGATGCTTTTAGCCTTCGTTCCTCTATCGCTGATCCCCAAGGAGTCGCCCAGCCTCCACTACAATCAACTAATATCAGTGCCTATATTAAAAAATGTCACCCACAACTGTGATGATTAGTACAGTTGCAACACTTCTATTACCTACTTAACAAATCCATATAAAACGATTCCTGTTGCCACTGCTACATTTAGAGACTCTGCTTGCCCCAAAATTGGAATAATAATATTTTGATCTGTCATCGAAAGTAGTTGTGGATGAATACCACTACCTTCATTCCCCATCATGATCGCGAATGCACCAGTATGTTCAATATCACTATAGACAACTGCATCCTCATCTAAAGCAGTCCCAAATACTGGTACACCATTATTTTGTAGCTGCTCAATCCATTCCTCTAAATCACCACGAATGACCGGGATATGGAAATGTGAGCCTTGTGCAGAACGAAGCGTTTTAGGATTATATAAATCCGCACAGCCCTTACCGAGTATGACTGCATCCAAACCAGCTGCATCTGCAGTACGAATCATCGTCCCAATATTTCCTGGATCTTGCACGGCATCAATTAGTAGCACCTTGCGCCACGTGGCCATTACATCTTCGTCTAACAAAGGCTGCTTACAAACCGCAAATACACCTTGAGATGTCTCCGTTTCAGCAAACTCCTTGGCAACAGCCGCCGTTACCTCAACGATGGCCACATTATCAATCGGCCAAAGCATTGGTAATTCTACACCTTCACGTACAATTAGTTGCATCACCTGCTCCGTATTTTTTAATGCTTCTTCCACCAAGTGGAATCCCTCTACTAGGAATTCTCCAGATCTTTCACGCTCTTTACGTGTTGTAGCAAGCTTCTTCCAATATTTCACTAACGCATTTTGCGTAGATTCAATTCTTTTCATCGTACCTCGTACCGCCTTTTTCCTATATATTGTTCATTATTATACAGTAGAAAACGATAAATTACATAGCCATGCAAAAAACAGTTTAATTGTTAAAGCTCATTTTTTTAAAATCAACGTTCTTTTAAGGAAACGAATTGTAATTATCACCCCCAATAAATATAAAATCACAAAAATACATGTTATAATTTTCAATATTTTAGAAATACAAAACAATTCTCATTTTGGGTGATGGCTTTGCTAATAGAGACATAAATTTGAGGGTGAAATAAATGAAAAAAAATGTACATGTAGTCGGTGCAATTATTGAAAATGATAAGCACGAAATTTTTTGTGCGTTAAGAAATCCTAATATGGTACTAGCAAATTATTGGGAATTCCCTGGTGGTAAAATCGAAGAGGGCGAATCGCCTGATCAAGCCTTAATTCGTGAAATATTAGAGGAATTTAATTGCTCTATACAAGTTGGCGAAAAGGTTGAGGATACCATTTATGAATATGAAAAATTTATCGTACGCTTAGAAACATTTAAAGCGTCAATTACAAAAGGAGAGCCGGTCCTGCTAGAACATACTGAAATTAGATGGGTTCCTCGAAATGAGCTGCTAAATCTTAATTTTGCTCCCGCTGATATTCCAGCGATCAATAAAATACTTGCAGAAAAATAGTAGAGATAAAGTGAAACTTTAATCAGTGGGGGTTCTTTCCTCCCCACTGATTATTAGTCTTCACAATCAGGCTTTTATGGGCAGTTCATCTTCCTCATTTAAAGCCATTTTTTATTTGGCGGAATACTTTGAGGAAAATGAAATACATTAAACGGATCGTATTTTCCTTTTACCTCTCTAAGCATTCTAAGATTACGACCATAATAGGCAGTTGGCCAATCTTTTATAAAACGATCTGGGAAATTCACATAATCACCAGCAGTGTAAGGTGACAAAGCCCTTCTTAAATTTTCCACCCACTGAATATTTTTTTCTTCTTCTTTAGCTTTTTTCCATGAAGTATTATACTCCTGAGCAATCAAAGCATTCCTATAATAATAAGCTGTTCGGTTTGACGCAATTTGACTTATCGCACCGCTAAGAGATTGCTGCCAAATGGTCGTGTCTCTATTTGGAGCGTTCGTTAAAAATTCTTTCATTTTTACAATAGCAGCATGAGGGAATGGCCTTTCAATAAAGGATCCTGACCTTTTACGGAAGGCTGGTTTGTTACCGCTCGGTAAGTCAAAAAATTCTACAGCTTTAATATACGGTACTTCCTTTATCCATATATTCGTTGGTGAACCTGTTTTCCTTAATGGACGTAGTAGTTTCTTTAACTCAGATGCCGTACCTATAAACTCACCTTGAGCAACAATTTCGCCCACTTCCTTAGATTTAAGCTCAATCTGTGAGGTCAAGCGTTCATCTGTATATGGCGCCCATTTTTGCCATGTGTCAAAGGCTCGTTCAAAATCTTCCCATCCCCATGTAATGGAGAAAATCGATACGTTAGAAATAGGATGCAGTTTAAATGTAAGCGCTGTAACGATGCCAAAATTCCCACCGCCCCCGCCACAACTTGCCCAAAATAAATCACTATTTTTCTCCTTGTCAGCTTGGATTACTTCAGCCCCTTCATGACCATTTGCAACAACCATTTCAAGTTCAAGTAAATTGTCACATGTTAGCCCAAACGGACGCGATAGCAAGCCAATTCCGCCACCAAGTGTCAAACCAACAACCCCTACACTACCTTCAGTTCCTGCCGGGATTGTAAAACCATTTTCCCATAATATCCGATACACTTTTCCTAAATTAGCGCCCGCTTCAATTCTTGCTGTCCTATCTTGCCGGTTAATGGTTATGTCATTCATATCACTAACATCTATAACAAGACCTTCATTTAATAATGAATAATTTTCATAGTTATGTCTTCCACTTCTGATTCGAAATAATTCATTATTTTCTCTTGCCCATCTTAATGCATTGATAACATCTTTCGTATGTCGACAAAATACAATGATACCGGGAAATTTGGGATCATTTAAGTTATTATTTGTTCTTGCTTGCTCATAGTCCGGATCTTTAGGGATAACAATTCTTCCTGTGAGCTTTACTTTCTTCAACATACAGCTCCTCTCTCAAATGATGCAATACATATGTTTTATCCTATGCTTATCACTTGGAAAGAATATGAAAATCGGAATTTTTATCGCTTAAAAATGAAAGATAAATGCTCATTCTCTTTATTCATACATATGATGCTATATTGAAACTACTAAGGAGGTGTCCTTATGATTATTCATGTTGTGAGCGCTGGTGAAACACTTTGGCAAATTGCAAACAGCTATTCTGTACCTATCAATTCCATTATCCAATTAAACGCTTTATCTAATCCAGATCAATTAGTAATCGGGCAATCACTCGTTATCCCTTCCCCTTACACAACCCATATTGTAAAAAAGGGTGACACCTTATGGTCGATCTCCCAACATTACGGGGTGACTATGCAATCGGTTATCACAGAAAATCATTTAACAAATCCAGATGTTTTAACACCTGGAACTAGACTAATTATTCCACCCACTACACATATTGTGCTGCCAGGAGAAACTCTATCGCAAATTGCTACACAATTTGGAACGACTGTTCAAGCAATTGTTTTAGAAAATGGAATTTCCAATCCAAACATGATTTATGCTGGTGCGCATTTGATTATTCCTAGAGCAAAGCCTACCATTGAAGTAAATGCTTATACGTATCAAGAGCCTAAAGAAGCCGTACAGTCGATTAACGCAATCGGTCATCTACTAACTTATTTTAGTCCCTTTGCTTATATGGTGAAGGAGGATGGGACATTACAGCCTATAAAGGATAAAGAAATGATCGATGCAGCTATTGCAAAGAACATTACACCTATGTTGACCCTTACGAATTTCTCTTCCACAGAAGCCGGTTCCAACTTATCACATGTTATTTTATCTAGTGCAGATTTACGGGAAAAGGTTATCAACAATACTTTGCAAGTGATGCAGGAAAAGGGCTATAAAGTTCTAAACGTTGATTTTGAAAACGTTCTTCCAGCAGATCGGGAGAATTACAACACTTTCCTCCAATTAGCTGTTGATCGTCTTCATCCAAAAGGATTCCTAGTATCAACGGCACTTGCGCCAAAAACGAGCGCAACGCAGGCAGGAACTTTATATGAGGCACATGATTATGAAGCACACGGAAGAATTGCAGACTTTGTCATTTTGATGACATATGAGTGGGGATACCGACTTGGTCCACCACAAGCCATTTCACCCATTAACGAGATGAGAAAAGTTGTGGAATATGCTTTATCCGTTATGCCTGCTAATAAAATATTTTTAGGCTTTCAAATTTATGCTCGCGATTGGCTTCTACCGCATGTTAAAGGCCAAGAGGCAGAAACATTCAGCTCTCAAGAAGCCCTTAACAGAGCTATAAAACATGGCGCAACCATTCAATATGATAGAACTGCTCAGTCACCGTATTTCCGTTATGTTGATAAACAAGGTAGAAATCATGAGGTATGGTTTGAAGATGCTAGAAGTGCACAAGCTAAGTTTGACATGACGAAAGAATATAATCTTCGAGGTATTAGCTATTGGGCGTTAGGCTTCCCTTTCCCGCAAAACTGGGCGTTATTAAATAATGGTTTTTCTATCAAAAAGATTTCATTATAAATAAAGACTCATCGTGATGGTGAGGGTGATTTCGGTTCTAAAGGATTTTCAATACACCTCTTTGTCCAAAAGGATTGATCATGAGGTCGTTAAATAGGTCTTGGAGTTTAGCACCTTTTTACGCTTAGTATGCTCATTTATCTATTAACACAAAAAGCACTAAACATATATACAATAAATGCTTACCTTTCCCTAGTTTTTCCCATGATAAAAAAATCAATTCAAAGCCATATTAAGAAATATCAAAACGAAAGGAGAAACTGAACATGGGAAGAGACAATAAGCAAGGTAAAAGCGCCAATAAAGGGTCATTGCCTCAAACGCCAAAAAACCAAAAAATAGCGCCTGACAAAGTTAGTGAAGAGTTTTCTCAAGAGTTTATGAACATGATAAATTCAGTCACTAAAGAAGGCAAGACAAAAAAATAAGGGGGCCTTCAAGTGGAATTTACACGTGCACAAGAAATTGTCGCCTCACCAAAAGAATATGAAGTAAGCTATAATGGCGTATCTATTTGGATTGACAAACTTCATGATGATGGTAAAACTGCAACTGTCCATTTACGTCGGTCTTTAGAGGAACGATCCGAAGTGGACATAGGAGAATTAAAAGAAGAGTACCTCGTTCATTAAACTTTACCATCAAATAAAAAACTGCTTACTTCCTGTGATGAAGTAAGCAGTTTTCATGTTTATTATGTCAATAAAATTCCTATTACGTCAAATCGAGTGTTTGATTTCCGTTCCGACTAGGCGATTTCTGGGGGCGTCCGATGAGCCGCAAGGAGTCGATCAGCCTTGATTCCAATCAACCACTTCATCATTCTAACTTCTATCCGTCGCCTTGATGGTTCTATCCACGATTTTGGCTTCTCTATCCATCATTTTGATGGTTCTATCCACGATTTTGGCTGCTCTATCCATCATTTTGACGGTTCTATCCATCATTTTGACGGTTCTATCCATGATTTTGGCTGCTCTATCCATCATTTTGACGGTTCTATCCGTCGCTTTGGTTCTTATTTCCGTCGCTTTGACGGTTCTATCCGTCACTGGCTGCTCCATCCGTCGCTTCAGCTCTTCTTTCCGTCGCTTTGGTTCTTCTTTCCGTCGCTTTGACTGCTCTTTCCGTCGCTTCAGTTATTCTTTCCATCATTTTGACTGCTCTATCCATTGTTGACTTCTCTATCCGTCATTTCAGCTCTTCTCCCCATCGCTTTGGTTGCTCTATCCATCGCTCTATTTTTCACCACTGAAAATCTCAACTTTAAATGACGAAATCCTCTTCATATTTTAACTCTGTTAAAATATCTCTTGCTCGACTGTGTATCTCGTTAAAGTTATTGGAAATCTGTTCTGCTGAAATCGGCTTACTAAACAAATAACCCTGAATATAATCGCAACCACCGTCAATCAGGAAAGCAAGTTGCTCCACTTCTTCAATTCCTTCAGCAACAACCTTTAATCTCAAATGCTTGGCCATTGATAAAATCATAGAAACGAGCGCTTTATCATTTGAATTATGCTGTATATTTCGAACGAACGCCCGATCAATTTTTAAACAATCGATTGGAAAATCTTTTAAATACGAAAGCGACGAATACCCTGTCCCAAAGTCATCAACAGCAATTTGTATACCAATTGCCTTTAACTCATGAAGTAGCTGAGTTATTTGATCAATGTTCATCGTCATACTTTCTGTAATTTCCAATTGTAAATATTGAGGTTCTAAATTTGTACGTTGTAAGATTTCTTGCACCATATGCACTAAATCTTGCTGGAATAACTGTCCAATGGATACATTCACAGCAACCTTCATTGGTGGCAAACCTTGCTCCTTCCATGTCTTCGCTTGAGTGCACGCCATTTCTAAAATCCATTTTCCTAAAGGAATAATTAGACCAGATTCTTCTGCAATTGGGATAAACAACTCAGGTGAAACAAATCCACGGGTTGGATGACGCCAACGTACTAGCGCTTCCACCGATTCGATTTTACCCGTTTTTAAATTTACTTGAGGCTGAAAATCCAAGTAAAATTCTTCATTAGCTAATGCTTTATGAAGCTCTTGCTCAATCAATATACGATCAGCAATGCCATTTGACATATACGGCTTATAAAAAAGAACTCTTTGAGGTATTTGACTCGCTTCTCTCATCGCTAACTGAGCGTGCATTAAAAGCTCTTCACCTGAGCAATCTTCTTCATGCAGGGCAATGCCAATATTAAGATTTCCGTTAAGTGGAAAAAGTTGTACTTGTAATGGTTTTTTCATAATACTCTTCAAGTTCAAGCAAAATTGTAGCAACTCTTCTCTTGTCTTCACATGATTAATATAAATAATAA
This sequence comes from Lysinibacillus sp. NPDC086135, assembly GCF_044746345.1. Lineage (NCBI taxonomy): Bacteria > Bacillati > Bacillota > Bacilli > Caryophanales > Bacillaceae > Lysinibacillus > Lysinibacillus sp. NPDC086135. The sequence goes on along the minus strand of NZ_JBIVCA010000001.1, from coordinate 191,543 downwards.
ACTGTCCCTCATGAAGCTTTGTAGCAAAATAATGAGGGGGTAATATAGCTTGAATTCTCTCAGCTACGAGCTTCATCATTGTATTAGAATAGCTAATACCTATAGATGAACGAATAGCTGTAAGGCGATCAATTTCGATTGCAATGATTGCTTTTTGACGACTATTGTCATGTAATTCCTCTTTTAAAGTTTTCAATAATAAATGTTCATTTGGAAGCTTAGTAATATCATCATGATAAGCTTGAAAATGAAGCTCCTGCTGTGAATGCTCCAGATCCCGCTTTATTTTTAAAAGTTGTGTATATGGTTTTTCAACAGTTGTATAATAAATAGCTTTTAGGAAAAAGAAGAAAGCAAAAAATTGATAAATTAATGCTGGAAAGCCCCAAATTGATTTCAAGTCTTTGATGAACGCAAAGAAAATATCACTAATAATTAAATAAGTTGCTGCGCTAATAAGCCATATAACTCGTTTTGGCAACTTTTTTATATATTTACTCAAAATCACTATCGTTACACCTTGTAAGACAGCAGACATTAAATGAGCAATAGCGCTTGCTTTCAGCAACAATTGTTCTTCAAGTAAAAAATATTTTGAAGAGAGATACACTAGAAAAAGGCTCAGTAGGACAAATAATAAGGAACTGCAATATGTATAATTACGATCATTCATCGTTAAGCGTTTTTTTGGCTTTAAAATAATAAAAACAAAACCGATTGATAAGCATAAACGCATGATTAAATCCAACCATATTTCCAAATATAGTGTATCAGCCATTGGATATTGAGCGATAACCACGCTCACTAATTCAAACAAGGCGATGATAAAAAATAAATTACCTATGTATAATGTTTGACTCGATAATAAGTGTGAAAAAACGAGCCAAGATTGAATAGCGATTGCCATTGTAAAAACAATAATTAGTATTTGTATAATCAAATTCAAACAAATATAACTTTCTTCCTCAAAAGAACCAAATACCTGATTACTTAAACCTAATAGTGGCAACACTAGCAATAGTGGCAATACTATATACCAAATCTCTTTCTTTTCTATCTCTAATTGTTTCAACCAATTCTCCAACAGAAACCCTCCATACCAATAATCAAATTAGATAGGTAATATGATCTACCCAAAGGAAAAATAACATTAAAAATTGTATTTTTCTTTGACTTCTTACAAATCATAGCATTTTTATTGGAATTTGTATGCAAATATAAAAAGTATGCCAATGTTCAGTTATGAAATTAGCATACCTTTGATGCTTATCGTACTATTTATAATAACTCACGAAGCTTAATCATTATTCTTGTACGTCTTTTTTTAACTGCGTCCACAGATATACCTAGTTCTTTTGCTATTTCAAAGTAACTAAAACCTTCTACATATAAAAGTAGTAATATTTTTCTTTCTTCAAATTTTAAATGAGACATAATGCGTTCTATAAAAACTGGACTGCTTTCATTCATTTCATGATCTCGAATATAATTTATCGTGTCATTTTCCATAGGTGTATGAATATTTTCAAAACTCTTTTCCTTTGAAAGCTCTTTTAAAATTTCTCCTTTTACGGTTGTATAAATATAAGCAGAAAACAGCCCTTTTGATTGATCCGCTTTACGCCAAGCCTCCCACACGGCTATGGATGCTATATGACGATAATACTCAAAATCTTTATAAATACGGCACCTTAACAAAATCGACGTTATCATTGGTTGGACTAATTCTAATACTTCCTCAAATGATTGTTCAGGTGATAACTTTTGCTTATTATGCTGTGTTGTCATCCTATTGTCCTGTCGACTGTGCACAGTCCATTATTCCTAGGTACCTTCATCTTAGTTACTATACAAGGAGGTGTCGAACCGCTCATTTGTCAATATGATCAGAAAGTTTTTATAAGTCCTTTTTAATATTTATACATAACAACAGTATAATATTTCAAAAATCATATGTTTTAACTTCTTTCAGCATTCATCTCCTACCTCTATAAGTGGTGAAATGAATGCTGGTTTAAGTTCCTTTTCAACAGGTGTCCTGACATCCGATAGAGGAACCCAGTCTAAGAGCACCACATCCTGCGGCAATTTATCTGTGCGAAAGCGGAGCGACAGCAACACGGTTTTATCTGTGCGAAAGCGGAGCGACAGCAACACGGTTTTATCTGTGCGAAAGCGGAGCGACAGCAACAACACGACTGAGTGATCAACATCATGCGGTAGCATTACGCTTTCGCGCAAAAAAACATCTGTTGGCCTAAAGCTCCGGCGGATGTCACAGAATCGGAAAGGAAATCTTCGTGCAAGCACAAAGCTGATTCCGGACGCATTATTTATCTAAGCGACAGCGGAATTATGCCGAGGCATAATTGATTTGTCACACTATACATATTTCTTAAAAGGTTGGACAAAATTACTACTAAGGAGGCGAAATAGATGAATTTTCAAATAAGAGATGCGATTACGACAAATGTACATGGTCAATCAGCGGCCGAATTTAAGGATATTGTCGAAGATGCAATTAGCCGTGGTGAAGAGCATTTACTTCCAGGGCTTGGTGTGTTTTTTGAAAAATGGTGGCAGCAATCTAGTCCCACTGAGCAGGATGCTTTTGTTCAAAAACTTGAAAAAGCCTTTGCTCACTAACTTTTTATAGACAGTTCATTCCTTTTCCAATAAATGCATGATAAAGTTTAACTTATCAGAAAATTAGGAGGAATTGGAATGACTGTTGCTGTAGAATTAATAGTAAATCAACTAAAAAAGATTTTATCTGAAGAACAGGTGTCAACAAACGAAACGGTGCGGCAGCTACATGGAAGGGACGAATCTCATCATACAATGAGCTTACCAGATATCGTTGTCTTTCCTCGTTCCACGGCCGATGTCAGTGCCATCTTAAAAATTGCGCATGCGGAACGTGTACCAGTCGTACCTTTTGGTGTTGGCTCAAGCTTGGAAGGTAATGCAATTCCCATTGCAAATGGCATTTCTATCGATTTCTCTGAAATGAATGCTATTTTAGAAATTCGACCAGATGACCTGCTTGTGAAAGTACAACCGGGTGTAACACGTGCTCAATTGAATAAAGAATTAAAAAAACATGGACTTCAATTCACAGTTGACCCTGGTGCTGACGCTACACTTGGTGGAATGGCAGCAACGAATGCCAGCGGGACAACAGCAGTGCGGTATGGTGTTATGCGCGATCAAGTACGAGATTTAGAGGTTGTACTTGCAGACGGTTCAGTCATTCATACCGGTAGCTTAGCAGCAAAATCCTCTTCTGGTTATCACTTGAATGGCCTTTTCATTGGCTCTGAGGGTACGCTAGGTTGCTTTACAGAATTAACTTTACAAGTCTATGGAATACCCGAAAATTTGTAACGGCGGGACGTGCAGTTTTTACGACAGTTGGCGATGCTGTCAGTGCAGTAACCGCATTGTTGCAAGCGGGCATTTCAATTGGCCGTGTTGAACTGGTCGATAAAGCCTCTATCAAACAAGCAAATATTTATAATGAAACATCCTATGAAGAAAAACCGACACTATTTCTAGAATTTCACGGAAATAAAGAAGGTATGCATGCCGATATAGATTTTGCTAGTGAAGTTTTTGAGGACTATGGCTGTCTTTCTGTTGAATTTGAACAAGACAATTCAGCACGGAATAAGCTCTGGGAGGCGCGCCATTCATTGGCCTATGCATATATCCATGCATATCCAGGGAAAAAGCTTATGTCGACTGATGTTTGTGTGCCAATATCTATGCTTGCTGAATCCGTTTTATATGCTCGTGAACAGCTTGAGGAAGTTGGTCTTGCAGGTGGAATTGTAGGTCATGTTGGAGACGGTAACTTCCATGCCTTGTTAATGTTAGATCCAAACGATGCTGAGGAGCAGGCAAAAGCAGACCGCTTCAATGAACATATTGTCCAATTTGCTTTACTACGTGGTGGCTCATGTACCGGTGAACATGGGGTTGGTATTGGAAAAATGAAATATCAATCTACAGAGCACGGAACATCTCTATTAGTGATGAAAAGCATCAAGGCAACACTTGATCCACATAATATTATGAATCCAGGGAAAATTTTCAACATGTAATGTAGATAAAACACGATCTCGCCACGAAAGGTGAGACCGTGTTTTTCATTTGAGATTATCGACTGTTACGCTCCGTCCCTAATGCGCTTGGTATCATCGTTTCAACAAGGTAATCTCCTTCTTCAAATATTATTTTTTTCAACTCAATACCGAAAAATTCCTTCATCCTTGCTTCAGTCATTACCTCCTGTACTTTACCATAGATGACGCCTTTTTCTTTTGCAGTCATCATGATTCGATCTGCTAGATAAAACGCATGATTTGGGTAATGGGTATTGATTATGCATGAAATACCGCGTTCCTTCGATAAACGCTTAACCGTTTGTAAAATAACTATTTGTTTTTGAATATCCAAATGCGACTCTGGTTCATCTAAAATCAAAACTTCTGGTTCAGAAACAAGAGTTCTTGCAATTAAAGCTAACTGCAACTCACCACCACTAATTTCATTGCATGATTTTTTAGCAAGATGTAAAATGTCAACCGTCTTCAGTGCTTGATGAGCCGCTTCCAAATCCTTCGCAGATGGCTGCGCTAAGGTGCTAATATACGGGGCTCTCCCCATAACGACAAGCTCTTCTACAGAAAATCCAAATACCATCTTATGCGCTTGGGGCACATAACCAACGCGTTTCCATAGTTCTTTCCGATTTAATGCTGCAAGTGGTTTGCTATCTATTAAAGTCTCGCCTTTTTTCCATTCAAGTAACCCCGTTATACATTTTAACATCGTCGTTTTCCCTGCTCCGTTCGGACCTAGAATCGCCATTATTTCACCAGGCTCCAATGAGAAATTGATGTCTTTTGCATATAAATCAGGTAATTTTTTTTGTCTTTTTTCATAATGATAATTTCCGTTTATCACTTCAATTTTCATGCCCAGCCTCCTCCTGAACGGCGTAATAAATAAGCAAAGAACGGCGCTCCAATAATTGCTGTTAAAATAGATAAAGGTATCTCCGTTGCTGTTAATGAACGAGCTAAATCATCAATTATTAATAAATAAATACTACCTATAGCCACAGATACTGGTAATACAAATTGATTATTATTACCGACTAGCATTCGTGCAACATGCGGAATAATTAAACCAACCCAACCAACAATTCCAGCAACAGCTACGGATGCAGCTGTAATTAAAGTTGCTCCGAAAATGACGAACCACTTTAAACGTGTAACGGGAATTCCCATTGATTCTGCCTCGTCCTCCGGCAATGTTAAAATATTCAATCGCCATCGTAGTAAGTACAATAGTAAAATTCCAATTAATATGAGTGGACCACCAATATACAACTCCTTATAGGTTGCTGTACCAAGACTCCCCATTAACCAATAAGTGATGGCTGGAAGTTTTTCCTCTGGATCGGCTACAAATTTTGTTAAGGAAATTAATGCATTAAAAAGTGCTGACGTAACAACACCAGCTAAGACAAACATAAAAATAGGTGCATTTTTCTTTGCCCCTGCAATTAAATACGTAAAGCCAATTGCACCTAATCCAAAGATAAGTGCCATCATTTGAGCTACAAAGTTTTGTCCAAATAATAATATCCCAAGCGATGCTCCAAACCCTGCACCCGCAGAAACGCCCAATATATCAGGTGATACTAGTGGATTTCCAAACATACCTTGAAAACCTGCACCAGCAATAGATAAACCACCACCAATTAATAGAGCAAGTAAGATTCGAGGTAAACGAATATTCATAACTACAGTTTCTTCCATACTTGTCCACGTTTGTTCAATAGGAAATACTTGAGAAGCTAGGATTTTAATAATATGCTCCATGCTTACCCCAAATCGTCCAACACCAAGAGAAACGATTGCTACCAAAATCGGTAGCAACCATAAAAGTATAATTTTCCATTTCTTCATTTCACAATCAGTCCTTAATATTTCGCTGCATCGGAAGAAGGATTTAAAATAGTGTGGATTTCCTTATCTGAAACATCAAATTCATAGAAATCCTTATAGTAAGCTTTAATCTCATCTTCTATTTTATAGTTAAATAATGTTGGGTGATTTTTTTGTGCCATCCATTTTAGCATTAATGGCGCATCGCCACTTGGTGGGAACCAGCGATAAATACCTAATGGAATTTTATAAACTTTTCCCTCTTGAACAGCTTTCACCTGACTCCAATCCTGTCCACTCACCTTGTTTTCAAGTAAGTCTTCTGGCTGCGTTTCAGTAAAGTTAGTGATATAAATTATATCTGGATTCCAAGCATAAATTTGCTCCATATTTACTTCTTTCCTTCCTTGTACATCATTTTCAGCAACGTCTACAGCTCCAGTTGCGTTAAGCCATTGATTACCGAAAAAGTTTTTACCACCAACCGTGATGGATTTATCATTATGCATATGCAGTATCATCGCACGAGGCTTGTCCTGAGTGGCAACATCTTTTAATTTAGCATCAAGTTCGGACTGCACTTTTTTACCTTCATCTAAAAAACGGTCAGCACGGTCAGTAGTTCCTGTCATTTGACTCGTTAACGTCAACCAACTATTGAATGTTGCTAGAGGCTCAGCAGCTGCGGCATCAATCGCTTTTACTGCAACAACAGGGATTCCTGCCTCTGTAATTTTATTAATGGAATCCTCATTTGTTGAAATCTCTACATATAGTTGAGGGTTCACTTTCATTAATTCTTCCACATTCACTTCACCATTTTGAATAAACGATGTTTCTGCTTTTAAAACATCTGGTGAGATTTTTGCTAAAATTGAATTTTTCGCGGCATTATACGAATTTGGGTGCATACCGACAATTTCTTTCGTTGAGTTTGTAGCGACATACCATGTGGAGAAATAAGGTAAAATCCCACCTGTCACGACACGTTCAATTTTGCCTGGTACTGTTACTTCACGGCCAAGCTGATCCGTCACAACTTTCTCCTCCGCTGTTGTCTGAACCTCCGACTTTGAAGATTCTGCGGATTGATTAGACTTTGATTGTCCCTCTTGATTGCCACAGGCTGCAAGCATTGCTGTTAATGTTAGTGCTGCCAAATAACCATATTTTTTCATTGATTTTCTTCCTCTCTTAACCATTTTGCAATTCCATGTAAAAAGGGTTTTGACTGATCGATAAAACCAAGCCCGATATGGAACATTGGATCTAGTGTAGTGACAACTAATTCGCCTTTAAAACTTACGCTGTCGATATAAAATAATGAGCGACCACCTGGGATATCGAGTAAAGATTGAGCACCAACTGGTGGTAAAAACGAGCCATGATAATGCCACTTCATATCACGAAGCGTTATAAATTTGAATAATGGATGTGTTGTATTTTGCTCACTCATTGGTAAATCACCGCCGTCGCGCACCCACCAACTAAAATTAACTTCCGAATCCTCCCAATCAATTGTAGGAAACCAATTATCTAAAATCTCACCAAAAATAATGAGTCGCTTACCTGATTCAATAAATGTGAGAAGCTGTGATTGATAACGCTTCAAATGGGGAATATCTAGACGGCATGATAAAATCAATGTGTCATAATCTGCTAAATTATATCGATGTAATTCTTGAATATGTAAAATATCATCATATAAATAATGAAATTCCTGCTCTTCAAAAAATCGCTTTTGAAAGGGTAATCCATTTGTTACGATACCGATCATTGTGCCCCCACTCCCTTCAATTGATTGCGCTCATACTCTTCTCGGATGCATGTAAGCATTTGCAAACTTAAATAACGCGAGGAATTATCTTCATCGATAAATACTCGATAGATGTCCGTCCCTGCGCCAGCAAAAATTGTGCCATTTGTTGAATCACGATCCACATAAATGATAGTTGCACCACTTTGATCGGTCACAAGAACCTCTGCATGTAATGGAATTTTTTCGAAATAACCAAGAGAAAAAAATCCTCTAACTCCTTTACGGTAGTTAATATCATAAGCATCAATACTTGCGAATAATGGATGTATTGGCTCTTTTATAATTATTTCACGATCCTTTAATGGAATCGGAGACCGTTTCCAATTAGGAACTCCTGTTAACCAAGGTAATGATGTCTCTGTAAGTGAAAAAATAACGCCACCTTGAGTCAAATATTGATCCAAAACATTTCTATGCTCTAATAAAAATTGCTCATCCACTAAATTAGTAATAATTAAGCCTGCATAGGCACGTAAATCGGTATACGGTAAATCGTATACATATAAAAACGTTAATCCTCGCCTTCGATCCTCATCTGTCAGTCTCGAAAACTGTATATCAATACCAACATAAGCAATTGGTTTCAAAGAGAACCCTTCTTTCTATCCCACCATTATTGATAATGATTATCATTTGCACCTAAATACATATTACAGTATAGTGATAATGATTATCATTGTCAAATAGGTTTTGCGCACTTCCTTTTGTTTCCAAGACATTTGTAGGTAAATTTTTCCGCGAACAATTGTTCAAAAAGCGTAAAATATTTTTTCAATATAATTTATTATTTAATTTTATTTTTGGAGGAATAAATATGAGTGACCCAATTTCGATACTAAAACTAGACCCCGGACATGCTTTCGGTGTGAATGGTCGTATGCAAAAAGATACAGGTAATGAAGCAAAAATAATTGATCAATATGATTTCGCATACGCAAATTTAGAAAAAGTGGATGTTATCCTAATCCCAAACTTTGTTGATCAAGAATTTTTGTACAGTCAACGTGAGAAGATTGCTGCCTTTTTAGAAGAAAAAAAAATCGTAGTGTATTGTGGCCATCTATTTCGCGAATGGCTACCAGGTTGCGGTCCATTCATGCCACAGCTAATTCGTAATTATAAAGATTATGAGGTTTTTCCGACCGCAGATTCATCCATTTTTCAAGGTGTAACTACGGAAGATATGACATTTAAAAAAGGAGTTGCTGGCTTTTTTGCACGTGGTTATCATCACGCACCAGATGATGCAGAAATATTACTTACTTTTTCAAATGGTAAAACGGTTACATATGTAGATCGTACTACAACAAATGGTACTATTTTAGTCCATGCAGGACGTGATTTACTAGGCTATGCTAATGAAAACAAATCAACAGACCTTATTCGGCCTCAATTATTATCATGGCTTGAAGCAGAAGTACAATCATTAAAGGAGAGCACAGTACAATGAGAAGAATCGGTGTTATATATAGTGGTAATGAATCACATTATCGGACATTCCATGAACCAAAATTCAATCAATATATAAAAAAATTAATTTATCATCCTGAATTCCTAGAAACGGACATCGACGACTTAGATGTACTGATTGTTCCCTCTCAATTAAATCACAAGCTGTTACTTGCTAGCGTAGTAAAAATACATTCATTTGCTGATAAAGGTGGAATTGTAGTTGCATTTGGACCACAGCCATGGAGTTGGTTACCAGCACAACAATGGGAAGAGCGACCAACAAATTTTTGGTGGTGGCTTGAAAAAGATACTTCAAGTGGTCTAGTTTTACAAAAACCAAATCATCCTCTAATTAACGGTTATTTAACACTTGACGACTGCACATGGCACCAACATGGCGTTTTCTGGCCTCCTGAAAATGCAGATATTTTAGTATCGACGGAAGATGGTGGTGCAGTTTTATATATTGATACTACCTCTACGGGCGGAACTTGGGTCATAACAACATTAGATCCTGATTTCCATTTCGGCTCTTACTTTATGCCGGCAACTGAACGATTCCTTGAAGGCTTTTTCCCATACTTAGCCTATGGGAAAATTTCGTAAGCGCTGAGTTAAGTGCAAATGCCATAGAAAAAGGACGAACAAATCCTTTCTCTATGGCATTTTTTAACGTACTCATAGTTTATTTATAAATCATAGCGGAAACTTTTTACAAGCTTATCTCCCTTATTAAACTCTTTAGATTCATCTCTTACAAAACCCAAGGATAAATAAAGATTAATAGCAGCTTGCATAATATCACCCGAGTGTAAATATAATGCTTGATCCTGACGATTGCGTGCAAAGGCGAAGCTTTCGTCCAATAACTTTTTAGCAACACCTAGCCCTCTTCCTTTAGGATGCACGCCAAGTAAGCGCACAATGGCAGACTTTATGTTAAGCTCTGGCAAACCATATGCTTTTTCAGAATCTGTAAATAATTGCAGTCCCCCTAAAATTTCATCACCCCGCTTTGCCACTAAAATTGTCTCTGCATTAGGGTTACCGACAGATGCTCGAATATCACTTAAGTAAGAAGCCCAGTCCTCTGGGTTTTCATATTCTTTTTCATATTGTGCATAACTCTCTACTAAAACCTCTAAATACTTTGCATAGTCTTCCTCTTTTAAATGCTCAATCACTATTTCAGCTACTGTCATCGTTCTTATCCCCTTTCTATATAAACAACTCTATTTAAATGCCGCCCTTACTATAGGCTGTTACTCTTTTTTCAATACGATGTGCAAGCCATTCAACGATAGCTGAAACACTCCAATAAATTAGCCCAACGGCGATAAATGCCTCCAAAAACTTTAAATTAATAGAAGCAATGATATTTGCAACTCCTGTTAACTCTTTAATTGAAAGGAAAAAAGCTAGTGACGTGGCATGTAAGAAACCGATAAAGACATTTGTGAAGTTAGGAATGGATTTACCAAATGCTTGAGGTAATATATAGCGTCGCATCGCCTGTGAAAAAGTCAAACCGACTGCATATGCTGCCTCTAGCTGTCCCTTAGGTACACTTAAAATACCGGACCGAATTATTTCAGAGGCGTAAGCTCCTGCACTTAGCGTCAAAGCCAAAATAACAAAAAGTAAAATAGGGATAGAGCTTGATTGAAACTCAAGCTTGAAAGCTTTTGAAATGACATCAACAACAATTGGTATGCCAAAATAAACAAGCATAATGTGCATAATGATTGGTGTACCTCTAAAAAAAGAAACGTAAAAATTCAACAAAGGCGTGAGAATTTTTGTTTGTTGTATCCGAACAAAAGCAACTATTATGCCGATAAAAATGCCTAATAAGACAGGTGTAACTGCCATGAACAAAGTTAACGGCAATACTTTACTAATTTCTATTAAAGCTTCAAAAATAAAAACAATATCTATAGTCATAGCATTTCCCCCTAGCTAGAAGCAGCTTCCTTTGGCATATATCGATTAAGATATCGTTCATTTAATTTCAAACCCTTTTCTAGTAACATAACAATGACATAATAAACAATGGACAGCGCCAAATATATCTCTAGCGCCCTTGTTGTTGAAGCAATAAGTGTTTCTCCACGTCCCACCATATCCATGACACCAATTGAAAATGCTAAAGAAGTATCCTTTAAAGAACTAATCATCGTATTTGCCATATTTGGAAAGGCAACACGAATCGCCTGAGGGAGCACTATACGTAGAAAGGCCTGTATTCCACTTAATCCAACTGAATAAGCTGCCTCCATTTGTCCACGATCAACCGTTAAAATAGCCGCTCTAAAAATCTCAGCAAACGATGCAGCATTGCTCATCGTATAAGTAATAATTACAAAATACATAGCATCCATTCTTGTTACATCAATATGCACAAGCTTTAATAACGCTGGTATACCATAAAACACTAAAAACAATTGCACTAAAACCGGCGTACCTCGAATAAACGAAATATAAATCGTTATGATGTGCTTCAAAACTGGTATGTGTAGCAACTTTGGTATAGCGATTACTATACCAAGTAGCATGCCAAAAAAAGTGGCGAACACTAAAATTTCGAGTGTTACTGGTAAATACTGAAGCAATATTGGAAGTACTTGTGCAATTAGTGTGAAGTCAAAGTCATTAGCCATACTTCCATCTCCTTCTCCTATCTCGTTTAGAAGTCTACTGAATAATCGTCACCTAGCCATTTCTTACTTAACTTACTAATGACGCCTTCTGCCTTTAATTCTCGGATAGCATCATCAAGTCGCTCCTGTAAGACGACCTCGTCTTTATTTAATAAGAAGTAAACTTTTGAATTTAATAAAGCATCTCCTACTACCTTCTCCTGTGCCTTATTGCTTTCGTTATAGTACTTTACTGCAAATGGTGTTGTAATGATTGCATTGATTCGACCTGTTGCAAGTTGATTATGAACATCAACCGAGCCTGACGAATAGACAATATTAGCACCTAAATTATGTTCCTTATTGTATTTTTCTATATAGACAGCAGAGTTACTAGTTGGCGAAACACTAACGTTTTTCCCTTTCAAATCATCAATGGATTGAATAGAATTGTTTTTTGCATTGACTGTTACTTTTAATGGGAATACATTATAAGGCTCTTTATTAAAGAGGAATTTCTCCTCTCGTTCACTATTGACTTCCATTTGATGGGCAACAAAGTCAATCTTTCTTGTCTCTAAACTTAGTAATAAATTTGAAAATTCCATTGTTTTAAATTCAAACTCATATTCTGGTAGCTTCTCATCAATAGCGCGAACAAGCTCCACATCATAACCTGTTAAATTCCCCTTGTCATCAATAAAGCAGATATTTGGAAATTGAGTACCGGTACCGACAATAATTTTTCGAACGTCCTTTCCACCTTGCGCAGCTTTATTCTCACTAGTATCCCCTTCGGACTTTTCAGAACTTGTACAAGCGGTTAAAAGTAAAACTAGCAACAATAGTAAATAAAATGATAATTTTTTCATAGAATCCCTCTCTTCTTATGCATGCGACGGTAAATCAACAGCAAGCGCTGCTTTTAAATGCTCCAACCCAATTTCTGTTACTGCTTTAAAGACGCCATTTGCTCCAATTTCGACAACTGGAACATAACGGACACCATATTTTGCTTCTAAGATGTCACGGAATGCGTCATTATGTGTTACATCTACGGTTTTGTAAGAAATACCTTGCTGTTTCAAATGTGTTTTCACTTCATCACAATAACTACAACCTTGCTTTGACCAAACTATTACATCTATATTTTTCGTCATATTCATTTCTTCCTTAGCTTACCGCTTCCTTTTGCTGTAAATTGACTGGACTCAATAGCTCAAATGATCGTTCCCGTTCAAATTCCTTCAACACAGGCGTATGCAAAATATACTCATCAATTTGATAGCGCACATGGTAGTCATCTAATATCGTTTTAATATCATCCGGAGTCCCACATAAAATATCTGCATCATATTGCTTCACCGTAAATGACTCCCCAGATTCCTGACCAAATTTCTCTGCAAGTTCTACTGATTGTAATGTTAGACTTTTGCCACTCGCTAAATGCACCTTCGTAATTTTTTGATCACCAACTAACGCTATCGCCTCTTCTTTTGTAGGGGCTGCAAGTGCTGCGATGGAGACGGCAAAATGACCGTTTGGATGATGCGTGCGATAAGCTGTAGCTGCTTGTGCTAATACATCATTATCACTATTAATAAATCGCGCAAAGACAAACGCAATGCCTAGTGTACCTGCAAGTGCGGCGCTTTGTGGACTTGCCCCAAGTAAAAATAATGCTGGCTTTACCTTTGGAATCGGGGTTGCCCGTACTCCATATAACTCGTGCTCTGCTAGTACTGTTTGCTCAATTAATTGCTGTAAAAATGTTAATCTTTCCTCAAAATCATTTTCGCCTTTATGGAGGGTGCCATATTGCAATGCCTTCGTAGAGAGAGGTAAACCGCCCGGTGCTTTCCCTATGCCTAAATCAACACGGCCTGGCTCCAACGATGCGAGAACATGGAAGTTTTCTGCTACCTTGTAAGGACTGTAGTGCTGAAGCATTACTCCACCCGATCCAATATTGATAGACTTTGTTTTCGCAAGGAGATAAGATACTAATACCTCCGGCGATGATCCTGCTAATGTATCTGTATTGTGGTGCTCTGACACCCAAAAACGTGAGTAGCCCAATTGCTCTGCTTTTTGTGCTAGAGCCACTGTTTTTTGTAAGGTCTTCTCGTTTGTAGCATCCTCAATAATAGGGCTTTGATCTAATATACCTAATGAATAGCTCATACATTGCCTCCTTAAATACACTTATTCTTATATATATACTTGGTTTTTAGACAGACTGTTTGACATAACGGCTTTCTTTAAATGGTAAACCTAAGTTACCACGTAATGTGTCAGCTTCATATTCTTCACGGTATAACCCTCTTGCTTGTAAAATCGGCACAACCTTGTCTACAAAATCATCCAGTGCTCCAGGTACAGTAACGCCTATAATAAAGCCATCAGCCGCCTCTTGCTCAAACCATTCCTGCACGAGGTCAGCAACATGCTCTGCTGTACCAAAGAATGCTGTTTTGGGGGTTGCCTCACGTAACGCTACTTGTCGCAATGTTAGCCCTTCTTGTTTGGCATATTTTTTAATATAATCAGTCGTACTTCTAAAGCTGTTTGCTCCAATATCACCAAGCTCTGGGAACGGAGCATCTACATCATATTGTGAAAAATCATGATGATCGAAATATCGACCAAGATAAGCAAGTGCGCGCTCTATCGAAACAAGCTCAACGATTTCCTGATACTTCGCTTCCGCTTCCTCAAGCGTATCGCCAATAATCGGAGAAATTCCTGGGAAAATTTTAACTTCATCTGGATTGCGTCCAAATGCCACAACCTCAGTCTTCACTCTTTTATAAAATTTCTGTGATTCTTTTAACGACGCACCATGTGTAAAAATTGCCTCTGCATCCTTTGCCGCTAATCGAATACCTGCATCTGAAGAACCTGCTTGGAAAATAACAGGCTGCCCCTGCTTAGAGCGTGCTATATTCAGCGGACCTTGTACTGAAAAATAGTTGCCCTTATGATTTAGTGTGTGCAGCTTTTCAGGATCGAAAAATACATCATGTTCTACATCTGCTATGAAAGCATCATCTTCCCATGAATCCCACAAGCCCTTTACCACTTCTAAATATTCCTCAGCAATTTGATACCGTTCTGTATGGCTAGGATGCTGTTCAATTGATTTATTGTAGTTTAAAGCAGTACTTTCTAATGGTGTCGTAACAACATTCCACCCCGCACGGCCCCCACTAATATGATCCAAAGAGGCAAATTGGCGTGCAACTGTAAATGGTTCGCTATAGGAAGTTGATACAGTACCAACTAACCCGATGTTTTTCGTTGCTACTGCTAGCGCCGAAAGAATTGTTATTGGCTCGAAACGATTTAAAAAATGGGGAATAGATTTTTCATTGATGAACAAACCATCTGCAATAAAAGCAACATCAAATTTCCCCTGCTCAGCCTTTTGTGCTTGCTGAATATAAAACGGCAAGCTTACACTTTGATTGCTAGCCACCTTAGGATGACGCCAACCTGAAATATTACCACCCACACCATGAATAATAGCCCCGAATCGAATTTTGTCCTGTCTCACCATATTTGTTCCTCCTTAAATTTTATTTTTACTAAACATAGTGGTTAAGTATGTTTTATATTTAAAAAAATATTTTATTTATGGGTACTCATAAATAAAATAGGGTTGAGGAAGATAATACAGTTCATTTATACAGTTTGCAATAGGCTACTTAATAGAAAAAAATTTACTGACTTATAAAAAATTTTATCAATTCAGATTTTCTTGAATGCTTTCAAATTGCTCAGCTGTTTCTACTATTGTTTTCCAAAAGGCTGATGCCAGCGTCTGTTTATTTTTATACGTTAGAAAAATGTGTTGATTCATATCAAGTAAATGTTTGATATCAATCTCTACAAACTCACCGCTTTCAAGTTCTTTTTTTACACAAAGGTATGGTAAAAAACTCATATACTCCCTTGTACGGATAAATTCTTTCGCTACTTCTAAATGATCCGTTCGCACTTCAATATTTGCTGATACGCCCTCTACCTCAAACATTTTATGCACATAATTCCAATCAAAAGCCCCACATTCAAAAAACACCATTTTCTGTTGTGCCAGTTCCTTTGCTTTTATTAGATTTTGTTGTATAAAGGGATGCTCGCGATGCATCACAAGTTTGACTGCATTACTTAGCAATAGCTCATTACAAATCCCTTCCCTATGCACGTATTGAATTAGACCAAGATGGATTTGATGACTTTGTAATTTTTCTAAAATCACCGCTGTTGAACCTGTGATAATCTGAAAGCGTAAATGTGGAAAGTCTTTCTTCCATTTTGGCATTGCATAAGCTAAAAAATATTGTGCTGTGACACCATTTGTACCAATGCACACTTCGTCAGACTCCTTCGTTTCCTCTAATTGTTTCTTTCCCTGTTCGAAGGTTTGCACAATCTGTGTCGCAAAAGGTACAAAATCCTTGCCTTTATCCGATAATATTACACTTCGCCCATCGCGATGAAATAACTCTACATTTAACTCTCGCTCCAATGATTTAATACGTGCCGTCACAGTCGGTTGAGATAAAAACAATGCATTTGCGGCCCTATGAATACTTTTATAATGCACTACATATAAAAACGCTTCGATATGGTCAATATTCATCTGAAGCCCTCCTCCAATAACTTATTTATCCTATTATATAGATAATCGTTTTAATTCTCTATAAAAGATTGGAAAACTAGGTATTGAAGTAAATGGGCAGTTAACAAGAAAAAAGTAACCTAGCGTCTCCCAGGTTACTTTATTATGTAGCGATGTGGTCATCCATCTTGATAACATACATCACGCGTGGCTTACATCCCTCTGTCTGCAACCACTTTATGTTATTCATATTGACACCCCCTGTTGCCAATATGAACTCTCTTTATATAGTATCTCAACTAAGAAGTATAATACTTCAAAACAATTGTAGCATACGCTTCGCTTTCGCTACAAAAAAACACTCGCTGAAAGAAGTTAAGCTAGAATTGATGCTAGCACTGCTTTTTGTGCATGGAGTCTATTTTCCGCTTGCTCAAAAATATAGGAATTTGGGCCATTTATAACAGATGACGCTACTTCTTCTTCACGATGAGCTGGTAAACAGTGTAGGAACATATAATTCGGTTTTGCGAATGCTACTAGCTCATCATTTATTTGATAACCTGCAAAGTCTTGTAGACGTTTTGCAGCCTCCTCTTCATGCCCCATTGATGTCCATACATCCGCGTATACTACGTCCGCGTTTAACACCGCTTCTACAGGATCATTTGTAATTATAATTGTGCTACCATTTGCTGCTGCGATAGCCTGTGCTTTTGCGATCACCTCTGCATCACATTCATAGCCAACTGGCGTTGCTACTGCCACGTTCATTCCTACATGAGCAGAAGCGACTACTAAAGAGTGCGCCACGTTGTTGCCATCTCCAACATAGGCAATTTTTAATCCTTTTAGGTGACCTTTATTTTCAATAATTGTTTCTAAATCAGCTAAAGCTTGGCATGGGTGATAAATATCTGTTAGTCCATTGATGACCGGTATAGATGCATGCTCTGCAAGCTCCTTTACCATTGCATGAGCGTTCGCACGAATCATAATACCATCTAAATAGCCTGATAACACATGTGCTGTATCATAAATCGATTCACCACGACCAATCTGTAAATCACGCGCATGCATAAACATACCTTTTCCACCTAATTGGTTCATACCAACTTCAAATGAAATACGAGTACGAGTTGAATGTTTTTCAAAAATCATGCCGAGTGTCTTACCTTCTAGCAGCTTCGGACATTTCCCTTCTTTAGTAATCATTTTCAGCTGTGTCGCTAATTCAACTAACTGCTGAACCTCTTCACTTGTATAGTCTAGAAAGGTTAATAAGTCCTTACCTTTTAAACTAGATACTAACTTTAACTGTACTTCCTCGAGTAATTTCATAACCTTCGCTCCTTGTTTAATTGCTGTTGGGCTTAGTATAGCAAATGCATAAATATAAAATCAACTGAATTTTTATGTTTATTTTAAAAAGTTAGAATTTTATCTTCGGTTGTGTCTAAAATCCGAATAATCGAATATTTATGCATATTCCATCTTCGATCGCATAGTAAGAAAATTGCATTACTGTTAATACATATTTATAATTTATATATATTAATTATTTAGGTGGTAAAATACATGGATAAGGATTTGGTGCATCTTGTTAAAGAAATCAATCAAGTTGAATATGAAACCACTTTAATGTTAACTGAAGAATTTTCCTCATTGTTCGATGAAACATTAACTACAAAACAAGCAGTATTTTTAAATCTTCTTCAGACGAAAGGTCCACTTCAAACTTATGAATTAGCCAAGTTAATGGGTACATCCCCAAGTGCTGTTAGCCAACTAGTAAATAGGCTGGAGCAAGAAGATTATATAAAAAGAACAATGAGTAAAAAGGATCGTAGAGAGGTTATTATAGAACTAGATGAACGGGGACATCTTTATTTTCAAAAGCAGGAGGAAATTGAGCTTGCTATTATTTATAAATATTATACAAAGCTCAATAGAGAGGACTTGTTACAATTAAAAGACATACTTTTGAAATTACGTTTTATTATTTCAGAGGAGCAGGAAAAAAATAAGCGTTCTTAATGGAGGTATTATTGTGGATTTACACGATTTAAAAAAGGACATATTTAAAATTGCTTATCCCTATATAAAAACCCGTCCAAATGTTGCTTTATCTATCGGTATCATTTCTCAAGACCAAGAAGCTACTTTTACTTTCGGTGGTTCGAAATTTATGCTGGAAGAAAAGCCTTATATATATGAAGTTGGGTCGATTTCTAAAGTTTTTACTACATCCATATTAGGGGAAATGATTCAGGAAGGAAAAATCCATGTAGAAGACTCTATTGGCAAATACTTTTCTGAAATTCCCGATAATCACCCTGTCACACTCAAACGTTTAGCAAATCATACTTCTGGACTACCAGGAATAGGTGTGCTGAAGAACATTTACAATCTTTTTGACGCACAAACACCTCGTGATCCCTTTTGCCAATATTCACTGGAAGAGACTATAAATTATTTTAAAACGCACACAGACGAGCCTAAAGTTAAATTTAGATATTCTAATGTAGGAATGGGGCTTTTAGGATATATTTTAGCCAATACACTTCACACTGATTATGAAACAGCTATTAAACAAAGATTAACAGATCCTTTAAATATGCCAAATACATTTATTTCTATCCCTTCTGATCAAGCAGAGGCAGTATTGCAAGGCTACACGATCCTTGGACATAAAAAGCCGCCACTCCAAATGAATGACTTTATGGCAGCAGGAGCAATCCGTTCAACTGTCAACGATCTTTTAAAGTTTATGAGCGTACATTTAAGTGATGAAAATTTAGGTTATACATTTACACATAAAGCAACTGAAACCTTTTCGGAACATATGGGTATTGGTCTAGGATGGCTTCTTGAAGACAATATCATTTGGCATAACGGTTCGACGAAAGCTTTCTCTAGTTATCTTGGGTTTGATAAAACACAACAAACAGGCGTCGTTGTTTTATCAAATTATCGCTCGCCTATTTTGGCGACAAACCCTGGGCAGATTGGGAAAGATATATTGAAGCTTTTACAGGTTTAATAGTAGATATTTTATATGAATACAAAACGGGGTATTTCTAATTTTTTAAGATACCCTCATTTTAAAGTGAATTTTTTACTAAATACAAATATCTTAGAAGAACCTAGCATACAGCACTGCTACAAATTCTTATAATAATCCTGTTTATGTTCATATGGGAAAAAGTGACTTATGTGAATCCACGTCAAGCATTAACAACACTAAAAGCTACAGCTACTTTTCCAGAAATGATAATCCTACTTCGACAAATAGCGGCTTATCGTGGTGCCGATCTGACTTCTGCACTTTTTTATGAAGGTATAATGGAACGTGTACTTGTCGATGAAACTTGTCATTGCTCACAAATTTCTATAGAAGATATTCACCAAATTGAGCATGTAGCCACTCATATTGAAAATTACTACGCCCTACAACTAACGTTAGATCATTTAACTAAAATTTCTTGTATGGGTGCTACAAAATTAAAAAAATTATTTAAAGAAGTTTATCATTATACAATTACTGAATATATTCAAAAACAACGTGTTCATCAGGCTGCGAAATTACTAGCTCATACAGAGCTCCCTATTAACGAAATTGCTCGAACAGTAGGCTATCAAAGTGCAGGTAGATTTTCAGAGTTATTTAAACGCTATGCCGATTTAACACCGAAAGAATATAGGCAGCAATTATCTAAGGCTAAATAAGGAGGTTATTGATCATCATAAAACTTGCTCTACTTTCCATTACAGATTCGCATTTCGATAAATACCATTCAAAACTCACAGCTTTCATTTCAAAAGATAAACAGAACAAACTTCAGCGATTCCATTTCAAAGATGACTATAAGCGAGGCTTATTAGCTGACATATTAGCTAGATATTTAATTTCAACAAATTTTAATATTGCCCCATCAGCTATTGAATTTGACAATAATCCATATGGTAAACCATATGTGAAAAATCTACCTTACGCCTTTTTTAATATTTCGCATTCAGGAAATTATGTTCTTTGTGGTATTAGTAATATGGAAATCGGTGTCGATATTGAAAAGCAAAAAATATTGGATCTCAATCTCGCTCAACATATTTTTGCTCCCGAGGAATATGAAGATTTAATAGCTTTGTCTGACAGAAATCAATTAAATTATTTTTATAAACTATGGACATTGAAGGAAGCCTATATTAAATATTGTGGTGTAGGCTTGTCTTTGCCACTTCAATCCTTCTTTTTTAAAATTAATGGTGGCGGCATTCATTTATATGCTACAAACCAATTGGATTCTCTATATTTTTTGACTACCAGTGTTGAACAGCAGTATTCTATAGCTTGCTGTTCCAATGAGCAAATTGAAGCGAATGCTATTGAACAAATTTCTTTACATACTATCGCATCTTTTTTCCAGCACTTTGATGAATGATTTATTTTTCATATAAAACAACCCTCAAACTTTATTCGTTTGGGGGTTGTTTTACTTATCTTAGTCAAAAAATAATTATATTCATTGAATCACTGTCTTTATCATAAGCATCACGATGTAAAATGCCAGCATGTGAGTGGATGTAGCGTGCTGCAATACCGATGGATAGAGCAGGTATAACCATTTACAGTAACTTGGATAGAGCCATTTTAGACATGCTCTTAACGCTTGTTTGTAACGATTAATCTATTTTGCTGTACATTTACCATTCCTTCACCAATTCACGATTTTCTATGTTACAATTTACCATAACAGGAATTTCCAATCATTCGAAGGAAGGCTGATGATAAGTCATTGAAAAAATTATTATTTTTAGTGCTTTTAACAGTATTTATTTTAACAGCATGTAATTCATCAACGCTAAGTATTAGTGAAATTGAAAGTGTTCCAGAAAAAGTACAAAAGGTAATTGATGAAAAAAATACACTTCAATTAATCAACGAAGTAGAAAAGGATGTTTCTTATATCGTTTTTCGGTCAAAAGGAACAGTTACAACAGGCCTCGAAACAGAAGATGATACATTAATAATAAAGTTAGATGTTACGAATCAACAAGATAATGAAATAAAACAACATGTCTATAAATTTACGTTCGACTCAAATCTTGATACGATTAATATTCACATCAATGGAAAACCTACAACTATTGATAATGTAACAGGTATATAAGTGGATCATCACCAAAACGTGTGGTTGATTTCCGTTCCGACTGGGCGCTTTGTTGCTGCCGCTTCGCTTTCGCACAGAAAAAACATTTGTTGCTGCCGCTTCGCTTTCGCACAGAAAACATTCGCTGCGCTGCAGGGTCTCGGGCCAACTCGATGTTGGTCACGAAGGCGTTATCACAGGATGTGATGCTTTTAGCCTTCGTTCCTCTATCGCTGATCCCCGAGGAGTCGCCCAGTCTCCACTCCAATCAACTATTTATAACAAAAGTCATCCACAACTTTTGGTGATGAACCATATAAGTAGCAATGATCCTCTTTTTTACAATCGAAATATTAACCTATCACACATCAATTTGGACTTGTACGTTGAACTACATACAAGTCCCTTTTGTTATGCTGTCTCAATCGCTCCGATGTGAATTGCTAACGCAAAAAGCCTCCTAACATTTCTGTTAGAAGGATTATTTCTTTCCGCAGTATTAGTCAAAAATAATTTTATTGACTGCATCACGGTCTAATTTTTTAATCACTTCCACCATTAATTTTACAGCATTATCATAATCATCACGATGTAAAATACCTGCATGTGAGTGGATGTAGCGTGTTGCAATTCCGATAGATAGGGCAGGTATACCATTTGCCGTTACGTGGATAGAGCCAGCGTCTGTACCGCCTCCAGCCATTGCTTCGAATTGATATGGAATATTGTGCTCATCAGCCACATCTAATACGAATTCACGTAAGCCACGGTGTGACACCATTGATGCATCGTAAACAACAATTTGTGGACCGGCGCCCATTTTACTAGTTGATTCTTTTGCAGTTACCCCTGGTGTGTCTCCTGCTACACCTACATCGACAGCAAAGCCGATATCTGGTTGGATTTTATGCGTAGCAGTTTTCGCACCACGAAGCCCTACTTCCTCTTGAACATTTCCTACAGAATAAAGGATGTTAGGATGCTTTTCATTTTGCAATGCTTTCATAACATCAATTGCAATTGCACAACCAATGCGGTTATCCCATGCTTTTGCTAATAAGTATTTTTCATTTTTCATCACATTAAATTCGAAATATGGTGTTACCATATCGCCAGGGCGTACACCCCATTCAAGTACTTCATCTTTTGAAGCAGCACCAACATCGATAAACATATCTTTAATGTCTACCACTTTGTTACGCACATCTGCTGGTAAAATATGCGGTGGCTTTGAACCAATAACCCCAATAATTTCATCGCCTTTACGTGTTGTAATTGTTACACGCTGTGCAAGCATAACCTGGCTCCACCAGCCACCTACTGTTTGAAATTTGATGAACCCTTTGTCATCAATTTGAGTAACCATGAAGCCTACTTCATCTAAGTGACCTGCAACCATGATTTTTGGGCCATTTTCATCCCCAACTTTTTTAGCAATGACGCTACCTAAATTATCTGTTTCAACTAAGTCTGCATATGGTCCAATGTATTTTTTCATGACCTCGCGTGGTGCACGTTCATTACCTGCAATACCATTCGCATCTGTTAAATCTTTAAACATTTGTAATGTTGAATCTAGCTGTGTCATCCTTTTGCCTCCTGACTCTTGAATCTTCTCTATTATACTTCGTTTACCGAAATATTCCTAGCTTAATCGTCAGAAAATTGGTGTATTTCTTACACTTTAATATCCTGAGCGCTGACGATTATAATTTTCTTCGTTTTTCTCTATATATGCCGCAACAACATCTTCAAATGAAAAGCCCAGATTAAATGCAAGCAATCCATAGCATTGCCAGATCGCTAAGTATCTATCCTCTGTTGGTTGACTAATAAAACTTAAAATATAGTCTTGTGTCATTAAAAATGTCTCTGTTAAATCTCTCTTCTCTTCAATCACCGGCCACTTTTCGATCGCTGTATAACCTTTTAATAAGCCAAGTGATAATATAAAATGAATCGAATCCACATATTCCTCTAAAATTACATCACGTTCTGAGGCTCCCTTTGTGCTCCAAAACTTAAAGCAACGTGTCTCATTTGCTAGTTCGGCTAGTTCTACCATTAAGGCTAAACCTTTTTCTTTAAATACATCACGTTCTATATTTTGTGTTTTCTCGATGAAATCATCAAGTCCTTTTTGCATTTTAAACAATTGTTGTAAATTCATTTTTTTCTCCTAAATTTCTTAAAAATATTTATAAAAAGTGAAACTAATTGTCCTTCACAATCGTATAGGAAGGAATAACCTTTCTTCAAGGGGGAAATTAAAAATGTTGCCGTTACTTATTCGTGTTGCTGTTATTGCGCTTATTATCTATGTATTTTATAAAGCGATTCGTTATATAACCGATCCTAAGCGAAAACTTGATGAAGCCTATGAAAAAGGCCAATATTATTTCTATGATGACGTCAAAAATGTCCGAAAAAATTTCTTTATCTCTTATAAGGGTGCTCTTTTTGAAGGTGAAAAATACCTCGGCACTACTGAAGATGCCTTCGAGGTTGTGACTATTTTTGTTGGTGCCCGTGACGCCGCTAAACTGCAAGGTTTTGCGAAAAAAGATTTTGAATACCTTCAGCAAGAAATCCTATTGAACTATCCGAGCGCAAAAATAAATTGGAAGCAACCCATTGAAAAGCTTATGCGTAACACATCCTCATAATGAGGATGTTTTTTTATTTATCGAAACATTCCTGTGTTTTATCTTCGAGATTTATCCCCATAATTGTACTATGATAAAAATTTGAATAGCTGCTAGCAGCGGGAAGCCAAATGCAAAGCTGTTATGGCGTGTTTTATGACGGAATAAATACATTCCCAACACGCCCCCTACTGCACCTCCACCGATTGCTAATGTAAATAATGTGCGTTCTGCAATACGCCATTCATGTTTTTTTGCTTTTGACTTATCCATGCCCATCATTACGAGCAGGACTATAGAAACAATCGCCATATACGCTAATAATGCTTGCCCCATTGAGTACTCCTTTTTATTTTCTATTTTCTACTACTCTAACACAAAAAAGACTGACGGATAAATCCATCAGCCTTTTGAAAAATTCTGCACCTGTCGCTTCGCTTTCGGTGCAGAAATAATTTTTAACTTCGTCAAAAATTATTTAGCTACAGCTTTTTTAGCAGTGTCTGCTAATTGAGTGAATGCTGCTGCATCAGTTACAGCTAGGTCAGCTAACATTTTACGGTTAACTTCGATACCTGCAACTTTTAAACCGTGCATTAAACGGCTGTATGAAAGACCGTTCATGCGAGCAGCTGCGTTGATACGAGTGATCCATAATTTACGGAAATCACGTTTTTTCTGACGACGGTCACGGTATGCATATTGACCTGACTTCATTACTGCTTGGTTTGCAACTTTGTATAATGTATGTTTTGAACCATAGTAACCTTTAGCTAATTTTAAAACCTTTTTACGACGTTTGCGCGTCACTGTTCCGCCTTTTACGCGTGGCATACGAATTACCTCCTGCTTTTCATTTAAAAATGAATGTTAGTATTTTATTTGTGTAGTCAAATTATTTCATGTAAACAAGTAATGATTTGATGCGTTTGAAGTCACCAGATGAAACGATGTTTGCTTTACGTAGGTGACGTTTTTGTTTTGTAGATTTGTTTGCGAATAAGTGGCTTCCATAAGCACGGTCATATTTTAATTTACCTGAACCCGTTTTTTTGAAACGTTTCGCAGCTCCACGGTGAGTTTTCATTTTTGGCATGTCGAATTCCTCCTAAACTGTTCGTCTAATATTATTTCTCGTTCTTTGGTTGAAGAACTAAGAACATGCTTCGGCCTTCCATCTTCGGTTTTTGTTCAACCGTCGATACTTCAGCACAAGCTTCAGCAAAACGATCTAACACACGTTGACCAATGTCTTTGTGTGTAATCGCACGACCTTTGAAACGTAGGCTACATTTTACTTTATCGCCTTTTTCAAGGAATTTAATCGCATTACGTAGCTTCGTTTGGAAATCATGCTCATCGATTGTTGGGCTCAGACGAACCTCTTTCATTACGATGACCTTTTGATTTTTACGAATTTCACGGTCTTTCTTTTGCTGTTCAAACTTAAATTTACCATAGTCCATGATACGAGCGACTGGCGGCTTGGCTTGAGGGGCCACAAGGACAAGATCCAAGTTTACACGAGCGGCGATTTCTAGCGCTTCATTACGTGTCTTTACACCAAGCTGGTCACCATTGTGATCGATTAATCGAAGTTCACGTGCGCGAATGCCTTCGTTTACATACATGTCTTTGCTAATAGTAATCCACCTCCAAGTAGTTGTCGCGAATACATGGTTTGGGCAAAGCCTTGCCCGGTTGAACGGTACATCCTCTTGTCATGTCCATAAAAAAAGGACGGACACTAAGATGTCCGCCCGCTATATGTGCATGCGCAAGTCTGCGCAAAACAATTCAACGTGTCATACCTGTTCACAGCCTAAGAGCGTTGTATCAGGTGAGAAGCGGGCAGCCTCTACTTCAACCACAAACTTTGTATTCATTAACCTTAACTATAATAGCATGTACTTTATAAGCTGTCAAATATTTTTTAGCTTATTATTAATAAAGTAACCTAAAAATTTATAATCTAAACTATTATAATGGTTCATCTTCATAACGTGAGGTTGATTTCCGTTCCGGCTGGGCGCTTTCCTGGGGGCGTCCGATGAGCCGCTTCACTCGCTTTGCTCGCTCCAGGGTCTCATCTGTGACGCTGATCCCCGAGGAGTCGCCCAGCCTCCACTCCAATCAACTTATATAAATGGCATTTGTTGTAACAAGTGGCACCCAAAAATTTGGTAATAAAATCAATATTGTTTTAATAAAATTAAGATTACACTTCAAAAATTGCCGGCGAATTCTAATTAATCGCATCAACGGCAAAATCATTAAAATTATTTTGTAATTTCTGCTTTAATGTTAGCTAAGAAGTCTTGGAAGCTAATTGTTTCTGAATCTTTTGAGCCGTAGCGACGTACGTTTACGCCACCAGCCTCTACTTCTTTGTCTCCGATAACAAGCATATACGGGATTTTTTTCATTTGTGCTTCACGGATTTTATAGCCTAGTTTTTCTTCACGATCATCCATTTCAACACGTAAGCCCGCAGCAGTTAATTGCTCTTCAATTTGTTTTGCATAATCAAAGTGTGCTTCGTTTGAAACTGGAATGACTTCAACTTGTACTGGTGCTAACCATGTTGGGAATGCCCCTTTATACTCTTCGATTAAGAAGGCAACGAAGCGTTCCATTGTTGATACGACACCACGGTGAATAACAACTGGACGATGTGGTTTACCATCTTCTCCAACGTATGTTAGGTCAAAGCGTTCTGGTTGTAAAAAGTCAAGCTGAACAGTCGATAATGTTTCATCTTTACCAATAGCTGTTTTTACTTGTACGTCTAATTTTGGACCATAGAACGCTGCTTCGCCTTCAGCTTCGTAATAATCTAAGCCAAGATCATCCATTGCTTCTTTTAACATACCTTGTGCTTTTTCCCACATTTGATCATCATCGTAATATTTTTCAGTGTCTGCAGGGTCACGATAAGATAAACGGAATTTGTAATCATTTAAATTAAAATCTTTATACACATCAAGAATCAAATTCACAACACGCTTAAATTCATCTTTAATTTGGTCAGGACGTACAAAAATATGTGCATCATTTAAAGTCATACCGCGTACGCGTTGTAAACCAGATAATCCACCTGAACTTTCATATCGATGTTGTGTTCCTAACTCAGCAATACGAATAGGAAGCTGACGATAAGAATGCATTGATGATTTATAAACCATCATATGATGTGGACAGTTCATTGGTCGCAATACTAATGTTTCGTTGTCCATTTCCATTGGTGGGAACATGTCATCTTGGTAATGTCCCCAGTGGCCTGATGTTTCATATAATTTTTTCGAACCTAAAACTGGTGTATAAACATGTTTGTAGCCAAGACGAACTTCTTTATCTACAATATAACGCTCAATAATGCGACGGATTGTTGCACCATTTGGTAACCATAGTGGTAAACCTTGACCAACTGTTTGAGATAAAGTGAACAATTCTAATTCCTTACCAATTTTACGATGATCACGTTCTTTTGCTTCTTCAAGCATTTGAAGATGATGTTTTAAATCTTCTTTTTTAAAGAAAGCTGTTCCATAAACACGTTGTAGCATTTTGTTATCTGAGTTACCTCTCCAGTAAGCACCTGCTAATGAAAGAAGTTTGAACTCACGAAGCTTACCAGTTGATGGTGCGTGGATACCTCGGCAAAGGTCGAAGAATTCACCTTGATGGTAAATAGAAACTTGCTCATCTGCTGGAATCGCTTCAAGTAATTCTAATTTGTATTCATCGCCAATTTTTCCATAGATGGCTTGCGCTTCTGCACGACTAACATTTTTGCGCTCGATTTCTAAGTTTTCAGCGATAATTTTTTTCATTTCTTTTTCGATTGCTGGTAGGTCTTCAGCAGTGATTGGAGTTGGTGCATCAACATCATAGTAGAAGCCACCTTCAATAACTGGACCAATACCAAGTTTAACATCAGGGAATAAACGTTTAATCGCTTGTGCAGTTAAGTGTGCAGTAGAGTGACGTAAAATTTCTAGTGCTTCTTCATCATCCTGTGTAATAATCGAGATTGTAGCATCCTCTTCAATTGGTGTTTTTAAATCGACTAAGGCACCATTTACTTTACCCGCATATGCTTTTTTACGAAGTCCTGGGCTAATTGATAATGCTACATCATCAGTAGATGTACCTTTTGCAAATTCCTTTACAGCGCCATCTGGGAAAGTTAATTTAATCATATCTGACATTTTGTTTGCACTCCTTATTGTTTTGTTGTGATGCATGATTGAAGTCCAAGAATCCCGGAAGTTATCAGTAATCAATAGATGTTGTGACACCCAAAATTACATCCGCATTCAGCTCACCACTATTTTCCATCGGACGAAAATAAAAAAAGCTCCGTCCCTACGAAAGGGACGAAGCGTATGCTCGTGGTTCCACCCTTCTTCCTTCCGACTTTTTATAGTCAGACGAAGCTTAAGGCTAGCTAACGGGCTAGGGACCGGCGAAAGATTATCCCTTTCGCTGCTCAGTAGGTAGTAAATAGTGTGCTCGAACTAGGAAGCTTACAGCCAATGACTTCCCTCTCTAAAAGCCGTTACACAAAATTCATGTCCTCATCAATGCATTTGATCAATTATACCTCGGCATAATTGCGTCCAGAATCGGCTTTGTGCTTAGGCCTGCACGAGGGCCGACACGATGTCGGTCATTTCGGTAATGCCACAGGACGTGGCGTTTTTACCGATGCAGGTCAGTTAGCCGTTATCGCATGGATGCGATGATTTTAGGCAAACATCCTTTATTAACACCTTTCCAATTCCGAGACATCCGCCGGAGGCTTTAACTTTTTCAGTAGGTGTTTGGACACCTGTTGAAAGAAGTTAATTATTATATGTGACAGTATACGCTCGATTGTCATAAAATGCAACTGCCAATCTTACAGACGTCTATTTTGCCCGCCCATTTTTATCGGCTCTGTCAAAGCTTTAATACGTTCCATAACACGTCCAGCCTTCACAACTTCTATGTCACCTTTTTGTGACTGTGCTAAATGGTGCTCCAATTCATCGTAATTAAAATTAGATGTAATGAATGTTGGCAATTGCTCTGCCATGCGGTAATGGAAAATAGTCCCCAAAATTTCATCTCGCGTCCAAGCAGTCATTGTTTCGGCTCCTAAATCATCGAGCATTAGCACCTGTGCCTTTTTCACATAATCTATTTTTTCATTCAACGTGTTGTCGCCAATTGAATTTTTCATTTCTCGTAAAAATTCAGGCACGAAAACTACAACTGACTTTACTTTAGCCTTCGCAAGTTCATTAGCTAATGCGCCTAGCACAAAAGATTTCCCCACTCCAAATTGACCATATAAATAAAAGCCTTTAGCAGGTAAATTCCCTGTATCTAGTACATTTTGAACAAAATCAGTCGCACGATTTGCAATGTCAACACGTGTATGATCATCAATAAATAAATCACTTATAGTAGCTTGTAGCACATCCTTTGGCATATGCATACTTGCAATCATATTAGCAACATCTCGGCGCTCATCTTCGCGTATCTTTTGCTCGCATCGTACATAATCAATTTCAACAGTACCCCTTACTACACGTAAGGTAGGTAAAAAACCTTTTAAGTAATTTGTACAATTTTCTGTACTGTCACAGCCACAGCAGACTGTAGATTGACTAATAAATTCATGGAGCTTCGGTAAATTACGTTCAACCGCATCATAGCTTAACTCATCCATATGCTCAGCTAAAAACTGTTGCACACGAGGGTTTTCTAATATTTCTTTACGCATCGCTTCATATCGTTCTTGAAATGATGGTACCTTAATTGCTCTTTTTAATGGTCCATTAATCGGTTCGATTGTCATTCACCTACCTTATTTTGAATATTACCTAATTTCTCTAGTATCTTTTGTCTTTCCTTTTCAAAATCAGTAGTGCCAGTATTTGTTGTATCATTTACTACTTCCTCTGATTTTTCATTACGCTTATAAAACCAATCTGGTACTTTTTCCTCTCGGCGATTTTTTGTGTAAGAGTTCTTTTTTGCCGAAGACTGGGGTTTATTTTTCCACGTAGTGTACTTATCATGCTCTTGGCGTGCTAATTCCATTGCTTCTTTTGCAGTTTGAATATTTTTACGTACCCAATGATCCGCAATCGTTTCCACATATTTTTTAGGTAGCTTCATATCAGTTGTTAGCATGACATATTCCAAAAGTGCATTAACAACACCTACTGGCATTCCATGCTGAACAATTAAACTCTCAGCAAGCTGTACGGAGGTCTGTAAAGGTTCTTTGCCATTATTGATATCTCGCAGTACTTGCACTGGAGGAGTCGTTTCTAAATATTGCTGAAGCTCCTGATCTTTTGTTTTTTGGCTCGATTCTTCTATGGATGACGGCTGCTTACTCACTCTAGCAAGCTTTGGTGGTTCTTTTGATACCGTTAGCTTATAAAAATCCGCAGCGGCCTTACGTAAACGTTCCAATGAAATCCCTAAGTCATCATCTAATGCAAGAATCACTACTTTTTGCATATCAAGTGCCGTTAAATGATATAAAAATGCTAATTTTGCTATTGATTCACGTACCTCAAATGTTAGAAGGCTTGCCGGCACTAGTTGCTCCGATAAGCCCCCTTGCAGTAGTTCAAAATCAAACTGATCAAAATAAAACGGATATATCTTTTGCTGTTTATCCTTATGACTAGTATCAGCTTGTAAATCATCTGGAATTTTTGTACTTACAGGCTTAAAAACATCTATGAAGGCACGCGATACATCTTTAAACTCTACATCTCTTGTAGATGGCATAAAACGCTGACGTAACTTCCGATAAGCTTGCTCCCCTATTTTACTAAATAAAAACATCGAGAGCAGTGGGTCTTTCATAAAGCTATCTGCATCAAGTGGACGTATTAGCTCATATAAAAAGCTTCGCTGGCCAGCATCTTCTTTTTTCCATGTGCGTAACAGACCAATTGCTTCAAGCGCAATACGCGCCTCAAATACTTTACCAATAGGAAGCCCTAGTACATTCATTAAATAATAATGCGTCATTTGCTGCTTAGACATTTGTTCAGCTTCTGCCCATAGTGTTAAATAAAGGCTGATTGGCTCCGCTCCAATTAAAGGCTGATAAAAAAGCGTTACTAATTGACGTTCCTGCGTAGAAAGTGCATGAGGTAGACGAATGTCAAAAGAATCAACTGGCTGCAATTCCTTATACAAATGGTTCAACGTCATTCACCCTCTCTGTTTACCTTATAATTTCTGTTCTGTCTGACGTTGGATAATTTCTTTAATTTCTTCAATAAAGACATTGATATCCTTAAATTGACGATAAACCGATGCAAAGCGCACATAAGCAACCTCATCGATTTTCGCTAAGCGATCCATTACCATTTCTCCTACATCCTCAGATCGGACTTCGGAATTCCCAATGCGGCGAAGATCTTTTTCAATAGACATTACTAGTCCCTCAAGTACTTCAAGGGAAACAGGACGTTTTTCGCAAGCACGAATAAGTCCACGAAGTACCTTTTCACGGCTAAATTCTTCTCGCGAACCTTCTTTTTTCACGACAACTAAAGGTGTCTCTTCAATTTTTTCAAACGTTGTAAAGCGGAAGCCACATGACTCACATTCACGACGTCTACGAATTTCTTTATTATCATCAACTGGCCTCGAATCCACAACACGCGTTCCGTTAAACTGGCAAGATGGACATCTCATATAATTACTCTCCTGATTTCACAACAATTTAATATCTCTATTATAACAAATTTCCTATGTGTAAGAAAAGTGCATTAACGCAAGTGTGCTCATGATAAGCCTTGACAGGCTAAAGTACAAGCATAGATTCTACATTTAAACCAACTGTCTAAATAAAAAACACATTGAAATCACTTGGATTTCAATGTGCTCAGTTTAACTTCTTTTAGCGGATGTCACTGAATTATGCATTAACTGTTTCTAAAGCTTTTGCCACTTTTTTCACAAGATCTACAACGCGTGCAGAATAACCCCACTCATTGTCGTACCAAGCAAGTACTTTCACTTTGCGGTTACCCATTACCATTGTAGAAAGTCCATCTACTGTAGAAGAGTAAGTTGTTGTATTGTAATCAGAAGATACTAGAGGCTCAACTGAGAAGTTTAAAATACCTTTCATCGGACCTTCAGTAGCAGCCTTCACAAATGCAGCATTGATAGAATCTACTGTTACGTCTGTATTTAAATCAACTACTAGGTCAACTAATGATACGTTTGGTGTTGGAACACGAAGTGCCATACCATGAATTTTGCCTTCTAATTCTGGTAACACTAATTTTAATGCTTTTGCAGCACCTGTAGATGTTGGAATGATTGATTGTGCGCAACCACGTGCACGACGTAAATCTTTATGTGGATTATCTAAATTCTTTTGGTCATTTGTATAAGCGTGAACCGTTGTCATTAATCCGCTTTCAATTCCAAATGTGTCATTTAATACTTTGGCAACTGGTGCTAAGCAGTTTGTTGTACAAGAAGCATTAGAAATAACATCATGTTTTGCAATATCAAGTTTCTCATCATTTACACCTAAAACAATTGTTACGTCCTCGTTTTTACCAGGTGCTGTTAAGATAACTTTCTTTGCTCCTGCTTCTAAGTGCATTGCTGCTTTTTCACGATCATTAAATTTACCAGTTGCTTCAATAACGATATCTACACCCATTGTTGCCCATGGTAATTTTAATGGGTCACGTTCGCTAATAATTTGAACACGTTTACCGTTTACAATTAAAGCATCGCCTGCTGGCTCAACTGAACCTTCGAATGTTCCATGATTTGTGTCATACTTAATCAAATGTGCTAACGTTTCAGCTGGGTAGCTAGCGTTAATTGCAACAATATTTAAATCTTCCTGCACGATCGCTTGGCGGAAAACCATACGTCCGATACGTCCGAAACCATTAATAGCAACTGATACTGTCATTTATAAAATCCTCCTGTGAGTACATACTCAAATTAATTATATACTTTATGCTGATTAGTATAACACAATTTTAAAAAAGATGAACATTATAAACTTATAATATTAAAGTTCTTATTTTCTGAAAAATAAAATCGCCTAAATCAGTCCTTATTATGGTATAAACTCACAAAAAAATGCATAGCAAAGTGTTTTTGCTACGCATCCATGTTGTTAACTATTGTGTCAATGAAATTAAGGTGTCACATTAAATAAAGTATGGCTCTTCGGCAAAACGAGGGGGTGATTTCCGTTCCGGCTGGGCGCTTTGTAGCTGACGCTTCGCTTTCGCACAGAGCAAAGCTTCCTGGGGGCGTAGCGGAGGAAGCGGCTCGGCGCTCGCCCACAGGAAAGCGAGTAGCCTGGAACGGAAATCACCCTTTAATGAGCCACACCATTAAGAGATTTCCTTGCAACACAATAGTTTTTCAAAAATATGAAATGCGTAGCAATATGTCATTGCTACGCATCGAATGATTTTACAGATTCTTAGTTAAAATTACATCCCAATAAGTCAGGATTTTTTTTAATTGGTGCTCTGTTTGTTCTAGATTTTCATTATTATAAATAACAGCATGGGCGCCTTTTTCTTTGACTGACAAAGGTAACTGAGAATGCATTCGAGCTAGTGCATCTTCCTTCGATAAGTTGTTACGTTCCATTAATCGACGGAGCTGCACCTCTTCACTAACCGATACCACAATAATACGCTCGACAAAATGCTCCAGCTTACTTTCAAATAAAAGCGGAATATCCATCACAACATGCTTTTCTCCAGCCTCTAAATAAGCATCACGCTGGCGTAACATTTCCTGACGAATAGCAGGATGCATAATATCATTTAACATTTTACGTTTAGCAGGCTCGTGAAAAATAATATCGCCAAGCTTGGTGCGATTTAAACTACCGTCTTCTAGCAATATATGTTGTCCAAAATTTTCAGCTATTAACCTTAAAGTTTCCGTTCCTGGTTCTACAACATCACGTGCAACAATATCTGCATCGACAATAGGTAAACCAAGTGCTGTCATCATTTTTGCTACTGTACTTTTTCCGCTTGCAATACTTCCCGTTAGTCCGATAATCATAGTTAAATCCCCTTTAATGTTGACAATTTGGGCAAAAGACTGATGTGCGCCCACCTATCGTCATTTGGCTCGTTGCAGTACCACACGTTGGACACATCTTCTTTCCATACATTTGCAGTCGTTTCTGCATACTTCCAGCCTCACCATTAATATTACGATAATCTGAAATTGTTGACCCCCCCGCTTCAATGCTTTGGCGTAAAATGGCGACAATTGCCTCGAATAATGTACACTTACTCTTTTCACTGATGCGGTTCATTGTGCGGGCCGGATGAATTTTTTGAGCAAATAATGCTTCGGTAGCATAAATATTGCCACAGCCCGAAATAACCTGCCCATCCATAATGACATCCTTAACGGCCTTTTTCTCATATTTCGGTAACTTTGATTTCGCAATAAAATAATCACATGCTATTTCATCGAATGGCTCTGGCGCCATTTTTGTTAATGGTGCATGATCTTCAATTTTTGTTAAAAAACGTAGTTCACCAAAGCGGCGTATATCCGAATAAATTAAATAGCCACCATCTGCCATTTGAAATGTAGCATGAATATGCTTTTTAAATTTCGCCTCATGGATTTCCTCAGGCGAATTCACTACAAACCATGCACCTGTCATCCCTAAATGACTAACAAGCACATATGGGACATCCGCTTTCAGCAAATGAAAAAAGATGTATTTCGCACGTCGTTCGACTTTTGTAATCATCATTTGAGACAAGGATATTTCAAATGCATCAGGCTCAGCTTGCTTCACGATACATTGTTTTCCCTCCCCAAAGGAAAAACGAATAATTTCAGATAGTTGAACCTGTTGAATTGTACGCCCTTCAATTTTAGGTTTTAATGCCTGGACGACACCTTCAACCTCTGGTAATTCAGGCATTTTAACCCCTCCTTATTTTGCTTCGTACCAAGTCGCACCGTAATTAAAATCTACTTTTAATGGTACCGAAAGTGCGATTGCGTTCTCCATAACCTCTGGTACTATTTTTTCAAGCAATGCAATCTCCTCTTTAGGTGCTTCAAAAATTAATTCATCATGCACTTGTAATAAAAGTTTTGCCTGCATATTTTCTTTTTTCAAGCGAGCATCCATATCAATCATTGCTTTTTTAATAATATCAGCTGCACTTCCCTGAATTGGTGTATTCATCGCAGTACGCTCTGCAAAGCTTCGTAAATTGAAATTTGAGCTCGTAATATCCGGTAAATATCGACGTCTATTTAAAAGTGTTGTCACATAACCATTAAACTTCGCATCTTGGACGATATCATCCATATATTGTTTTACACCTGGGAAACTCGCAAAATATTTCTCGATAAATGTAGCAGCTTCCTTACGGGTAATATCCAAGTTTTGCGATAAGCCGTAATCACTAATACCATAAACAATACCAAAATTTACTGCTTTTGCAGCACGGCGCATATTACTGTCGACCTCATCTTCTGAGACATGGAATACATCCATAGCAGTACGTGTATGAACATCCATACCTTCACGGAAAGCGTCAACTAAGTTTTCATCCTTTGACATATGAGCCAATACACGCAATTCGATTTGCGAATAATCGGCAGAAAATAATATCCAATCTTCGTTCGATGGCACAAATGCTTGACGAATTTTTCGCCCTTCTTCTAAACGAATCGGGATGTTTTGCAAATTCGGATCCGTTGAGCTTAAACGCCCTGTAGCTGTTAATGCTTGTTGGAATCGAGTATGCACCTTTCCATCCTCTTCATGGATTTCCTTTAGCAGGCCTTCGATATAAGTTGACTGTAATTTCCCAAGCTGACGATATAAAAGAATATGCTCAATAATGGCATGCTCTGGTTTTAATTTTTCCAAAACATCTGCTGCAGTGGAATAGCCTGTCTTTGTCTTTTTAATAACAGGAAGACCAAGTTTATCAAAGAGGATGACCCCTAATTGCTTTGGTGAATTAATATTGAAGGCTTCTCCTGCCTCCGTATAAATCTCCTGTTCAATTACAATTAGTTTGTCATTTAGTTCCTGCCCCATTTTCTCTAATGTGGCACGATTGACCGTGATTCCTTCACTTTCCATTTCCCCTAAAATAGAAGCAAGCGGTAGCTCTAAATTTTTATAGAGTTCAAACTGTTCGTTTTCCTTTAGCAATTCTTCAAGCTTAGGCTGTAAAGACCATACAGCAAAGGCTTTGCGACTGGCATGCTCAGCAAGTGCATCAATGGCAGGTATAGCTCGTTTCGCCCCTTTACCATAAACAGTCTCATTTGCCTGCACATTACGATAGCCTAGTTCTTTCGCAAGTGTTGCCACATCATCTCCACTTAGCGCAGGATTATTAATATAAGAAGCAAGTAATAAGTCAAATTCCACACCAGCTAAATGAATTCCCGCACGTCTTAACGCAGCCTGAGATGCTTTTGAATCAGACATATACTTTATTTTAGTAGCATCTTCTAACCAAAGACGAAGGACATCTGATTGAGCCGCAATATCAAACGGCACATACATTGTTTTCGCTCCATCTGTGAGTGCAATGCCTAGTTGCTGGCATGTATGATAATGCTCGTCCTCTAGCTCCAAATGCACTGCCATTACATCTTTTAAATGCTCTTGTTTTACTTCTTGCACAATGTCATAGTCAAAAGGAGCTTGTTCCTCTTCTCGGACAGTAAAATCACTTTTCTCTAGCAATGATTTAAAGCCAAGCTCTCGCCACACGCTAATTAATTCTTCTTCATTCGGACCATTATAGATAAGATCCGAAAGCGTTATTTCAATCGGTGCCTCTGTAAAAATGGTAGCCAGCTTTTTACTCATTAGTGCCTGTTCTTCATTGGCAACTAATTTTTCTTTCATTTTAGAAGCCTTCACCGTATCCATTGCCGCATAAAGCGACTCTACTGAACCATGCTCTTTTAGCAATTTAACTGCTGTTTTTTCACCGACACCTGGTACACCAGGGATATTATCTGAAGAATCTCCCATTAAACCTTTCATATCAATTATTTGCCCGGGCGTTAAGCCGTATTTTTCTGCAATAAAGGCTGGTGTATTTTTTTCAATTTCAGTAATGCCTTTTTTAGTAATATATACTGTTACTTGCTCAGTCGTAAGCTGTGTTAAGTCTCGATCTCCTGATACGACAATGACGTCCATATCTTGTGATGAAGCTTCTTTGGCGAGTGTCCCTATAATATCGTCCGCTTCGTACAATTCAAGCTCATATCGCTTAATACCATAAGCATCAATAAGCTTCCGTATATAAGGAAACTGCTCCGATAATTCTGGTGGAGTCTTTTGTCGACCACCTTTATATTCCGTAAATGTCTCATGACGGAAGGTTGTCTTACCCGCATCAAAGGCAACCAAAATTTTCGTTGGTTGCTCTTCCTCTAATATTCTTTGTAGCATTGTTGTAAAGCCGTATACTGCATTCGTATGAATCCCACTATCATTCGTCAATAATGGCAACGCAAAAAACGCGCGATATGCTAAACTATTGCCGTCCAATAATAGCAATTTTTCCTTTGTCATGATTTTATCCTCCTGCGTTGTCGTCTTCTTAATTGTAAAACGAAAACGTATGTTTGAAAATGCCTCTTCCTTTTACTTTATCGAGAAAACGGGTATTTTACCAATCATAACGTTGAAAATCGCCAAATTTTCTACATCAATAGCTTAGGATTGACTGCACAAAAAAAGCCAATCACTCATTGTAATTGACTTCATCTATGTTATTCACTGGCTTTATTCGTTTTTTCTTTACGATAAAAAATCTCTTCATATATGACTGTCAAAATAAAGGCGTTCATAAAGGCAAATACTAAAAATAATGGCATACCACCAAGCTGTGGATGTGTAAGCTCTGTATTAAACACCATTACAGTGCCGATTTGCGCTAAGAAGAAAATAAAGCCAATCCCTACTTGCCATATAGGACGTTTAACCTTGCGTTTCTCGTATAAAAATATTCTTTTAAATATTTTGCGTACATCCGCAGCAATGATTAAACCTAATAAAAACAAAATGACAAAAAATACTGGTATATGATAAACACTTTTTGTGATCCATGCAAAATCTGATAGACGGAAGAAAAGTGTAAATAACGATGCAATACTACAGGCTATCCCTAAATTTTGGAGCCACTTACTAATTTGCAACTTCACAACTATTACCCCCATTTTTTATTTCTCGAACAATATCATTCTATCAGATAATAGTCATAAACGGAACATAAAATTATAAATTTCTATCATTTTTACAACAAATAATCGACATATGATAGATTTTTATTTAGCGGGTGATTAAAAACATCTAATCAAACTTCGAAGGCTCCTCACCATAACGTGGAGTTGATTTCCGTTGGGCGCTTTCCTGTAGGCGTCCGATGAGCCGCTTCGCTGCAGGATCTCGGGCCAACACGATGTTGGTCACGAAGCCGTTATCACAGGATGTGATGTTTTTAGCCTTCGTTCCTCTATTGCTAATCCCCAAGGAGTCGCCCAATCGGAACGCATATATAACTATCGCCATCCATTAAAGTCCTTCCAACGCTATACAAAAAACTTACTAAAATGTAAAAAGCCGTCTCAAAAAGTTTGAGACGACTTCATATGCTTATCCCTGCAAGAATAATCGTATTATTTTATCCCGCATTAACGGGCAGTAATTTATCTATATCAAAAGCGAAGCGTCAGGTACAAGACTCCCACCTCAAAATTCACGAAAGTAAAGAAGTTAAGCGGGAGATTAACTGCCCGTAAAAGCCCGATTGGTGAAGACTAATAATCAGTGGGGTTAGAGAACCCCCACTGATTAAAGTTTCACTTTATATAGCCAGATAATATTTTTGCATAGGGTGAAGTGGATGGCAAAATAATGACCGTATCTTCACCTACAGTTTTCTTATATGATTCTAATGTACGGTACAATGAATAGAATTCAGGGTCTTGAGAGAACGATTTATTGTAAATCTTAGCCGCTTCTGCTTCACCTTCCGCTTGAATCATTGCTGCATCCTTTTTCGCTGTTGCGAGCATTTCTTGAACTTCCTTATCTGTTTGAGCTTCAATACGGCGTTTCTCAGCATCACCTTCTGATAAATATTTTTGCGACATTGATTCACGGTCCGAAATCATATTTGTAAAAACGGATTGCTCATTTACAGATGGCAAATCAATACGACGAATACGAACATCTATTACTTCTATTCCATACTTATCATTTGAAAGTAACTCATTGACACGTGCAGTTACCTGATCGTTGATACCTCCACGTGAAGAATCTTTATCATTAATAATCGCCTTATATTCTATTCGACCAAGCTCTGAACGAATAACTGAATAAATAAACTCTTCCATACGTGATTCAACTTTTTCTATTGTTCCTGCATTTGAAATTAATTGCTTTGGATCTGTTATATGCCAAACTGCATAATTATCAATAATAATTCGTTTTTTATCCTTTGTATTAATTTCTTCTTCAGAAACTTCATACGTCATTTGGTTTTTTGGTAGCTTCGTTACACTTTGAATAAATGGAACCTTTATTTTCAAGCCAGGCTCACTTTGAAATTTCACTACTTCTCCAAACTGTCTAACAACTGCGTATTCGGATTCTTTAACTATATAAACATTAGTAAATAATATTATGGCAATAACAAAAACGGCTGTTAATGTTACGGCAAGAGAAATATATTTTTTAGGATTCATCGGGCTTTTTTTCGACATTTTGACCACATTATCCACTGTATCCTCTTCTTTTGGAGCAGTATTTTTGGATTTACCTGATAAAAAATTGAGGAATTTTTCAAGATCCTTATTTTTTTGGTCCATTAGTTACCGCCCCCTTCTTTTTTCTCCTCTTTTGGTGTTTCCTGCGCAGTAGGTGTCTCCTGTTTCGCAGGTTGTAATGCTTGAAGAGGCAAGTATTTCATTGTATTGCCATCATCATTCATAATATAAATTTGTGCTTTAGGTAAAACATTTTCAAGCGTTTCTAAAATTAAACGCTCACGTGTAATTTGTTTATTACCCTTATATTGCTCATACATTTTATTAAAGACAGCTACATCCCCTTGGGCCTGCTCAATACGGGCTGTTTTTTCACCTTGAGCCTTCGAGATAATAGCATCTTTTTCACCTTCAGCTTCATTAGTACGCTGATTCTTATATTTTTCTGCTTGATTAATTTTTGTATTTTTCATTTCACGTGCGTCTGTAACAGCTGTAAACGCTGCTCGCACATCTGCATTCGGTAACTCAACATCTTTTAGTTTTACCCCTAAAACACTAATACCAATATCGTATTTTTCAATAAGAGAAACGAGTAAATCTCGTGATTTTGCTTCTATGTCCGCTTTTCCCTCTGTTAACGCAGCGTCGATTTTTGAGCTACCAATAATTGATCGGATCGCACTCGACGTAGCGCTATGTAATATTTTTTCTGGATCTTGTGAGCTGAATAAATACTTTTTCGGTTCGGTAATCTTCCATTGAACTACAAGGTCTGTTAAAACAATATGCTCATCCCCTGTAATCATTTTCGTTTCAGCATCATAAGCTTCCAATTCCCCATCTTTATTTTGCTTATAGCCAAACTGTAAACTAAATGTTTCCTTCGATAAAACCTCAACCGATTGTACAGGCCAAGGTAATTTAAAATGTAAACCTGGTTCTGTTACTGTATTATCGGCACGACCGAACGTTATGACAACGGCTTGTTCTGATTCATCTACCGTGTACCATGATGTAAATACCGCAATAAGTGCAACAATGCCGAAAATGCCAAGTCCCACCATCATTAGTGACCTTTTCACACTCATGTCTAATCCTCCCTTAAGCTTAGTACTAATGTATACGTGGCACTTCTTAAAAAGTTTCAAAACATTTTAATAAACCCATTTTTATTTTAGGCAGTTTGACATAAGAAGGATTGTGAAGCTCACCAAATAAAATAGAACAAAAAAATCCTGCTACCATTTAAGGCAACAGGATATTGACAACTAGATGTT
The DNA here is from genome assembly GCF_044746345.1 of Lysinibacillus sp. NPDC086135. Taxonomy (NCBI): domain Bacteria; kingdom Bacillati; phylum Bacillota; class Bacilli; order Caryophanales; family Bacillaceae; genus Lysinibacillus; species Lysinibacillus sp. NPDC086135. Next base: position 150,161 of record NZ_JBIVCA010000001.1, on the reverse strand, counting down.
CAAATGCTGGGAAAAATGTTGTTGATAATACAATGCTAATTAATGCAGCTACAATCATAGCAAGACTTGCAAACGTACCTTCTAGCTCACCAAATTCAAATGCTTTAGATGTACCCGTACCATGTGCTCCCATTCCTAACAGTAGACCTCTAGAGGATGGTCGATGGAAACGACATGCTTTAATAACTAACGGTGCTATTATACTCCCTAAAATACCAGTTACCATAACGAAAACTGCAGTAAGCGTAGGAGAGCCACCAATCATATTGGAAATGTCCATCGCTATTGGTGTAGTAACTGAGCGTGGAACTATGCTATGCACAAGCTCATTATTTAGTCCAACTAATACAGCAAAGGTAAATGATGATGTAATCGCGACAGCTGAGCCAACTGCAATACTTAGAAAAATTTCAAAAGCATGTTTCTTTAATAGGTTAAAATTTTTATAAATTGGTACCGCGAATGCAACTGTTGCTGGGCCTAGTAAATTTGATAAAATACCGGCTCCTGCAGTATAAGATTTATAGGATGTACCCGTTAGCAGCAGGATGATAATTGCCACTAATGGTGTGATCAGTATAGGTGTTAACCATTCCTTCTGATACTTTTTATAAAACATTTTACTAGTATAAAAAACTGCAATAGTACCTAGTAAACTTAGTATAGCTATTAAAAAGCTCATGCAGTATCACCTTTCTTTCGTTGCCCTAGCAATTGTGCTGTGAAACCTGTTGCAAACATTACAACTATGGCACTCAATACAATAACAAGCACAGCTTTCACACCTTGCACACCGAATAATGCAGTATAATCGATTACTCCGATAGCAGATGGAATGAAAAATAGTAATAATTCACTAAGTAATAAACCTGCACCTAGCTCAATCCATTCAAGCTTAATAATATGAAACTGCAAAAGTAAAAACAATAAGACTAGTCCAATTATGCTCCCTGGAATCGGCAAGTGAAGTAGACGTGCAATACTATTCCCAACAAATAAAATTACATATAGATAGCCGATTTGCACGATACTTTTGACGATTTTCATGGTCATCCTTCTCTCAATTTTTTATCCCGCTTAAACGGTCAGAATATAGAGCACTTCTAGATAAGTGCAGACCGTAAGCCCGATTGGCTCAACTAATAAGTTAGTTGAATATTATGCTACTATACTTTACACCTATTTGCGTTACGTGTAAAACAGAAAAAGAATCTATCACCAAAAAATTTGGCAATAGATTCTTCCTATCGGCGATAACTAAGCAACACAATCAGAAAATCTTCATATATAAAGATTTTTTTGGCTATTAAAAAGTCTTAACAATTATATAGGGGTTTCTACTAACAAGTATAAGGCCCTATTGTGAATCTAAAATTGTGCTAATGTAAAGAATTCGTTAATTTTTTCGGAATCATGACAATCATTTTTGTCCCAATTCCAACTTCACTTTCTACCTGAATGCGGCCATGATGCGCCTCTACTAAGTGCTTCACAATAGCAAGCCCTAAACCTGTACCCCCAGAATTCCGACTTCGTGCACGATCCACACGGTAAAACCGTTCAAAGACACGGGCAATTTCATGCTTTTCAATACCTATACCTTGGTCTTCTATTTCAAGAATACCGTACGTTTCATTTTCCTTTAATCGAATCGTAATGATTGTATTTTCCGGAGAGTACGTAATAGCATTAGTAATTAAATTAGTGACAATTTGAATGATACGATTCGCATCACCCATAACTTGAACATCACGTTCTATATCAACACGAAAGCTCATATTTTTCTCATCCAGACGAGGTCCTGTCAGCTCTGCCCCACGTATAAGTACATCTTGCAAGCCCATCGGCATAATATTAACGGTAAAACCATGCTGTTCAATTTTCGATAATTCTAGTAAATCCTGGATAAGCATTTGCAGACGGTTACTTTCCTTATAAATGATCTCTAAAAAAGATAGCAGCATTTTTTCATCCTTATATGCTCCATCCAGTAAAGTTTCAGAAAAGCCTTTAATAGATGTAATGGGTGTACGCAATTCATGGGATACATTTGCTACAAAATCCTTACGAATCTGCTCTAAACGAACAAGCTCTGTAATATCATGCATAACGATAACAACACCAAGCCATCTACCATGATCCCCTATAACAGGTGCTCCATAGACTTCCTTATTGTATAGCTCCTGTTGGACCTCCATTTTAATTTGTTGTCGATAAGGCATTTCCGTTAGAAACACATGGTCGATAAATTGCTCCAGAGTTTTAGGTAAGCCAATTGTACGAAAAACTTTTCCTTGTACATCGTTAATTTGCATACCGAAACGCTCTAAAAATACACGGTTCACGATAGATATATTCCCCTCACGTCCAATCATCATGAGGGAGCTTCCCATATTTTCAATTAACGTTTTAAGCCTTTCCTCTTCTACCTCGCGAATCGCCGTAATATCCTGTAAGTTACGCGCTAAAATATTGATGGAGTGACTAAGTGGCATCATGCGTTCATGCTCATTTTCATGGGCACGAGCACGGTAATTTCCCTTCGCCAGTTCAAGTGCTGTATCTGTCACGTTATCAATAGGAGCAGTGAAATTTCGAATCATATAGCGACTTACAATAGCCATTAAAATTAGCGCTATTAAAAAAAGAATCGCTAGCACAACATATAGTCGCGCATGAACATTCGATATTATAGAATCTGTTGCCTCAATGTTTTGAGCAGTATACAGTGCCTCTCTATCTTCTTTTGTTAGTTCAATCTTTCGTTCATCTAATACTTGGTTAATGGATTCTTGCACCTGTAAACTAGCTTGCTCATTGTACTGTTCTATATAAACAGGAAAAAGCTGACCTATAACAATCATTAGGACAGCTAATATCGATCCAAGCAATAGCATGAATGTCAAGAATAAGCGGTTGCTCATTGATTTCATGTCGTCTTCGGCTCCTCGAATTTATAGCCAAGGCCACGAATTGTTTTGATGAACATCGGCTTACGGCTATTTTCTTCGATTTTATCGCGAAGGTGGCTAATGTGCACATCTACAATTCGAGTATCACCAGCAAAATCATACTTCCATACAGCACTTAATAGCTGATCACGTGTTAAAACACGGTTTTTATTTTCAAGTAAATAAATGAGTAACTCAAATTCCTTTGGTGTAAATTCCAGTGCCTCATCCTGTAAAAATACTTCAAAACGCTCTGGAAAGACACGCAATTGTCCAAATTCAAACATTTTCTCTTGTGGCCCATTCTTCTCTTCAGGCACTACATTTTGTGTAAAACGTCTTAAAACCGCCTTTACCCGTGCTAACACTTCGCGCGGACTAAAGGGCTTCGTCATATAATCGTCTGCTCCTAGCTCTAGACCAAGTACTTTATCGAACTCATCATCCTTTGCTGTTAGCATAATAATAGGTGTATTCATACGTTGTTGACGGATCTGTTTACAAACCTCCATACCATCAAGCCTTGGAAGCATCAAATCTAATAAAATTAAATCGGGTTGTAAGTCGATTGCCTTACCTAGACCCTCTTGACCGTCTGCAGCTGTTTCTACTACATATCCAGCCTGTTCTAAATTATATTTCAATAATGTCGCAATCGAAAATTCATCTTCTACAACTAAAATCGTTTTTGTCATGTATAAAGCCTCCGTTAGTGATTTGAAACCCCCATTTCAAATCTCAAGACGTCTATAAAGCAAGTGGTGGTGTCACCAGCAAAGTACCCTCAATCATAAGCTGCTTCTGCTCATTATAAGAGTGTACCGATACAGTAATTGTATTTTGTAATTTATTTACTTCTGTCACCTCTAAAAGAGTATCAAATAATTCATAATGATAGAGCGGCTCTAAATATTTTATATGTTGCTCAATAATTCGTGCACCTGGTCCAGGAATATACTTTGATACTGCTGAAGTAATAATGCCATTTAACATAATTGTTGGTACGATTGGCTTTTGAAAAGGAGTCATCGCTGCATAATCATGTTGAATATAAAGCGGATTATTATCATTCGTAAGTCCTAAATAAAGCAGTAAATCCTTATCTTCTATCTTCTCGGTAATATGAATCTTCTCGCCAACTGTAATTTCATCAATAGTGAGACCAAGCTTACTGTTTTTTTGAAGCAAAAATACGCCAACCCCTTTTCTATCATATACCTTCATAGTATCAATTTTATTCCAAAAGTACAACGAAAAGCAAAATAACCATTTTATCTTTATTCAGCAAAATGAGTTCGTCTGTGCGACAGCTACCATTATTTCAAGGCGAAATAGATTAAAGTTTAGTATCATAACGTAGGGGTGATTTCCGTTCCAAGCTACTCACCATAATCGAACGGAAAGACTTCTAACAGTGATAAGTTTGTAAATCTGATGCCGCTGACGCTTCGCTTTCGTACAGAGAACATTTGTTGCTGAAGTTTTGCTTTATTACTATACATTAAAGTAACATGCCCGAAGTTATACGCTATATGAAGTGGTTGTTGGAGTGGAGACTGGGCGACTCCTTGGGGATTAGCGTCTAAGATGAGACCCTGCAGCGAAGCGGCTCATCGGACGCCCCTAGGAAAGCGCACAGTCGGAACGGAAATCAACCCCTCACTTTGCCAAAGAGTCATACTTTAATTTCATTGACATTAATCGTTTTTTCAACAACATAAAATCGAGTAGGAATGAATCCCACTCGATTTCATAAACTTTTATTAAGCTAAAACTTTCATAACGTCGCGGACAGCCTCTGCCGATTTATCTAAAGCCGCTTTTTCTTTGTCTGTTAAATCAAGCTCAAAGATTTTTTCTATACCATTTGCACCTAATAATGTCGGAACACCTAGATATAAATCATTGTAGCCATATTCGCCTTCTAAGTATGCAATAGATGGAAGTATACGTTTTTGGTCTTTAATGATCGCTTCCGCCATTTCAATAAGCGCAGCCGAAGGAGCATAATATGCAGAACCATTACCAAGGAGGTTAACGATTTCTGCACCACCTTTACGTGTACGGTCTACAATCTCTTCAAGACGATCTGCTGGAATTAATGATTCTAATGGAATACCACCAGCGAATGAGTAGCGAGTAAGTGGCACCATTGTATCGCCATGACCACCTAACACAAAACCTGTGATGTCTTTTACTGAGATATTCAGTTCTTCAGCTACAAACGCACAGAAACGAGCTGTATCAAGTACACCTGATTGACCTATTACACGATTTTTAGGGAAACCAGTTTCTTTGAATACTGTGTAAGTCATTGCATCAACTGGGTTTGTAAGAACGAGGATTGTTGCATTTGGTGAGTACTTAGCAATTTCCTTAGAAACAGCTTTCATTACATCTTGGTTAATTTGAACAAGATCGTCACGGCTCATACCTGGTTTACGTGCAACGCCAGCAGTGATGATTACTACATCAGAGTCTGCAGTATCTGCATAATTAGAAGTACCTTTAACATAAGAATCATAGCCTTGCACTGGTGCAGCTTCCCACATATCTAAAGCTTTACCTTTTGTTGGGTTTTCAGCTTGAGGAATATCCACTAACACTACATCACCAAGTTCTTTTTGAGCTGCTAAAAATGCTGCAGTAGCGCCAGTAAAACCGCTACCGATTACTGAGATTTTTTTTCGTTTCAGAGACATTCGAATACGCTCCTTTAAAATTAGGTTATATAATCAATTATGCCTCGGCATAATTGTGTCAGGAATCGGCTTTAGGCCTGCGTGATGCAGGTCAGTTAGCCGTTATCGCATGGATGCGATGCTTTTAGGCTAACATCCTATGTGAACTCCTTTCCGATTCCGTGACATCCGCCGGAGGCTTCTTTCAGCGGGTGTTTAAACACCCGCTGAAAGAATTTAAAAAAGGGAGGAGAATAAATTCTCCTCCCTCGATTAAACAAGTTCATCGTAAATATTTTATTAAGCTAAGGTCAATAGAAATTTACATTTCACCCTAATTATATCGGCAGAACATACTTCCGCTTTAACTATAATTTCTATTTAAAATAGAAAATTATAGGTTTTTGATTAATTCATTAGCGAATTCTGAACATTTTACTTCTGTAGCGCCGTCCATTAAACGAGCGAAGTCGTAAGTTACAACTTTAGAAGAAATTGTTTTCTCTACAGATTTAGTAACCATGTCAGCTGCTTCTTGCCATCCTAAGTGCTCAAGCATTAATACGCCTGAAAGTAATACTGAAGATGGGTTTACTTTATCTTGACCAGCATATTTTGGAGCTGTACCGTGAGTAGCTTCGAAGATCGCGTGTCCAGTTACATAGTTAATGTTTGCGCCTGGAGCGATACCGATACCACCAACTTGAGCAGCTAATGCGTCAGAGATATAGTCACCGTTTAAGTTCATTGTAGCAACTACGTCGAACTCATTTGGACGAGTTAAGATTTGTTGTAAGAAGATATCAGCGATAGAATCTTTAACTAAGATTTTACCAGCTGCTAAAGCGTCAGCTTGTGCTTTGTTTGCTGCTTCTTCACCTTGTTCAGCTTTAATAGCATCATATTGGTTCCAAGTGAATGTTTGGTCAGCAAATTCTTTTTCAGCTAATTCATAACCCCATTTTTTGAATCCACCTTCAGTGAATTTCATGATGTTACCTTTGTGTACTAAAGTAACAGATGGGCGTTTATGATTAATAGCATACTCGATAGCAGAACGTACTAAACGCTCAGTACCTTCTTTAGATACAGGTTTTACACCGATACCAGAAGTTTCTGGGAAGCGGATTTTGTTAACACCAAATTCAGTTTGTAGGAAGTTGATGATTTTTTGTGCTTGTTCAGAACCAGATTCGAATTCAATACCAGCGTAGATGTCTTCTGTGTTTTCGCGGAAGATAACCATTTCAACATCTTCTGGACGTTTAACTGGAGAAGGTACTCCATCAAAGTGACGTACTGGACGTAAGCATACATATAGGTCAAGCTGTTGACGTAATGCTACGTTTAGAGAGCGGATACCACCACCGATTGGAGTAGTAAGAGGACCTTTGATTGCGATTAGGTATTCGTTAATTTTGTCTAAAGTTTCTTGTGGTAACCATTCACCAGTTTGGTTGAATGCTTTTTCACCAGCTAAAACTTCTAACCATTCGATTTTCTTTTCACCGTTATAAGCTTTTTCTACAGCTGCGTCGATTACGCGTGATGCTGCAGCCCAAATATCTGGACCAATTCCGTCACCTTCGATGAAAGGAATCACTGGATTGTTTGGTACATTAAGTACGCCATTTTCAACTACAATTTTGTTTGACATTGATGTTGCCTCCTAAATTCATAATCATAGGACTGTGTTTTCAGTAACACAGTCCCAAATATTCTAGCATATTTTCCGAATTAGCGCTCGCTGACTGGAACATATTTTTGCATGCCTGGTCCAACATACTCTGCACGTGGACGGATTAGACGGTTGTTAGCATATTGCTCTAAAATATGAGCTACCCAACCAGAAGTACGTGACACTGCGAAAATTGGTGTGAATAGGTCATGATCAATACCTAAAGAATCATACACTGACGCAGAGAAGAAGTCTACGTTTGCAGGTAATTTCTTTTGTTCTACGATCATGTCATGGATTTTAACTGACATTTCGTAAAGCTCTGGTTTACCAGTTAGCTCAGTTAATTTTTGTGACATTACACGTAAGTGTGGTGCACGTGGGTCGCCTTTGCGGTATACACGGTGACCGAAGCCCATGATTTTTTCTTTGTTATCTAATTTATTTTGAATATAAGATTCAACGTTTTCTAGTGAGCCGATTTCAGTTAACATTTTCATAACTTGCTCATTTGCACCACCATGAAGTGGTCCTTTTAATGCACCGATAGCTGCAGTTACACCAGAATAAACATCTGACAATGTAGCTACACATACACGTGCTGTGAATGTAGATGCATTTAATTCGTGATCAGCATGTAATACTAATGCTTTGTCGAATGCTTCCACTTCGATTGCTGCTGGCTCTTCACCTTTAAGCATGTATAAGAAGTTTGCTGCATATCCTAATTCTGGTTTTGGCGCAACTGGCTCTAAACCTTTACGAACACGCGCAAATGCAGTAACTACTGTAGCAATTTTAGCTTGTAAACGGATTGCTTTACGGTAGTTAGCTTCTGTATCCATAACATCCGCTTCTTCATCGAATACACCAAGTAAAGATACTGCAGTACGTAGTGCAGCCATTGGATGTACAGTTGAAAGTGGGTATGTTTTGAATTGCTCTACAATTGCTTGTGGAATAGACATGTTGTCTGCCAATTGTTGTTTTAATTCAGCTAGCTCGTCCGCTTTTGGTAAACGAGTATGCCATAATAAATAAATTACCTCTTCGAATGACGCATTCTCTGCTAAATCATCAATGTTGTAACCAACATATGTAAGTGTGTCATCGATAATTGAACTGATTTTAGATTCCGCTGCTACGATACCTTCTAAACCTTTAGTTGCTGACATAAATTATCGCTCCCTCATAATATATTTTTTAGTGGTAAATGCAGTTATTAGCTCGCATTTACGTTTTTTGCTCATATGAACCATTAAGTTAATCGCTTACATTGCTATTATAATCATTTTTGACAGCTTTGTGAATGAAAAACCTCCGAATAAAGAAAAAGGTGCACGAGCGATTATAAATAAGTTTTAAAAGAGATTCTTTTGTGCATTTCAATTTTAAATTATCATTTGAAACGGGGTGAATTTGTAAAAATGAGGAATATTAAATATTTTTCATACGAAAAGACTACAAGTATTTTGTTTTTTATATTCTATTTGGTAATATTGTGGTTCGTATTACCTGTATCTCTTGCGATTTTTTTGTCTTTTTCCACTTATCCTATTATAAAATTTCTTCATTCTTATTGTAGAATTACCTATTGGCTTGCAGCAATTATTGTGGAAGCACTTATACTAGCTTGCGTTTTTCTTCTCGTTATCATATCGATAAACAGTATTATTCTTGTCTTCCCTGAAATCAGAAATACATTACAAAATTTCCCGCTTTTTACTGAATATGAATCAATGTTCATCCAAGTTTTAAAGGAAAAATCACTTTCTATTTTCGATTCAATCTTTTTATACACAGCTAATATTTTCCAGCTATTCATGAAGCATGTAATTGAAGTATTTATATTCCTTATTGCTTACTATTTCGCCCTATTGGAAACGCGCAAATCCCGATATTGGTTTTTTCAATATGTGCCAAAAAAATTCCGCAATGAATGGCAGAAGCATTTTTCTAAAATAATGCAGCTATTTCATTACTTTTTGTACGTGGAGTTTCAGCTATTCACGATTACACTGCTCATTCTTTGTGCGGGATTTATGATTCTCCAATTTGAACAAGCCATCATTAAAGCTTTTATAGTTGCATTTGCAGATGTACTTCCGTTCTTTGGGATTGGCGTATTCCTTGTACCCATGAGCGTTTATTTTTACTTAAAAGGCAATACCTTTTTATGTGCAGCTATTTTACTTTTGTATCTCTTCGTTCAATTAACAAGGCAGCTAGCTGAATCCATGCTTTGGTCAAATACATTACAATTACGTACATTCCATACTTTTTTCATCAGTGCTGCCTCTATCTTATTATTTGGTTTTTACGGCATTTTACTGAGCCCTATATTTTTATTTTTGGCGGTTAAACTAAAGGATAATGCTATTTTTGAACGATGATAAATTGACCTTTTTTCATCCTTTTCCGCATCCAATAATAAAAGATTGGCTGGAACATTTTACGAGAAAAAGGCATGAGTAATAATAAACCAACAAGATCTGTTATAAAACCTGGTAATGCTAGAAGTACACCACCACTGAAATTTAATACTGTATCAACTAATGCTGGCCCCGGAGCTTCTCCGCGTGCTATCGTATTTTTTACCTTTTGTACAGAATTCATACCTTTATTTTTCACTATATAAATACCTATAATACTCGTAGCGACTATAAGCAATAATGTATTTAGAACACCAATATTTTGACCAATTACTATTAATAACGCCAACTCGGCTAATGCATAGACAATGAAACCAAGAAGTACTTTTCTCATATTTTTCTCCTTTCTAGTTGAAAATGCTATACCTTTTATACGTTATTATAGCCCATTAAGTTTCATTTAAAAAATTATGGGCCCTATTAAAGAGAAAACGACGTTATTCTTTTTATAGTAATTTCTCATTTCATGAGGGAACGATTTTTACGTTTGTTAAATATTGTTTTAAAACTAGGTCATCACCATAACGTGTGGTTGATTTCCGTTCCGGCTGGGTGCTTTCCTGGGGGCGTCCGATGAGCCGCTTCACTCTCCATGGTCTCATCTGTGACGCTAATCCCCCCAAGGAGTCACCCAGCCTCCACTCCAATCAACTTATACACACGACATACTTTTTAACAAATTGTCATCTCTTGATTCCGGTGATAAACCGCAAAATGCTATTTACTTCATCTTTATAAGAAAAGCTCTAGTACAATTATTTGTACTAGAGCTTTTTGTTATAGATAATAACATTTGCTAAAGAAGTTAAAGAACACTTGCATGCCCTTTGTAAATAACGCCTGTTTCAGCATCCATTGTAATTTCTTGACCATGGCGAATCAATGTAGTCGCTTCTTTTACTCCGACGATAACAGGGATACCAAGGCTTAGTCCTACAACCGCTGCATGACTTGTTAGCCCGCCCTCCTCTGTAATCAAACCACTACAATTTTCAAGTGCTGGCATCATATCACGATCTGAGCCAACCGTTACTAAAATGCATCCGTCTGTATCATATGCTAGTGCCTCTGCAGCATTTTTTGCAACAACTGTTTTACCTACTACTGAAGCTTTACCAATTCCTTGACCACGAGCTAATAAATCTCCGATGATGTGTACCTTCATTAAGTTAGTAGTACCTGCTTCACCAACTGGTACACCTGCCGTAATGACAACTGCATCACCGTGCGTTACGAAACCATGCTTCAAGCTTTCATCAACAGCTAGTTCTAAAATTTCATCTGTTGTCGTAACTCGTTGACATACAACTGGGTTCACACCCCAAACTAATGTTAATGCGTGAGCTGTATTAGAAGAACCTGTTACAGCGACAATCGGTACACCAGGACGATATTTTGCAATCATTCTAGCTGTGTTACCACTTTCTGTTGGTGCTAATACTGCCTTCACACCTAAGTTAATCGAAGTGTATGCTACTGCCTGAGAAATCGCCTCGGTCATGTTCGCCTCTTTTTCACGACTACGAGTAGAGACGATTACCTTATAGTCTAATGAATTTTCTGTACGCTGTGCGATTTTATTCATTGTTTGTACGGACTCTACTGGATAAAGCCCTGCTGCCGTTTCACCAGACAGCATAATTGCATCTGTACCATCGATAATTGCGTTTGCTACGTCACTAGCCTCTGCTCGAGTTGGACGTGGATTACGCTGCATCGAATCTAACATTTGTGTAGCTGTAATAACTGGTTTACCTACTTGATTACATTTTAAAATTAATTTCTTTTGTACAAGTGGTACTTCTTCTGCCGGAATTTCTACACCTAGGTCACCACGCGCTACCATTAATCCATCTGAAACTAAGATGATTTCATCGATATTATCGACACCCTCTTGGTTTTCGATTTTCGGGATAATTTGAATGTGGTTACCACCATTTTGTTCAAGTAATTCTCGAATTTCTAGTACATCCTTTGCTCGACGAACGAACGAGGCTGCAATAAAATCAACACCTTGTTTAATACCGAATAGAATGTCCTGTGCATCTTTTTCTGTAATTCCAGGAAGCTGTACAGAAACGCCCGGCACGTTAACACCCTTTTTATTTTTTAAGATACCTGTATTTTCAACAATCGTATGAATAAGTCCTTTTTCCATATCTTTTGCTAATACACGTAATTGAATAAGTCCATCATCTAATAAAATAATAGAGTTTTGCTCAACGTCCTCGATTAAACGATCATACGTTACAGAGAAGCTTGACTCAGTTCCTTCAACTTCAGTCATTGAAATATCAATTACTTGCCCTGCTGCTAAATGCAATTCTCCGTTTTTCATATTATGCGTACGAATTTCTGGACCTTTTGTGTCGAGTAAAATTCCAACTGGTTTCCCAAGTTTTTGTGCTACTTCGCGAATTAAATTAATACGTACTTCGTGCTCCTCATGAGAACCATGCGAAAAGTTTAAGCGGGCTACATTCATACCTGCTTCAATTAGTTTCTCTAAAACTTCTGGTGACTCACTTGCTGGACCAATTGTACATACGATTTTTGTTTTTCTCATTTTCTGCCCACTCCGTTTTTATGACAAATTATATTGATAGTTCTTTCATTAAAGTATATAAACTTACTTCTGCCTCATGATTTTTTTCGAAAGCCTCAGGCATATCGTAGTCAATAACTTGATGATTGCGGATACCTACCGCCCTGCCAGATTTTCCTTCCATCAGCAATTCAACTGCATGTGCACCAAATTGACTCGCTAAAACACGATCACGCGCAGTAGGTGAACCGCCACGTTGGATATGTCCAAGAACAGAAACACGCGTTTCTTTTCCTGTTTTTTCAAATAAAAGCTTCGCCAATTCGCTACCAGACATGACACCTTCAGCGACGATAATAATGCTATGCTTTTTCCCGCGAGCTGCACCACGGTCTAAGCGTGCCACAATGTCATCCAAATTATAATCTTCTTCTGGAATTAAAACTGTTTCAGCACCAGCTGCAAGACCTGCCCATAAAGCAATGTCCCCTGCATCTCGCCCCATTACCTCAACTATAAAGGAATTTTCATGGGAAGTTGCTGTATCGCGGATTTTATCAATCGATTCCACGACTGTATTTAGTGCAGTATCGAATCCTATAGTATACTCGGTTCCAGGTACGTCGTTATCAATTGTTCCTGGTACGCCTACAACAGGAAAGCCTTTTTTCACTAAATCCATAGCTCCACGGTAAGAACCATCACCACCAATAACGACTAGTCCTTCAATGCCAGCTTCACGCATATTATCAATGCCCCGCTGCTGAACAGCGTCTTCTTTAAATTCAGGACATCTTGCTGAATTTAAATGTGTACCACCACGTTGAATAATGCCACCTACTGAACCTAAATCGAGATTTTCCATATTACCATTTATTAAGCCATCATAGCCATGCTTAATTCCGACAACATCAATTCCATGATATGCTGCTTTACGAACGACTGCACGAATGGCTGCATTCATTCCTGGCGCATCTCCACCACTTGTTAATACGGCAATTTTTTTCATTGTCGAACCTCCTGCAGATACTATTATTATTCACATTAACATGAAAAAACAAACTATGTAAGGGTTCTGAGGCTAGAAAAACATAACTTTTACATAAAAAATAAAAAGAATGCGCTTTCACACACTCTTTCTATTCAAAAATATCCGAAATTTAACATCCATTCAATATATTTCCCTTATTTTTTCATGTTATTCACTCTAATTTTTTTATTAATACGAATCATAATTTCTAACTATTTTCGAGCAAATTTACATATCCAAAAACTTAAAATTGTAATTTAAGCTTCTGTATATTGTCCAATCTTTTTAAATTTCTCATAACGGTCTTCAATTAATTGTTGGCCATTTAAAGAATTCAATGCTTTAAGTGTATCACTTATACATTCTTTTATATTAAGTGCTTGTTTCGCTACATTGCGATGTGCTCCGCCTGTAATTTCAGGGATAATTCCATCAATAACACCAAGCTCTTTTAAGTCAGGTGCTGTTATACGCATTGCTTCTGCTGCTTGCTTCGCTAGGCTACCATCACGCCATAAAATCGACGCAGCCCCTTCTGGCGAGATAACCGAATAAGTTGAGTTCTCTAACATAAAGACACGATTTGCTACACCTAATGCAAGTGCACCGCCGCTTCCGCCTTCCCCAATAACGATAGAAATAACCGGCACTGTTAAGCCCGCCATTTCGACGAGATTTCTAGCAATCGCTTCACTTTGACCGCGTTCTTCAGCTGCTTTACCCGGATAGGCACCTTTCGTATCAATAAAACAAATAATTGGACGCTTAAACTTCTCAGCCTGTTTCATTAAGCGTAATGCCTTACGATATCCTTCAGGGTGTGGCATACCGAAATTTCGACGGATGTTTTCCTTTGTAGATTTTCCGCGTTGGTGTCCAATAATTGTTATCGGCTGTCCCTCAAAAAAAGCAATTCCTCCAAGAATAGCTGCATCATCACCAAATGTACGATCACCATGTAACTCAATAAAGTTTTCACAAATAGCCTCTATATATTGTAAAGTTGTTGGTCGTTCTGGATGTCTAGCAACCTGTACGCGATCCCATGGCTTCATATTGGCATAAATAGATTGTTCAAGCTGTATTAGACGTGTTTCAAGCTTTTCGATTTCGCCTGTCATATCTACATCTGCTTCGGAAGCAATCGTTTTTAATTCATCAATTTTTTCACGTAATTGTACTACTGGTTCTTCAAAAGCTAAATTTTTAGACATGTTGCACGCCGCCTTTCGTATGCATTTTTACAAGCACCGTTACTTGGTTTCGTAAATCTTTTCGATGGAAAATGGCATCAAGCTGACCATGCGCTAGTAAAAATTCTGCCGTTTGGAAATCACTTGGTAGTTTTTCTCTTACTGTTTCTTCAATTACACGACGACCAGCAAAGCCAATTAATGCTTGTGGCTCCGCAATATTAATATCTCCAACAGAGGCAAAACTCGCAGAAACGCCACCTGTTGTAGGATGCGTGAGTATTGAAATAAACAACAGACCCTCATCACTATGACGTTTTAATGCAACACTCGTTTTTGCCATTTGCATTAATGATAGTACGCCTTCTTGCATGCGCGCTCCGCCACTTGCAGTAAAGATAATAAACGGTACACGTAATTCAGTAGCTTTTTCAATGGCACGTGTAATTTTTTCTCCAACAACTGAGCCCATTGAACCCATACGGAAATGAGAATCCATAATTGCAACTACAATTTCTTCTCCATCAAGGGCGCCTCTTCCTGTCAGCACAGCTTCATTTAATCCCGTTTTTTGTTGATCCGCTGAAATTTTTTCAACATAAGCAGGGAAATTAAGCGGATTACTTGTTTGTAAATGATCGTCCATTGAAACAAATGATCCTTCATCTAAAAAACATGCAACGCGCTCCTGTGCTGTCATTTTGAAATGATGGTCACATTTCGAACATACTTTATCATTTTTTTCTAATTCCTTCGTTAATTGAATGTGACGGCATTCTGGACATTTTGTCATAAGTCCTTCTGGAAATCCCTTTTCTTGTCCATCCTCTTTCTTTTTAGTAAATAAGCTGCGAATTGCCATGTTTGACTCCCCCTTTGTTGTCTAATTACTTCGTACAGTCTTCATCCATTGCTCGTAAGCTTTTAATGCTTCTTTTTCATATCCTAGCTGCATCGATTTCAACATTGTTTGAATGATTATTTTTTCTTCTTCTGTTGAGTTTCGATTTAATCGGTCACCGTCATAAACTGCTAACTGAAACCATACTTTTAGTGAAAGACGATTTCCTGACGTGATTATTATTTCCCGTAAAACGTCCCGACAATTAATCGCGCTTTCTATCTCTAGCTTTACAAAAAAACTGTCCCACACAGGTAGTGTTCGTAGAGTCTCTGTACAACTTATTACGCGAACGGCTTCCTTTTCATGAATTTCTCGCGTTAATTCGACATCCTTTTTTGATTTTTCATCTTCTAATATAAACATCGACAGTATTTCCACTAGCTGATGTTTATGTGTGGACGCTAGGAAAGTACCTCCCCCATGTTTCGTTTCAATAAGACCCAACAACTCTAAGCTTCGCAATGCCTCTCTCACGGAGGATCGCCCGACACCTAGACGTTCTGAAAGGACTCGTTCGGAAGGTAGCTTTTCACCAGCCTGTATTTTTTCTAATTTAATAAGTTGTCGTAATTGTTGGACGATATCTAAAAAAACTTTCTTTTGTTCGGTTTTTTTATCCATACGATCAACTCCCCGTTCTATCTATTTTGCCTTAGATTATTTGTAGCTGTCGCTTCGCTTTCGCACAGATAAACAATGCATCCAAAGGCTTTATCTTCATTCAGCAGGTGTTTGGATACCTATTGAAAAGAAAGGAAGTCCACCACTTCCAAAAGATGGAATCTCCTACTGAATGAAGAAAAAAGTGGTCTGACCACTTTTCAACATTGACTCTAGCTTACAAAATAATTATTAAAAAGTAAAGAAAAAACTGCATAAAGGATTATGCAGTTTCTAAATTTTTCTTTAATTTCATATTCTTTTCGTCGTTTGCGCATGTTTTACTTTCACTTGAGGTTTACCAAAGCGCCTTTCAATAGTTCCCTCAATGTAAAGCATTTCGTCTACTAGTAACAGCTCTTGAACAAGATGGAAAACTTGCGGGAATAATGTTACAGATACCGTTCCAAACTCATCCTGAAGCTGAACAAAAGCCATTTGCTCACCTTTTTTTGTGCGTATTTTTTTTACTTCTTCTATTATGCCAATCATTTTTACATACGTTCCCTCACGAGCATGCTTCAACTCTCGGCACGTACTATTTACTTCATTCCAAAAAGCTCTTTCCTCTGAGACCGGATGTGCAGAAATATAAAAACCAAGACTCTCCTTTTCATGAAGTAATTTTTCCTTTTGTGGCATCGCTTCCGCTTCCATATACTTCGGCTTACCAAAACTAAAGGCAGTAGCAGATTCTATATCAATATCTTCAGTTGGTCTTAGCAGTTCAGCATGCTTTAAGGTTGCCTCCAATGTAGCTATTAGTACAGCACGATCTTTACCTATATAATCAAGAGCTCCAGCAAAAATTAAAGATTCCATTACTTTTGGTTTAAAATGCTGTGCACTTAAAGCAACTGCCAAGTCAAATAAATTATCAAATGCTTCTGCATTCGTTTGGCGTAAGGCATTCACCTTCTCTATAAATGTATGAGGCACTCCCTTTATTCCTGATAAACTATAGCGAATTCCATCCTTTTCAACAGTAAAAAATTTTGTGCTCTGTTTTAATGACGGTGGATAAAATGGAATCCCCTTCTCTTTCGCCTCACTCACAACCTGTAGAATTTTCTCCACATTTCCTGTTGCATTTGATAAAAGTGCTGTATAAAAGCTTTGTGGGAAATGTGCTTTTAAATAAGCCATTTGGTAGGAAATAACGCTGTATGCGACAGCATGGCTTTTAGGGAAACCATAGTCTGCAAAGCGCACAATTAATGCATACACTTCCTCTGCCACATGAACGTCAAAGCCTTGCTTCATTGCTCCCTTTACAAATGCGGCACGTTGCTCCTCTAATACTTGACGATTTTTCTTACTTACCGCCCGACGCAGTAAGTCCGCTTGTCCCATCGTAAAACCAGCCATCACCGAAGCAATTTGCATAATTTGTTCTTGATAAATTATGACACCAAACGTATCGCGTAATATGGGTTCTAAAGCTGGATGTAGCATAGTAACCGATTCCCTTCCTGCTTTTCGTTTTGCATATACAGGAATAAAATCCATTGGACCAGGGCGATATAACGCGTTGATTGCCACTATATCTAAAAAATGATTTGGATGAATATCACGTAAAGCTTGCTTCATACCTTCCGATTCTAATTGAAAAATTCCTAATGTATCGCCCATTTGAAGAAGTTGAAATGTCTTTTCATCTTGCATGGGAATAAGCTCAAACTCGATCCAAGGACCGCCAGCTTTATAAATCGACCAACGTATCTGCTCTAAAATTGTCAGGTTGCGCAATCCTAGAAAATCCATTTTGACAAGCCCACTAGCTTCTACATCTCCCATCGGCCATTGCGTACAATATACGCCATCATGTCCTTCTTCAATCGGTATCGTATTGACTAATGGTGAAGGCGACAGCACAATCCCTGCCGCATGAGTAGAAGAATTTCTTGGCAACCCTTCTAGTTTTAACGCCACTTCAAACCAGCGCCGATGTTTTTCATCCTCGGCTAGCCAGCCTTGTAAACCTTGTGATTCGGCCAGTGCTTTTTGCAATGTTATCCCAGGTTTATTCGGAATCATTTTCGAAATTTTCTCCAATGTTTCAGCGTCAAAACCAAAAACACGGGCAACATCTCTAGCAACTGCCTTAGCGGATAAAGTACCAAACGTAATAATTTGCGCTACATTTGCCTTTCCATATTTCTGAGTGACATAATGAATAACTTTTTGTCTTTTACTGTCGACAAAATCGATATCTATATCTGGCAGTGTAACACGTTCAGGGTTTAAAAATCGTTCAAATAATAAGCCGTAAACTAACGGATCTACTTGCGTAATAGATAAGCTATAAGCCACCAGTGAACTCGCCGATGAGCCACGACCAGGACCTGTTAAAATACGATTTTCTTTAGCAAAATGCATGAAATCTGCAACAATTAAAAAATAATCTGCAAAGCCCATTGCACAAATAATTTCAAGCTCATATTGAAGTCGCTCCCGATAAATTTGAGGAATTTCAGTTTGCTTTAAACGTTCTGCCAATCCTGCAAAAACCTCTTTGACAAGTAGGCTTTCGGCTGTTTCTCCTGTTGGGACAGGAAATTTAGGCATTTGTACGTGCATTTCAGGAATTTCCGCCGTACAGCTAGCAAGCATCATTGCACTAGACTCAAGCCATTCTGGATGATCAGCAAACCAACTTTGCCATTCCTCTTTCGTTGGGGCGAAATAACCTTGTAAATAAGCTGATAACATTGTACCGGTAATCTTGTCACCTGAATCTATCGCTCTTGCAACCTCAAAGGCAAAATGATCCTCTGGACGTAAAAAATAGCAGCTCTGAGAGGCAACTAGTGTTATGTTCAAAGTTTCACACCATGCTACATACGCTTCTTCTTTTTCTGCTATCATCCCTGCAGGTCTTGCTATACCCATAAATAAACGGTTACCAAATACCTTGTTTAGAGCATTTGCTACTTCAGTCCAATCCTCAATTTCTATTAAGTTATCCGAAGAAAGTAATGCCACACAGCCCGCTGCATATCCTTCAAGCCATTTCCAAGGAAGTGCATCATCCTCTCGAATTGAAACTGCACTACTAATCTTTAAAAGATGCTTGTAGCCTTCTTGCGTCTGAGCATAGAGCACAAGTGGAATCTTTCTTTCTTGCCACTGTACATTTATCGTGAGCCCTATTACAGCATGAATATTCGCTTGCTGCAATGCTTTACAAAAAGGCAAAAGCCCGTACAATTTTGAATTGACGATTGCACAGGCCTGAGTATTTTGCTCTTGTAAAAAAGGGATCAATTGTTCAAGCCGAATCGTACTTTTCAATAAATCCGCACTCGTATGCATTTTCGTGTATACATGTGTCAAATGAATCCCTTCCTTTCTAGGTATTTAAAAATGTTAATTCAAAGCTTTATTATTATGACAGAAGCACGTTCTTATTCTGTTGAGTTTACAAATTATCGCTAAGTATTGGATAATCACCATGATGAGTGGTTGGTTTCCGTTCCGGCTGGGCGCTATGTAGCTGTCGCTATGCTTTCGCTACAGAAAACATTTGCCGCTGACGCTTCGCTTTCGCGCAGAGCAGAGCTTCCTGGGGGCGTCCGATGAGCCGCTTGGGGCAACAGATGTTTTTTGTGCGAAAGCGTAGTGTAACGTAGCGGCAGCAAAACGAAGGCGTTATCACAGGACGTGATGCTTTTAGCCTTCGTTCCCCTATTTGCTCGCTCCAGGGTCTCATCTGTGACGCTGATCCCCAAGGAGTCGCCCAGCCTCCACTCCAATCAACTTAAATATGGCATACGAGTTTAACAAATGTCATCCACAAATTTTAGTGATGAGCCCAAATATTTATGTTTATTGATACGCCTTACAAATTTCCTGTAATCGTATTATTACACGCTCTGCTTCTTCCCATGAGTAAGCTGTAGCCCCAGATGCAAGAGGATGCCCTCCACCGTTAAATTCCTTCGCCAAAGTGTTAATGATAGGGCCTTTTGAACGTAAACGCACTCGAATTTGATCGTTCTCTTCAATGAAGACCACCCATGCACAAATACTTTTCACACTTCCAAGACAGCCAACTAACAGTGACGCCTCTGACGGTACAACATTGAATTCTGCCAGCAATTCCTTTGTCAGCTTGATATGCGCTGCTCCATACTCATCCATTTTGAAATTTTGATAAATATAGCCCTGTAAATTTAATAGCTTTTGATCCATTTCATACATTCCATCGAAAATTTGATTTCGATCAAAATTATATGTAATAAGCTCTCCTGCAATTTTAAACGTTTTTACGGTCGTGCTAGGGAATTGGAAACGTCCTGTATCCCCTACAATACCGGCAAATAATAATCTAGCGGAGGCATCAGGTAGAATCCAGTTTGCTTCTTGTTTCCCTTCCTCAAAAAGCTCATAAATCATTTCACTACAAGAACTCGCATTCGTATCCACCCAAAGTAAATCACCATACGGATCATCATTTGGATGGTGATCTATTTTTATGATCATTTTTCCTTTTGTATAGAGTTGATCGTCAACACGTTCAGTATTAGCCGTATCTGTCACTATAACTAAAGCATCGTCGTATATATCATCCGTAATGTAATCTGGATATGCTAAAAATGATAAAGATTCATCATGCTCACCTACAGCAAAAACCTTCTTTTCCGGATAATTTGCTAAAATAAGCTCTTTTAACCCTTGCTGAGATCCATATGCGTCTGGATCTGGACGCACATGGCGATGAATAATGATTGTTTCATATGAAGCAATTGTGTCGATGATTTGTCTTTTCAAATTAATTTCCCCCAAAATGATAGTAATAACCGTTAGCATTTTTCTCTAATTATCGTTACAATAATGACTAGTTATGCTAGGAGGTTTACTATGCTCAATTTAATATTTGTATTTGCAATAATCATATCATTTGTTTTTTATTTTTATTTTAAAACAAAACAGTTTCGTTCTTCATTACCAATCGCTAAAAATTGGTACAAAAGTAAAGCTAATGTAAGTTTCGGTACATTTATCCTTTTATTTGGTTTAAACCAAGCCTATTTATTCCCTGGGTTATATACATTTATTATTGTAGCAATTCTTATCGTTTTAGGCATCTTTGTTGTTATAGAAAATATTAAAAGGGTTCGTCATTACGGTCAATTTGTTGACGAGGAGTACCGAATTAACCAATAAATAATCAATTATGCACCGGCATAATTGCGTATGAAATCGGCTTTGTGCTTAGGGCAGCATATATTTTTTTGTGCGAAAGCGTAGCGGCAGCAACAGATGTTTTTTGTGCGATGCGTAGTGCTAACGCAGCGGGAGCGGCACCGATGCAGGTCAGTTAGCTGTTATAGGCTAATAACTCCCCTCCGATTCCGTGACACCCGCTGAAAGAAGTGAAAGGGATGGTCTAGCATTTACCCTAGACCATCCCTTTTTGTGTTTACTTAACGTTCCAGTAGTTGGAACATCATCATAGCCTTCCCAACAAGCATTTGTTGATTAAACACTTCGAAGTCCATTTTCACAAACTTACGACTCATATCTAATATTCGAGGCTTTACAGTAAGTGTACTTTCCATTTGCACAGGCTTGATGAAATAAATCGTCATGTTTTCGGCAACTGCATCCCCACGTTTACGGCGCTTTAATGCGAATGAGCCAACTTCCGCTAACAAAGTTGTGAATGCTCCATAAGAAATTGCACCGTATTGGTTTGTCATTTGTGGTGTTACTTTAAAATCTACGATTAATTCTTCATCGCCAAGTACCTTCATCTCGTTTTTCACTAAATCATCAATCGTTTCACCATGCTGCGGTTGTCTTTGAGCAAGCTGAAGCGCTTTTAGTACATCTTGTCGACTAATCACACCTTGCAAAATATTGTCATCATCAACAATTGGTAATAGGTCAATCCCTTCCCAAATCATACGATGTCCTGCAGAGGCAACGCTCATTTTCATCGATCCAGCAATCGGATTTTTTGTCATAACCTTATCAATTAGCTCGTTTTCTTCTCGACCAATAACGTCTTTTACGGTAATCATCCCAACAAGCTTATTGTTTGCTGTAACAACGGGAAATGCACCATGAGTTGTTCGTTCATTTAGCTTTTGGAAATGATGAATTGTTTCATCATTTCGAAGAACAGAAGTATCTGTCATCGGCACAAAAATATCTTCAATAAATAAAATATCTTTTTTGATTAACTGGTCATAAATTGCGCGGTTAATCATTGTTGCTACGGTAAAGGTATCATAGCTTGTTGAAATAATCGGTAAGTCCAAGGAATCTGCAAGTAACTTGTTTTCCTCAGTTGTATCAAAGCCCCCTGTAATTAAAACAGCAGCACCAGCTCGCAGCGCATTTTCATGTGCTTTTATACGGTTACCAACGATGAGCAAGCTCCCAGCATCTGTATAACGCATCATATCTTCTAATTGCATGGCACCAATAACAAATTTCGTTAACGTTTTATGTAGACCTGTTTTTCCACCTAAAACTTGGCCGTCTATAATGTTAACTATTTCAGCGAAGGTTAATCGCTCAATATTTTCTTTCTTTTTCTTCTCAATACGAATTGTTCCAACACGTTCTATAGAGCTTACTAAACGTCGATTTTCCGCTTCTTTAATGGCGCGGTATGCCGTTCCTTCACTCACCTGCATTTCCTTTGCAATTTGACGTACTGAAATTTTATCACCCACGGGTAATGATTCGATGTATTGTAAAATTCTCTCATGTTTTGTAGACAAAATATCACCTATTTCTCAAGCATCAAATTCTGCTCTTAGTGTACCATATTTTTTATTAAAATATTTAATGTAAAGTGATAATTTGTTTTACTTTTCCCATCGTTTCAACTACGCACGTGGTGCCAACTCATATAGTACAGCAGTGTCACTAATTAGGAACAGTTAACTTTTTCACCTACTTTTAAAGTTTGAACCTCTGCATTTTGCACTAAATCTGCAAAAATTTGTGGATCCTGCTCGATTGGAGGGAATGTATTGTAATGAATTGGTACGACAATTTTCGGCTTCAAAAATGAAACTGCACAAGCAGCATCCTCTGGGCCCATCGTAAAATTGTCACCAATCGGTAAAAATGCAATATCAATAGGATGGCGTTCTCCAATTAATTTCATATCACTAAACAAAGCTGTATCCCCTGCATGATAAATCGTTAAGTCTTCGATAAATAATAAAATTCCAGCAGGCATCCCCATATATATAATTTCATTATTTTCTGTTACAAATGACGAACCGTGGAACGCTTGAGTAAACTTCACTTTACCAAAATCAAATTCCTTAGCTCCCCCTATATGCATTGGATGCGTTTTAACTCCTTGCCAAGAAATCCAATTGGCTAGCTCATTCGGTGCAATGACAAGCGCATCTTTTTTCTTCGCAAGCTCCACTGTATCACCGACATGATCATTATGGCCATGTGTAAGTAAAATAATATCCGGAGCCTCATCAGCAACCTTTAAATCTGTTAGCCCATTCCCGTTAATGAATGGATCTATTAATATTGTTTTCCCATTTGATTGAATTTTAACAACTGAATGTCCATGATAACTAATTTCCATATAAGTTTCCTCCCAGCAGTACATATTGTGCCACATCATTTTTATTCGCTATCCATGCGATTTTTCCCTTTTTTTGATATGCTAGTACAGAGAATAATAGATACTTTCCTAACAGGTATACCTTGTAGGAAACAATTATTCATTTCGTTGAAGCCCCATGCCGGGGAGGCTATAAATTTAGCTAAGCACTTGAAGTTTTTTTCAATGCAATAAGAGGAGGAACTGTGTATGTTAAAGGTTGAAGAAATTCAAAACTATTTACAACAAAACCAAATTGATGCCGCTTTCGTAACGACACCTGATAATGTTTTTTACGTTTCAGGCTTTAAAAGTAATCCGCACGAGAGATTACTTGGCGTGATGATTTTTAAAGAGGCAGAACCTTTTTTGATTTGCCCCAAAATGGAAATCCCAGATGCGAAGGATGCAGGTTGGCCTTATGAGGTCATCGGTCATCAAGATACTGAAAATTCAATGGAAGTTCTTGCCCAAGCTATTAAAGCTCGTAATGTTAACCCACAAACATTTGCTATTGAAAAAGCTCAGCTCATCGTAGAGCGTTTAGAAGCCCTACAACAATCATTTCCGCAGGCTAGTTTTGTTCGTCTCGACGAAAAAATCAATGCTATGCGAGTAATTAAAGATGAAATTGAATTAGAAAAATTACGTAAAGCTGCAGAACTAGCTGACTATGCTATTGAAATCGGCTGTAAAGAAATTGCTGAAGGCAAAACAGAAATGGAAATCTTAACTGCGATAGAAAGCGCTATTCAGGATAAAGGCTGCAAGATGTCCTTTGAAACAATGGTATTGAGCGGTCCAAAAACAGCCTCTCCACACGGTAAACCAGGTGCTCGAAAAATAGAAAAAGGCGATATGATATTATTCGACCTTGGCGTAATTTACGACGGTTATTGTTCTGACATTACACGTACGGTTGCCTTTGGTGAACCTAGTGAGGCACAAAAGGAAATCTACAACACAGTACTAGCTGCTAACACAAATGCAATCGCAACTGTAAAACCAGGTGTTCGCGCAATGGATTTAGATAAAATCGCTCGTGATACTATTACTGACGCAGGCTATGGCGAATATTTCACACATCGACTTGGTCATGGACTCGGCATTTCTGTACATGAATTCCCTTCTGTTACAGGCGCTAATGAAATGACTATGGAAGAAGGCATGGTCTTCACAATTGAACCAGGTATCTATAAATCCGATGTGACTGGTGTCCGCATTGAAGATGATGTGGTAGTAACAAAAGATGGCGTAGAAATACTTACAAAATTCCCGAAAGATTTGATTGTACTGTAAGTTTATTTAAGGAAAAGGAAGCAACCAACATGCAACACAAAAGGAAGCACTCATAATTAAACATGGTGCTTCCTTTTGTTATGTTACTTATTGAATTAATTCATCAACATTTACATATGGCAAACCTTGAGAATCTGCAACAGCCTTGTAAACAAGATGTCCATCTATAGTATTAACACCTAGTTTCAGTGCAGCATTTTCAACACACGCTTGTCTGTAACCTTTATTCGCAATTTGTAGCGCATAAGGAATTGTATTATTTGTTAAAGCAATTGTTGATGTACGTGGTACAGCTCCTGGCATATTTGCTACTGCATAATGCACAACTCCGTGTTTTACATACGTTGGATCATCATGTGTCGTCACTCGATCAGATGACTCAAAAATTCCGCCTTGGTCAATAGCAATATCGACTACTACTGAACCCGGTTGCATTGACTGAATCATTTCCTCAGAAACAAGCTTTGGTGCTTTAGCTCCAGGAATTAAAACTGCCCCAACTACTAAATCTGAGTTTTTCACTGATTCTGCAATATTATAAGGATTCGACATTAATGTTTGAACATCACGGCCAAATAAATCTTCTAATTGACGTAAACGCTCTGGGCTTAAATCAATAACCGTTACATCAGCACCCATTCCTACAGCTATTTTCGCCGCATTTGTTCCAGCTATACCGCCACCGATTACTGTAACTTTACCGCGTGGTACACCCGATACGCCGCCTAGTAAAATACCTTTACCTTCATGATTTTTCTCTAAGAATTGTGCACCAATTTGCGTTGCCATTTTACCAGCAACTTCACTCATTGGTGTTAAAAGTGGTAAGGAACCATTTGCTAATTGGACTGTTTCATAAGCAATGCCTACAACTTTTTTATTTAAAAGTGCCTGCGTTAATTCAAGCTCTGGCGCTAAATGTAAATAAGTAAATAAGATTTGACCTTCATAGAAGTAATCGTATTCTGATGCTACGGGTTCCTTTACTTTCATAATCATTTCTTGTGCCCATGCTTCTTTTGCTGTCTCAACAATATGAGCTCCTGCAGCAACGTAGTCTGTATCTGTAAAGCTTGAGCCTAAACCTGCTCCAGATTCAATGTACACTTCATGGCCTGCATTCGTTAATGTAACAACCCCTGCTGGTGTCATAGCTACACGGTTTTCATTGTTTTTAATCTCTTTTGGAATACCAATCTTCATCTTCCCTGTCCCCTTCCATTACCTAAAAAATAAGCACATTTTTGTTACATACTCTTCGATGTATTGATGCACCCCTTGCACTTCCATATTACCAAACATAAACAAAAAATGCTTTAATTAAAATAATAATAGATAAAATTCCTAATATTCTAACAACAGTAAACATTCCAATTAATATATTGGTAATTAGTTATTCTCGTCGATAAGCGATTTTCTGGAGAATGCCTCGTAAGTAACAAAAAAATTGCTTTTTGATAGTAATTTTTATTTTTTTGTGCATGTAAATGCCTTCACTTCTTCACATTTTTTCTTCCGGAAAGTATTTCCTTTAGAAAATCATTTGGTATAATCAACATATACAAATCAGGGAGGTAATTCAAATGGCTAATAAATATAAAAGCATTGTAGTTGCAGTAGACGGTTCTAAGGAAGCTGAATACGCTTTCCGTAAATCGATTGATGTAGCAAAACGTAACGAAGGTGCTGTATTAAATTTAGTAAATGTTATTGACACACGTTCATTCGCTGCAATCGAAGCATATGATCGTTCAATTGCTGAGCGTGCTCAAGCATTCTCTGAAGAGCTATTAAATGGTTACAAAAAACAAGCTGAAGAAGAAGGCTTAACAAATGTTAACCTTGTAATTGAATACGGCTCACCAAAAAATATCATTACAAAAGAGCTTTCTAAAATTGTAGACGCAGACTTAATCATCTGTGGTGCAACTGGTCTAAATGCAGTAGAACGCTTCCTAATCGGTTCAGTATCTGAAGCAATTGTACGCTCAGCTAAATGTGACGTACTTGTAATCCGTACACCTGAAAATTAATTTTGTCTTACATAAAAGGTATCCAATTTTGGGTACCTTTTTCTTATTGTTGAAAAACCTTTATGACTTTAAGATTAATGTGTCCTATTAAATAAGGCAATTGTTCTACACCATGCAGTGAATTGACATCGGAAGCTATAACATTAAAAGATTTGATTATTTATTAGGTAATGACTCATCATAGAGAAAAACGGGAAAGTTAAGACGCTCCTTCCAAAGTGCTAAGCGGGGTTTTTCTACACTTCGCTGAAGCTTCGTTATATCATTAAGTGACACGCTAGTGCATTGGTTGATTGGAGTGAAGACTGGGCGACTCCTTGGGGATCAGCGATAGAGGAACGAAAATCACCCCTCTCGTTTTTGCGACGACTCGAAGTAAAAGCTATTTTATACTTATTCTTTTAGCGCAAACTAAAAGGTATCCTATTTTGGATACCTTTTATACTTATTTCCCTTCTTGCCACATCTTCACTTTTTCGAAGAACATAGCAAGAGCTTGTTTATTTTGCATGTTTGGTACTTTTGCTAATAGTACTTCTTTTGGAGCATTGAATTCCTTACCTTGCTTTTGCAAAATGACAATGCTCTTTTCAAGTGCTTTATTGGCGAACATTGTATCTGGTAATTGAATAATCGCTTGAATCCAAGCATGCTTTTGAATGTATTTATGCAGTTGTTTCGACTGCTCAGACTCGAAGAGATGGGTTGGTGCTAAGAAAAATAAGTAGCCACCATCCTTTGTGTAATTAATGGACTGCTCAATAAATAAGTGATGTGCATAACTCATTCCTTCTGAAGCACATAGTTCATAATCTAATGCGACTTCTTCATTCGGATAATACCCGACCGGTAAATCACAAACAACAGCATCTGCAGGATTTACTAATAAATCTTGTAAAGTATCTTGACGGAATAGGGAAACGGGTTGCTCTGTCAAATCAGCTGTAGCAGCAGCTATACGAATAAGTAGCTCATCAACTTCTACACCTGTAGCTTCTGTTTTTCCGTCTAATAAATTCATAACTGTTAATAGTAAATTCCCTGTACCTACTGCTGGATCTAAAATAGATATTTTTTCTGTTTCTAGACGCTCTGCAAATAGTTGCTCCACAAAATAACCAACTAATAATCCAAGAGTATCAGGTGTCATTTGGTGATTCGGCTGAGAACCTTTTCGCATTCCCTTTAAAACAGCAATTTGAATTGCTTTGCGCACATCTTCCTTTGTAGCACCGTCTTGTGAAAAATTAACTTCCCCATCTAACCATGCCTCTAAACCATCTAAAATCCCCTCTAGCAATGTAACATTATGTTCTTTTTCTATCTTTTCAGCATGTTCATTTAGCATACCAAATAACTTTTCGATATTTTCCATACACAACTTCCTTTCAAGCAGAAAAGAGCCGTGACAAAAACTTGTCACAGCCCCTTTGTCTAGTAATATCTTAGCCTAATATCAATAAATTATGCTAGTGCTTTGACAGCTGCAATTGCCGCTTCATAGTTTGGATGGTTTGTTGCTTCAGGAACATATTCCACATATGTCACTTTGTCATTTGCATCCACAACAAACACCGCACGCGTTAGAAGGCGTAATTCCTGGATGTAGACACCGTATGCTTCACCAAATGAAAGATCACGATGATCTGAAACTGTTTGAACAGCATCAATGCCCGTTGCACCACACCAACGTTTTTGAGCAAATGGAAGGTCAACAGATACCGTATAAATAACTACATTGTCACCTAAATTTGCTGCTTCTTCATTAAAACGACGTGTTTGTGCATCACAAACACCAGTATCTAATGATGGTACAACGCTAAATAAACGAATTTTCCCCTCTGAATCTTTTAATGTAACAGGTGATAGATCATTCGCTAATACAGTAAAGTCTGGTGCTTTGTCTCCAACTTTTACTTCGTTACCTACAAGTGTTACTGGGCCATTTTTAAATGTTACTTGTGCCATATAAACGCCTCCTAATCTTCATATGTACATAATATTACTAAATGGAGGGAATTAATTGCAACTAAGACAGCTCATCAAAATAGTTTTGAAAGAATTTTTTCGAACCTGTTCTACCATACTTGCTTATGATTGCACCATTTTCCAAGCTCACCACCATAATATAGGGTTGATATTCGTTCTGACTAAGCACTTTTCGAAGGCGTTATCACAGAACGTGATACATTTAGTCTTCGTTCCTCTATTACTAATCCCCAATGAGTCACCCCGCCGGAACGAAGATCAATTTTATTCATTGTATACGTTATAATAAAATGTCATCCCAACTTTCGGGGCTTTTCTCCAATGAACTAACCATTAATCACCTCTATCCTCACAAAAATAAAAGCTGTCTCACCGTAATGAGACAGCTCAAGCCATTATTCTTCGTTATGTTTTTCCAGCTTTTCAGGTTCTGGTTTTTCCTCTAGAGGTACAGATTCAGTCTTTTGCTCTTTGATTGGCAAAGATGATTGTACAATATCTTTTTCAATATAAACTTTTTCATGAACGACTGTTGTATCCGCGAAAAAATCATGTAAACCTTGATTGTTTGGTAAAATGCCTACAAGAATATAAAGTGGCATGAAAATGCTGTTGATGATACGCCCTATCCAATCACGGAATAACACATCTGACCAAGTAAGCTTATCATGCTTTAATGACATAACACGTAATCCAAATATCATTTTCCCTAATGTTTGCCCAAAAAACTTCGTCATTAATACGAAATAACTGTAATAAAGAATAGCGGATATAATCGAAATCGGTGCATACCATACAGACTCAGATAATGACCAATCCATTAAATAAAAAATTGGGTTAACGAGAATTCCAACTATAGCTGTAATAACGAATCCATCTAATAAAAATGCCCAAAAACGTATCCAAAAGCCTGCCGTTTTTAACGCATAATTTTTATTCGTAGTTGGTTTATCTATTAGGAACGTATTCTCCATAGAGGGTGAACCTTGCATAACAATATCATTGTTTGTCATTGTACTCCCTCCTTAGTTTTCGCCATATAAGTACATCATTTTTGGTGCTTTATAATCTGCCATAATTTTCATCAACATTTTTTCCTCTGCTGAAGGGCCAAACATTGATCCAATCTTCATCCCAACATATGATGGCCAACCACCCGTCTCATATGAATACTCAAATAATTCTGCGTCCTCTAAACTAAAGTCTTTACGCATTGCAATAATTGCTGCTTCCTCATCGCCAATCTCATCTACTAAGCCCGCTTCAAGAGCCTTCTTACCACTAAGAATTCGACCATCGGCAACTTTTTTCACATTAGCTTCAGACATATTACGACCTTTTGCCACAATATGAACGAATTCCTGATAAGTTTCATTAATCATGTCTTGCATCATAGCACGCTCTTCCGGTGTCACTTCACGCATTGGGCTAAGCATATCTTTATGTTCACCAGATTTAAACGTTTCATATTTAATACCAACTTTTTCTGCTAACGCCTGATAATTAATAGATTGCATAATGACACCAATCGAACCTGTAATTGTATCACGTTGCGCAAATATTTTATCTGCAGGGGCTGAAATATAATAACCACCTGAAGCTGCCATCGAATCCATAGTTACATAGATTGGAATTTGTCTCTCTTCTTTAATTTCCATGAGTTTTTTATAGATTTCAGCTGATTCCTTTACTCCGCCACCTGGCGAATTAACACTTAAGACGATACCTTCCACAGTCTTATCACTTAAAATATTTTCTAATTGATCTAAGAAAAATTGATGATCATAAGAAACTGGTTCCCAAAACGAACTTGAGCCAACATCTTGAATCGTACCATCAACCTTTAAGTATGCAATACGTTTATCCATTTCGCCACTTTCTTTAACTTCTTCCATCACAGATAAATCGTTTCCCTCCACCAAGCTATCAAAATTACTAAAGAAATTCGATTTAAAAATTGCAAAAATTGTGTTGATCCCTAATGAAAACACTAATAGTACACCTGCAATTATTAAAGCGGTCCACCTTTTACCATTCATATCTTTCCGCCTCCTCATAACGTTATACGATTGATATCCAAATTTGTTTCATACTTATTGCAATAATATGCTTAGCACCATAACATGGGGTTGATCTCTTGCGAAAGTGCATCGTTATCACAGAATATGATACTTTTAACCTTTGTCTCCTCTACTCGGCTTACTCAGGTCTAAATCTATGACGTTTCCAATCCACTTAGAAACAAATTACACATTTTAACAAATTACATTTCCAAATTTTGGTAACTGACAAATACTATGCAAAAGCTTTAACCAATCTAACTTATTCAACCTATACTACATTATCTACTATAAAAAAAAAATCAAAGTTCATAAAAAAAGCAGGAACTTTGATTTTCGACATTATTTCCTAGGAAATCAACGATGATTACTATATTGGATTTTTTCTTGCTCACGTAATTCGACACGCCGAATTTTGCCTGATGCAGTCTTTGGTAGCTCAGTAACAAACTCAATAGCACGAGGATATTTATAAGGGGCAGTTAAAGTTTTTACATGGCTTTGTAGTTTTTTTATTAGCGTTTCATCACCAACTACTCCATCAGAGAGCACAACAAATGCCTTCACGAGATTTCCACGAATTTCATCCGGACTCGCGACTACGGCCGTTTCTTTTACTGCTGGATGCTTCAATAACGCATCTTCTACCTCAAATGGACCTATCGTATACCCAGACGAAATAATGACATCATCTCCACGTCCTTCAAACCAAAAATAGCCATCTTCATCTTTATATGCACGATCTCCTGTAATATACCATTCGCCCCTAAATTGTAAATTTGTACGTTCGGGATCGTTTAAATATTTCTTAAATAACGCGGGTGATTCACAGTGCACAGCAATATCTCCTACTTCTCCAATTACAGTAGGATTTCCAAAATCATTAATAATTTCAACCATATTACCTGGAGTAGGTCTACCCATTGAGCCCATTCTAGCCTCCATCCCTACCATTGTTCCAACAAGTAATGTATTCTCTGTTTGTCCATAACCATCTCGTACTTGTACATTAAAGACCTCGGAAAATACTTTTATCACTTCACTATTTAAAGGTTCACCGGCTGACACAGCCTGACGTATCGTACTTAAATTAAAGTCTTGCAAATTTTCAAGACCTGCCATAAATCTGTATTCGGTCGGTGTGCAACACAGAATATTAATATTGAATTTCTCAAGCAATGAAAGGTATGTTGCCGCATCGAAGTGACCTTTGTAAACAAATGCTGTCGCACCACTTCCTAAAGTAGCAAGAAACGGACTCCATATCCATTTTTGCCAACCTGGTGCTGCGGTAGCCCAAACAATGTCACCTTCTTGTACACCTAACCAATTTGGAGCAGTAGTTCGCAAGTGCGCATAACCCCAGCTATGTGTATGAACCGCTGCCTTTGGATTGCCTGTTGTACCACTCGTATAAGCTAAAAATGCAATGTCTGTACTCTTAGTCGGTGTAGAACTTATGTAAGTCGTCGGTTGATGTTGCATTTTTTCAAGCAATGGCTGCCAAGGTTCATGTGCATGACCAATGACAAACTGCTGTATTTCTTGTAAATTTCCCACATTATCGAATTGTTCAATATAAGGTTCAAATGCAACAACGCCTTTTGCATCGGCATGATTGATTCGATATTCAATATCCTTAGTTCTTAGCATTTCTGAGCTAGGTATAATGGTTAAGCCTGCCTTTAAGGCAGCAATATAAACGATATACGCTTCAACTGATCTTGGCACCATGACCAAAATAACATCACCTTTTTTTAAACCTTGAGATGTAAATACATGTGCTGCCTGATTTGCCTTTTCAAGTAAAGCTCGATATGTTAAATATTGAATTTCCTCATCTTCGTTATAAACTAATAATGCATTTTTAGTAGAATCCTGTGCATATTTTTCAATTTCATCTGAAATGTTATACCATTCTGGTGCGATTAAATCTTCTCTTTTCATGGCAAATGCCCCCTTTTGTACGCTCATTATAAAACTCAATTTTTATCATTTTCAATGGAATTCACTCCAATTCATTAAAGTCGTGACAACTATCATGCTCTGCTATATGGCATCAGTCACGTATTGGTACTATCCATTTCGACTTAGCATTAGTGCCGTTTTCGCAATGAAGAAAAAAACTATTGAACACGAATGAATAATATGGTACATTTTGGTCAACTAAAAGCATGATTGCAGGGGGACTCATTTAGAGTTGAGAAGGTAAAACCTGACCCTTTGAACCTGTTAGTTAATACTGACGTAGGGAGCAATTCACATCTATTTACTGATGAAAGGCTCTTTTACGTGTTTTTTTCTACACGAAAAAGAGCCTTTTTTGCACGCTTACGTCCATCCAACAAGGAGGACTAAAAATGTTATTTCATACTATCCGTAAACAAAATCCACTAATTCATTGCATCACTAATTATGTTGTAGCTAATTTCCAAGCAAATGGCTTATTAGCTATAGGCGCTTCACCAGTTATGGCAGATGACAGTCATGAAGTTGAAGAAATGGTCGCAATTGCCTCAGGCTTATTAATAAATATCGGTACCCTTAATGAGCGAATGAAAGAATCAATGTTACTTGCAGGAAAAACAGCAAATGCTCTTGGCATTCCCGTTGTTTTAGATCCTGTTGCTGCAGGTGCAACAACTTACCGGAAACAAACGGTACAACAATTACTCAAGGAAATAAATTTTGCTGCTATTCGTTGTAATGTCGGAGAGCTTGCAGCAATAGCCGATGTAGAATGGCAACAAAAAGGCGTAGATAGTGGTAGTGGTTCAATTTCTTTAGAAGTTGAGGCACAAAAAGTAGCTCAACTTTACAATTGTATTGTTATTGTGACCGGTGAAAAGGATTTTATTACTGATGGCGAACATCAGCAATGGGTTACAGGTGGAAATTCACAAATGACAGAAGTCACTGGAACAGGTTGCTTATTGAGTGCCATTTGTTGTGCTTCCTACCTCGTAGGAAATAAGCCATTTGACCAATTAATAGAAACATTATCGCTTTATAAAAAAGTGGCAGAGCAAGCTGCTTCTTCTACCCCATATATTGGCGATTTTCAAATTGCAGTATTGAACGAACTACACCGCCTCTCCAAGGGTGGTGAACAATGATGCATATTGTAACGACAATTGCTGGCTCTGATAGTGGTGGCGGTGCAGGGATACAGGCTGATTTAAAAACATTCCAGGAATTAAAGGTGTTTGGAACGTCTGTTATTACAGCTTTAACCGCCCAGAATACACTCGGGGTATCGGATGTCTTACCAATTGAAGTTAGTTTTGTCGAAAAACAACTCCAAGCGCTTGTCGAGGATTTTTCAATAAGTGCTATTAAAACCGGAATGCTGTTTTCCTCGGAAATTATTCAATCAATTGCACGGATTTTAACTGAAATAAATAGTCCGCTTATAGTAGATCCTGTCATGATTGCAAAAGGTGGCGAAAGCTTATTACAGCAAGAAGCAATTGAGGCATTACGCAGTTGTTTGCTACCTATAGCAACAGTGGTAACACCGAACATTCCAGAGGCAGAAACCCTTTCTGGAAGGAAAATCAATTCTTTAACAGATATTAAAGAAGCAGCTAAGGTCTTATTACAAATGGGCATTCAATGCGTCATTATTAAAGGCGGTCATTTAGAGGATAAATGTTATGCTACTGATTATGTATTTTTCCAAGATGGTCGGTCATTTTCCATGCAGTCCACTCGTATTGCAACCAAAAATACGCATGGTACAGGCTGTACGTTTTCCGCTGCATTAACTGCTTTTCTTGGTCGTGGACTAACTTTAGAAGATGCGATTGAGGAAGCTAAAAAATTTATTCAATTAGCAATAACTCATGATTTATCTATTGGTAATGGACATGGTCCTACCAATCATTTTGCTTATCAAAACTTGAAGAATTCCTGCGAGGTGATCATTCATGAAACATGACGATCTACAGCTATATTTTATAATGGGTACAAGTAATGTTTTCAAACACGAGCCATTAAACGTTTTAGAGAAAGCTCTGCAATCTGGAATTACGATGTTTCAATATCGTGAAAAAGGACCAAATACACTAACTGGGCAAGCCTATGAAGATTTTGCTCGTAAATGTCAAAAGCTCTGTCAACAATATCATGTTCCGTTTATCGTCAACGATGATGTCGAGCTGGCTATAAATCTTAGAGCAGACGGTGTTCATATTGGGCAAGAGGATTTTCCTGTGTCGATGGTGCGTAATAAAATTGGCAACATGATTTTAGGTGTTTCTGTTCATTCACAAGCTGAATTACAAACTGCTCTACAATATGGTGCTGATTATGTAGGAATTGGTCCGATTTTTTCAACCACTTCTAAAAGTGACGCCAATCCACCTAGTGGAACTAATTTTTTACAACAAGCTCGGATGCAATATCCGGATCTCCCTATCGTTGCAATTGGAGGCATAAACTGTTCAAATGCTCCTATGGTATTTAAAGCAGGTGCTGATGGGATAGCAGTTATTTCTGCAATTTGCCAAAGTGAGGATATTGCAAATACAGTCTCTACATTTAAATCATTTGTAGGATAAAGGTGAAACTTTTATTAGTTTTCACCAATCGGTTTTTTACGGGCAGTTAGCCTCACCTATTTCTTTGCTCTCATTGAATTGAAATAGGAACAACTCGCTTCTCTTTTGATACAGTCCGTTAATACAGGATAAAAATAAAAAATTTAAACAAACTAAAACCAGTGCCTTTTACGGTCACTGGTTTTAATTTTAATAATTGCTGATTATGCAATTATAGGTTGTTGTTTGGCATACCTTTTAATTGTGATTCTGCCATTTGTACAAGACGTTTAGTGATTTCACCGCCAACGGAACCGTTAGCACGAGCTGAAGCGTCAGCTCCTAATTGAACACCAAATTCTTGTGCAATTTCGTATTTCATTTGATCTAGAGCGTACTCTACACCAGGTACAGCAAGTTTGTTTGAACTGCGATTTGTTGAAGTCATGTCTCTCACCTCCTTGTGAATATAGAATGTGCGATATTAGATTTTTAATACGAAAATTTTATAGGTAAATTGTGCCTACGAAGGAAATGAACAAAAAAGCCGACTCAAGACTTCTGAGTCGGCTCGTTAGCTTATGAAATCGCAAGTTTCTTCTATAGAAGATCTGCAAATTTATCGGCTTCTTGCTCTTTTTTCGGGAATATATAGACTTCACGGTTTTTCACTGCTCGTTCGATTAGCTCATCAAAATCCGAGAAGCTTTCGTAATGCTCAACCTTTTCAAGCTTTGGCTTTGTTTTTGGACTTGCTGGAGTAAAAATTGTACAGCAGTCTTCAAATGGCTGGATAGACGTTTCGTATGTGCCTATTTTCTCTGCAATATCGATAATTTCTAATTTATCTGATGAGATTAATGGACGTAAAATCGGTGTGTTCGTTACGGCATTAATAGCTGTTAGACTTTCAAGAGTTTGACTTGCTACCTGTCCAAGACTCTCACCTGTAACAATTGCTAATGCACCAATTTCTTCTCGTACTTTGTCAGCAACTTTTAGCATCATACGACGAGTTGTTGTCATCGATACATTAGAAGGTACTTTTTCTTTAATAAGAACTTGGATTTCAGTGAAAGGAATAACATGTAAACGTATATTAGCGCCAAATTTCGTTAATTCATTAGCCAGCACCTTTACTTTTTCTAATGAATTTTGGCTTGTATAAGGTGGACTAAAGAAGTGTATCGCTTCTAAGCGCACTCCACGTTTCATCATTAAATAACCTGCAACAGGACTATCTATTCCACCAGAAAGCATTAATAAAGATTTACCATTCGAACCTACAGGCATTCCACCTGCACCCGGAATAACTTGTGCCATCATATATGTTGCATCATGACGTACCTCTACACGAAGCTCGATATCAGGCTGTTTCACCTTTACTGATAAATTTTGATATTGTGGTAATACATAACCACCAATTTCACGTTGAATAGCATGTGATTCTAACGGAAATGTTTTATCTGTACGCTTTACTTCTACTTTAAAAGTAAGCTGCTCATTTTTAAATGTATCCATAATTGTTATGGCAAGTTTTTTCATGGCCTCCATGTCTTTTTCACATGCTGCCACTGGACTAAAAGATTGGATACCAAAAATTTTAGGTAATCCTTTTAATAGAACGTCCATTTGTGTTTCATTTTGAATGGCGATAAACATACGGTCGCGCTCTGTGCGAATGTGTAAATGTCCTAAATCCGCAAACGCATGACGAATGTTCTCGCGTAAACGACGAATAAAATCCATCTTGTTGCGACCTTTTGTAGAAAGCTCTCCATATCGAATTAAAATTTCTTTCCAAATCATTTTTAATATTCTCCTTTAAGTTCCATCAATACTTCATCTAATACTTGTTTAAACTTTACTATATCTTCATTTGTTACATGCGCTCCAAAACTTATACGAATAACACCCTTTTTAAAGTGCTCATCAATATTTAAAGCTTCAACAACATGGCTTGTTTTTGTCTGTTTCGATGAGCAAGCACTCGATGTTGACACAATTACATTGCGTTTTTGCAATGCATTGATAATGACTTCACCTTTTAAGTCTCGAATACTAAAAGATAAAATATGTGCCGCACCTTGTGGGGTTGATAAAATATGCACTACATCTCCATAACCACGTAATTGCGTACATATTTCATCATTCCATTGTCGATATTTTTTTGCACGATTATTCATCGTCTCGACTGCCATTCGGGCTGCTTTGGATAAAGCTACTGCTTGCGGTACAGCTACTGTTCCACTACGTAAACCAAACTCCTGCCCTCCGCCAAGTGCATATGGTTGCCATTTCATTTTTTTACGGAACGCTAGTACACCTGAACCTTTAAAGCCATGAATTTTATGGCCAGAAATTGAAATACAGTCTGGTCCATCTTCATCGTTAAATAATATTGGTAACTTTCCAAAGCTTTGTACAGCATCCACGTGAAAAGCTGCGCGACTTGATTCATGAATAATTTTTGCAGCTTCAAAAATTGGTTGGATAGCACCCATTTCATTATTTACATGCATCATACTTACTAAAATGGTATCCTTGCGCACTTTTGTACGAAGCTCCTCTAAAGAAATAACGCCATTTTTATCGGCTTGTAAGTATTCCACATCAAAACCTTCTTGCTCAAGTTGCTTAACAGATTCAAGAACAGATGGATGTTCAACTTCGGTTGTTAAAATATGATTTCCTTTATGTGTATTGCTACTTGCTAAACCAAATATAGCCGTGTTATTGGATTCAGTACCACCTGATGTAAATAGCACATTTTTTGCTTCTGTCTGCAAAATATCTGCTACTTGCTCACGTGCACGCATTAACAATTCGTTTGATTCAACACCCATTGCATGAATGGAAGCAGGATTGGCATAATACTGCTCATTCACTGCCATAAATGCTTGCATAACCTCTTTTAAAGGTTTTGTTGTTGCACTGTTGTCTAAATAGATTGTATTAACTTTCATTAATATTCACACACTTTCAAAACGTTGATTTAACGGTATTTATCATAACGCAATCTTCAGCGATTGACTACTAACTTTAACAATTATCCTAATTTAATCACTCATTCGTTTGCTTTTAATGTGCAAAACCACCCATTATAGAGTGGCATATTAAAATTTACTATGAGCGTTTCCTGAATATAAAAATTTGGGTTTTGCATTGTTAGGCTTATTACTATAACGTGAGGTTGATTTCCGTTCCGGCTGGGGGCGTCCGATGAGCCGCTGATCCCCAAGGAGTCGCCCAACCTCCACTCCAATCAACTTATATACATGACATATGCTTTAAATAAATGCCATCCTCAACTTTCAGCGACCATATTTAAACTATATTTCAACACCGTATTGAAGGCGAATTTCACCACTATAAATCCTAGTCAACACGCTTATTTTCAATCTTTCTTCATTGTTATAAATTCAGTTGAAGCTGTAAATTCCATGACTTTTGTAAAGCCAAATTTTTCATACAGGTGAATTGCCCTTGTATTAAATGTAGCTACTGTTAAACGAAGGGGACTATGATTTTCTTGTTGTAGCTGATTTAAAATAAATGAAAAAAATTCTGAACCATAACCTTTTCCTGTTAGCTCAGGCTTCATCCCTATCCCCACATCAATGTACTCGTCTAAATACGCACTATAATCACGTCCTATAGGTACTTGTGCTGATGTTCCTGTACAGAAAAAACCAACTAGCTCTTCTTTATCATTGACAATTGAATAATACGGACTTTCAAGAATTTCTTTTAGAGCTTCATCGCATAGATCATTGTTATAAAAATCATATGGTTCCTCATATTTCCAACTTAAAATATCAGTCGCAAAAATTTCATTCATTTCCCGAATATATAAATGCATTTGAAACACCTCTAATAGTTTTTAATCAATATCGTAGTGAGACAGCATGTCAAGCTTCCCGTTCCATTTCTCATTAAAAATGAATGCGTAGCTTCCTCAACCGTTCCAAGACGTAAAATCATATGTTTATTGAATTTTGCACCTTTATAACAAAACTGTCTAAAAAGTATTAACTATACCTTTTAGACAGCTGATGTAATTCTTTATTATACTTGACTATTTTGATACTGTTTCTTCTGCTACAAGTTCTTGAATTCGCTTTAAAGCACCTGGCTCCATTTCTTCAACTGCCGTTCCAGCCTCTTCTAATGCCTTGGAATAGCGGAATTGATTAAAGGATTTTTCTGCTTCTCTTAAACAAGTATGCAATTTTGGATTTGTGGCACGATGACGATTACCATACTGAATAATACGTTCAATCAGCATTACATTTTCAATCAATTCATGCGCCTTCGCTTTTACATCCTCTACACAAAGTGTTGCAGCATTTAAATTGTTATGAACTGTTCCCATATTGAGTGGTACCTCTTGAAGGCTTTGCACAACTACATAAATATGCTCTGCTGCCTCATCTAGACGAGCGTCCATCTCTTCAGGAATACCTGGAATATTCGCCTTATTCAATAGACGATCTGTTTCTTGTAATGTTTTCTTTAAGTTTTCTACTTGTGCACGGGCCTTGTTTTCATCAATTCGGAGCTTCTTCATCGTATTTGATAAGTGACCTTGCTCCTCATGAATACGTTCAAGTTCCTCGTTAATTTCAATCAATTCTTCCTGCAAACTTGAGTATGCAGATTTTTCCTCCCTAACACGCATCGCTAATAAATCATAGCGACGTTGTAAAGCCTCTAATTGCTTTAATCCAGCTTTTGGAATTTCTGCATCTTTTTCATTTAAACGATAGCTTTGCTGCACAAAAGTTGCTTCATCACTTACTAATCTTGTTGAACTTATAACATTAGTAATTGAGCTTAATAAACGATCACAATTTTGGTCAACATAATTTTTAGCAATAACTTCTTTTTCAAGTAGATCGTAAAAGTGATCAATCTCTTCATTTATTTCAGCTACACGTGGTTTAACAACGGTTAAATTAAGCTCTGCTAATTCATTTTTTAATGTTGCAAATTCTTCATCAAATTTATCGAGCCCCTTAGTTAGCTCTAAATGCTGTAAATAGTAGGATTGCTCCTCCATTTCACGCTGTCCACTACGTAATTCTTGTACCGCTCCTGGTAGCTTTACTTGTAATTCAGTCAAAATTGTTGGGACATCATTAATATATTCAAATGTCTGTTGTGATTCTTGGTTCAATCCAATAACAATTTCTCGAGCCTGCAAATAATTCCCTTCGCTAGTAAGTACATCGAATTCCTCAAACTTTTGAACAAACATCTCCAGCTTTTTCTCCAGAGCCGGTAATGCTACACCAAATGAATGTTGGTGAGCTAACAATGTTTTACGTGCAGAGCGATAGTATTCTTTTAATTGTTCAATTTCAATACGATTTTTTTCTTCGCTGCCAATTAATTCATTTAGTTCTTCTAAAATTTTATCTTTATCTTGTTCACATTTTTGAATGTAATCTTCTATCTCACGTTCAATTAACGTTGCTTTCTTAAAACGAAGTCTATTGATTTGATCCTCTGCATCAAATAAAAGTGAATCAATTTTTGTCATATGTACATCGATGACTTCATCCCAGCTATTACGCCATCGTTCAAACATCTCTTCCGTTTCACCGTTCATGTTCAAAGATTTAACTTTTGAAATTTCCTCATTTATGGGATTGTTTTGTATTTGTGATTTTTCATTTTCAAGTTTAGTAATGATTGTTGTATGTTTTCGTCGCATCATAAATCCTACTATTGCTAAAATTAATAGTAGGATAACCGGAATGATGATATACTCCATCGTAAGCCTCCTATTCTACAATAAACGAATTGGCTAGTTGTATTTATTATATACTATGTTATCGCCTTTTGTACTAAAATTTGAGTGTTTTTTATGTATTTACGCCTTTCAAGAATAACACCTACTTAAATTTCGAACAATTTGCGCAAATAAAAGTGTTTGATCCAAAAGCTAAAGGAGTGGTAATTTTATGAAATGTGACGGCCATGTTCATAGTCCTTATTGTCCACATGGTACTTCTGATTCATTTAAGCAATACATTGAAAAAGCAATTTCTCACAACTTTACTGATATCACTTTTACAGAACATGCACCATTACCATTGAATTTTACTGACCCTACACCTCAGCAAGATAGTGGTATGAATCCAGAATTTTTAATGCCTTATTTTGAAGATTTACAACGCCTTCAAGAGGAGTACGCACAAGACATTCGCATTCATATCGGTCTTGAGGTTGACTATATTCAAGGCTTTGAACAAGAAACTCGTCAATTTCTTGATACATATGGACACTTTTTAGATGACTCTATTTTATCAGTCCATTTTTTACAATGGCAAAATATCTTTGAATGCATAGACTTTTCTCCAGAAAGCTTTATGGCTTTTTCAAAAAAAGTGGGCTCTATTGAACAAGTGTATAATTTATATTATGATACCGTCCTACAATCCATTAAAGCAGATTTAGGGCAATACAAGCCTAAGCGCATTGGACATCCTTCACTTATTCACAAATTTCAATTAGCACATAAGATGAAAATTGATGACTCTACGTGGATTCGAGAAGTTTTAGATTTAATGAAGGAAGAAGGCTATGAGCTAGATTTAAATAGTGCTGGTTTAAGTAAAACATATTGTCAGGAACCTTATCCACCTTTTACCTTTATCGATTATAGTAAATCGATTGGGCTACCAATGGTTTTTGGTTCAGATGCTCATAGTGTTGCTGATTTACATCAACACTATAATGTTATATTTCCAAAATAAATAACTTTCAAACGAGGTGCTATTATGTTTACACAAATTAATTATGAAGGGCCCATTGCCGAGCAATATAATATATTAGCAAGACAGTTAGATGCCTTACTTACGGGAGAAAGCGATCGCATTGCTAATTTAAGCAACGCCTCTGCTTTACTAAATCAATTCCTACCAAACATTAACTGGGTTGGTTTTTATGTCTTACAGGGGGATGAACTTGTATTAGGGCCATTCCAAGGCTTACCTGCCTGCGTCAGAATACCAATTGGACGCGGAGTTTGTGGAACAGCTGTAGGCAAAGCAGAAACAATAGTAGTAAAAGACGTACATGACTTCCCAGGACATATTGCCTGTGATGCCGCATCCCAATCCGAAATTGTTATTCCCTTAATAAATGAAGGACAGGTCATCGGTGTTCTTGATATCGACAGTCCAATCGTAAACCGCTTTTCAAAAGAAGATCAAGAGGGGTTAGAGATATTCGTTAATACCTTACTTCTCCATTTATAAAAAATACCCTGAAATGATGTATTGTCATTTCGGGGCATTTCAGCGCATAAGGCTGACGTTTTATTTTCATAAATTGTTTTGATAAGATCGATCATGAACACAAAATCGATTTTTGCCACTGTTTTTCGCTTCATATAGCGCTGTATCTGCATGGAGGAAAACAGACTGAAACGCTGGATGGTACTGTTCGTCCCATGTTATGAGACCTGCTGAAATAGTCACCTGAGGATCTGTTGTATTTGGAATTTTTGCAACGATTGTAGCTGCTAATTCGATTGCTTCTTTCTCATTAATATTTGGGATATACACAGACATTTCTTCTCCACCCCAGCGTGCACAGATGCCACGAGCTCCAATCGTTTCTTTTAACTGTACCGCAATTTGCATAAGAATCTTATCACCAATTTGGTGACCAAACGTATCATTAATACGTTTGAAATTATCAATATCAATAAGTAAAAACATCCCTGATTGATCATTTTTAAGAGATTTTTCTACATACTGATCTAAATAACTTCTTGCATATAGTTTTGTTAAATGGTCCAAATCTACCATTTCTTGAAGTTGATTACGTAGTATAGAGTTTGCAATTGCTAAAGAAGAGTGATGGATTAATGATTGCATTAATTTAAAGCTATCAAATGAAAAGAAATATGGCTCCTTGTGTAACACAATACTAAAGCCATTAATTTTTTCTTCCATTAAAATCGGGATTGCCATAATTGAATGATATTCAATTTGATTAGGGGTTAATCGACTGAAATCGGCAATAAATAGTGGATCGTTGGTATGTTCAAAATGATGTTCAACATGTTTTATATATGTTTGACCCTTCTCTGCATTGAATAAGGCTGTACTAGCATCCGTCACTTTAAAGGTATCATTATGTTTAAAAGCGAAACAAACTTCCTTTGGTTGAAAAGATTTCATTAACTGTTTTTGAAGGAAAAGTAACATTTCATTTATGTCAATCCTCATATTTAAACGATGCGATGTTTCATTGATGAGTTGTAAATCACTTACAAGGCGATGTGATTGATGATATAATTTCGCATTTTCTAGCGCATTTCCAGATGTTTGTGCTAGCATTCGTACAAAATCTTTTTCAGTCGTTGAAAAAAGATATGTTGTAGGTGCACTTACTTGTAAAATACCATAAATAGCTTGTCTTCCTTTTATAGGGGCGTTTAATAATCGACAATTCAAATCGCTTGCTAGCTCCGTCGTCAGCTCTCCTGAGACAAAAGCCTCAATTGTCGCAGGTCTTTCAGATAAGTAATCAAATAGCTTAATATCGATCGTCGTATGGCGGTCTTGATCATTCGATAGTATAAGCTCCACATTAAACTCTGGAAAATTATCCTTAATATTTTTCAAGACATTTTCTAAAATTAAATCAATATCCATAGTGGAATGAAATAAATCTGTCATATTGTACAATTTTCTATATTGATCTTCATTCACTTTTACTTGAAGATTTTCTCTAATTATCTGAAAGAACTTCGTGAGCGTTGCAACAAACTCTTCCCCATAATCCGAAGCCATAAAGTCTGTCCAGGCATCGGTTGCCTCAACGAGTAGCACACCAATTGGAGTTTTGCCATC
Source organism: Lysinibacillus sp. NPDC086135 (assembly GCF_044746345.1). Taxonomy (NCBI): domain Bacteria; kingdom Bacillati; phylum Bacillota; class Bacilli; order Caryophanales; family Bacillaceae; genus Lysinibacillus; species Lysinibacillus sp. NPDC086135. Next base: position 105,701 of record NZ_JBIVCA010000001.1, on the reverse strand, counting down.
TGTTTGGAAAAGCACCATATCGGTCATCATCTTATATGCTTCTTTTTCTTTTAATATATAAGGGACTTTTACTAACTTCTGTTGATAAAAGCTAGCTTCAATCATTAACCATGACACAGCATTTAGTTTTGTTTCAATTGTTAAAGTAGCCATTTCTTCAACAGGTATTAAAGAATTACCTTCGAAACCAAGAAATGCCGTTTTTACAATTCCAAAGCGCTTCTTTAGACACTGTTCCAATAAGCAAAAATACTCATTAAAACCGGCTTGTTCCTTAGAACTCACCCAAATGCTCAAAACATCTGATTTTATATATTTTAGCGTTTGTAAATGGTCTGTCATGAAATCACCTTTTCTATATAACGTCCAAATCAATACTATTAACTTATAGTATAGTATACATAATTTGTGTCATTTTGACTATGTTATTCTATTTTACTTTTACATTTTACATTTCACACTGTACCATTAACTACTCTTGTGTATCGAAATATGTACAAAGAGGAAATTTATACTATTACCCTTTTTCGAAAATAGTTAGTCTAATAATTGACGTCTATGTATTAAGCCGTTACAATGGAGTTTGTGTAAAATAAACGCAGCAGTGGTATGAGCTTATTACTGTATTTTATTCCTCTATTCTATTTAGTATAACTAAACAGATTCTAAACAAATAGATGGTGTATTGCGTAACCTAACGGCTGCATAGGCGAAAATACATGAAAATAAAATGCGTATAAGAATGGGTACTACTGGTTTTTGTTTTACAACAAAAAAACCAAATTTAAAGGAGGAGACAACACTATGTCTCGTTATACAGGTCCATCTTGGAAATTATCACGTCGTCTTGGTATCTCACTAAGCGGTACAGGTAAAGAAATCGAAAAACGCCCTTACGCACCAGGTCAACACGGTCCAAACCAACGTAAAAAATTATCAGAATACGGTTTACAACTTCAAGAAAAACAAAAACTTCGTCACATGTACGGCATGAACGAACGTCAATTCCGTACTCTATTTGACCGCGCTGGTAAAATGAAAGGTGTACACGGTGAAAACTTCATGATCCTTCTTGAAACTCGCCTTGACAACCTAGTTTACCGTTTAGGTTTATCTCGTACTCGTCGTGGATCTCGTCAATTAGTAAACCACGGCCACATCTTAGTAGATGGCAAACGCGTTGATATTCCTTCATACAGCGTAAAACCAGGTCAAACGATTTCTCTTCGTGAAAAATCTCAAAACCTTGCTGTAGTAGCAGAAGCAATCGAAGTAAACAACTTCGTACCTGACTACTTAACATTTGATGCTGACAAAAAAGAAGGTACATTCACTCGTCTTCCAGAGCGTTCTGAATTATCAGCTGAAATCAACGAAGCATTCATCGTAGAGTATTACTCACGTTAATTAAATTACTCTGCAAAGAGTAGTTTAGAAAACCCTAGAAAGCCTTTTATATCAAGGCTCTCTAGGGTTTTTGCTTTTAATAATGTATTATATATTGTTATTTCCGAGCTAAATATTAACGCATTTGTGGGTATGAATGACTAAACACCTAATTGGGTACTGCTTCCATCTTTTTTGTTGGTCCATTATAAGAAAAGTTTACTTACAAAAAAAAAGCACCGTTTGACACAGTGCATTTCTAGGTACATTAGATAACCCTTCACAGATAATTGTGGAAGGTAACTTTATTTTCAAAATAACTACAGTTAGCACAAAGATAATCTTTATTTATAAATATAGCACTGTTCATATTTGACCAAGGAATATGTTCAGAACATCTTTCGCATTTATCTACATACTTATCACGTAAAGTACCATTCTCTAAAAAAACATACCATTGTTTATCCGATAAACTTTCAGGTCCATTTTTTATGACAAGCAACGATATTTCTAACGCTTCACCATCGTCAAATCTATTTTCGCTAATTAGTTCTTTCAAATATGAAATAAATTTAGATGATTCTCTTATTATTCTTTGTTTAAGTTGGTCTCTTTCCATAAAACCTCTCCTTTTTCCATCTACTTCAATTCGACAAATGAGGAGGATCCCCTTCCAATTTTAAACAATCCCCTCTCCCAATATCCCACTGTTATCTCCCTTTCATCGTTAGTCTAATAATACTCAAATTAAATCTATTTGGAAATTTTTCTCTGTTTTACCATTACAACAACTCTAAGCGAAAACGTAGTTCTAACGTAACGGCAGCAACAACGCCAAAAAGTTCAAATTTTCACGATAACAGTAGTTGATTTTGATACAATTTCCCTCTCCAGCTTTTTTCGTTTAGTTCGAAATAAAAGCCCTACCATTAGGTAAAGAATTGTAGTAATAATGCCTGCCGTTGGGGAAACAAGGAATTCTTTCCCTTGAACAATTTTAATATAGCCATCAAGAATAAGCGGATTTACAAGCGCATCTTCTGTCATATGCATAAGGACAAGTGGCCATATACTTTTCGTCATTAAATAAATTTCTGTATACATTACTGTCCAGCAAATCATCGTCACAATACCTATTAACGCAAATAGCCATCTATCTACAGGAAGTACACTGAAGATATCACTTTCTGATAGGAACACCAAAAAGTACGGAATATGCCATGCTCCCCAAACACTACCAACAGTACAATATAACCGAAAATCATTTACTTTTAACGTTAAAAGTTTACTTGTCAAATACCCTCTCCAAACGGATTCCTCAAAAAAGTTTTTAATAAATTGAATCAGTAAACCACCAACGAAAACCGAAACAAGCGCATCTAAATTAAAATCCGAAAAATCCATCCAGCCAAATAGATCACTTACTAACAAAACTATAGAAGTGACGCCAGGAAAGATTAGGAGCGAGACAATATACCATTTTATGTTACCTTTCAAATTAGGTAATAAGCCAATATCTCGCCAACCATCTCCCGCAAAGGCACGTAACAGTATAGTTGTCAGCAGTGGAAACACTAGCCAAATGCCCATTCCAAGCGTGTCACCTCTAGGCTGTTCAGGGACGAAGCGATCTACAAAAACACCAAGCCAACCACATAGCAAAACAACAACTATAAAAATTATTAAGTTGCGTTTTGTTTTCATTTTTCAATCCACCTCCCTGTTTTCAAGGATTGAAATAACCCACATCGTATCGGGACAAGGAGTTTCGGGATGCAGTGCAATGTATTGAGCGATTCCTTGAATAGAACACCAAAATGCTACTGCAAGGGCTTCAGCATTACCCTGTTTAATTTCACCTAGCATTTGCCCTTTCTCTATTAATGGAACACTCTTTCTTATTACTTTATCTGCTTCCATAAGCATTTCTTTTAAATCTTCCGACAAGGAATCAAGATGTTGTGCATTCTCCATTAGGACAAACATTTTTGCTGCAGATGGGTTTGTACGAATCATGTCAAACAACTCCTCAGCAGCAGCTGTAAAAATAGCTAATGGGGATTCGTTAGTAAAACTAAAATCCATCTGAAGTCTTTCACACCCTATGCGAATTAGCTCTTCATAAAGCTTTTCCTTAGAGTCAAAATAATGAAAAAGCAACCCCATGCTCATATTAGCAGCTTTAGCAATATCAGCAACTTTCGTTTCACCATACCCTTTCCGAATAAACAAATCTAATGCAGATTGTAAAATCAAGGCCCTTCGTTGTTCTTTTTGTTCATGTCTAATTGACATCTCCCCCACCCCTTTATTGAATATATTTTCATTGTAATAATATTCAATAAAATTGCAAATATTCCTGAAAAGTGCCCAGAAAATAAAAACTTTAATAAGTTTTCATTTCAGTTTGTAAATATTAATTAATATATATCAATGAAAAAGGAATCCTTTTATCTTTACGAAAATCTAAATAAGAAATATTAAAAATTCAAAGGAGGAAATATTGGGGGTTTCTGAACTTACTGTGCGTGTTTTAGTTTATAGTGGCATTATGATTTTTTTCTTAGTTTCCTTTAAAAAGCATCAAAGCAAGGAATTAAGCGTCCAATTACTTTTAAAGAAAATCTGTTACATCACTTTTCATAAAAAAGCTTTACTGGCTCTTCTTGTAACCAACTTTTTATTAGTAGCAATTTGGTTCGGTTATAAGCAGGAGGTATATCATTTTAATGCTCATAGCGGTTATCCTCCTATCAGTTCAGATTCAACGGCAATTTTCTATATGTGCACTTTACTCGGATATACGGACATTCTTTATGTAACTCTCGCATTATAGATTTCCTTAAACAATTTAAAAAGGAGGGTCAAATAATTTTAAATATTCCTATAAATTATGACGATTTTATGTACTTCAAAATAGTAATTACACAATAAAAAAACTTAACCACTACTATTATAGTAATAACAAAATATCAGTTATTTACTATTCAACACTTCTTTAAAATAGAACATATTTCAAAAAAATATATTTTATTTTCATAGGAAAACGATTTTTAAACCTTTTTAAAATCAGCGCTTCTAGACAATTCAACCTTCTGCTAACCAAAAAATAAGGCTAACTTTTTTGTAAAATAATAAGACAATTAGAATTAACAATTTTAATAAAAATACGAGTTGAACTTTTACAAAGAATAGAATACTATGAATTTCGAAAGGTGGTTCGCCATCATTCAAGCAATAACAATTTTTTTAAAGGGGTTGGAAATATGTCAGACGTTCTAAAGCAATTTGTTATGCCGAAAACAAACTTATTTGGACCTGGAGCAATTCAAGAAGTTGGTAAACGCTTAAATGATTTAGAAGTGAAAAAGACATTAATCGTAACAGATGAGGGCTTACACAAACTAGGTCTCTCTGAACAAATTGCTAACATCATTATAGCTGCTGGAATTGATGTAGCAATTTTCCCGAAAGCAGAACCAAATCCAACAGATCAAAACATTGAAGATGGGATTACAGTGTATCATGCTGAAAACTGTGACTCGATCGTTTCTCTTGGAGGAGGTAGCGCACACGATGCAGCGAAAGGTATCGGACTTATTGCTTCGAATGGTGGACGCATTCATGATTACGAGGGCGTTGACAAATCACAAAACCCATTAGTGCCATTAATCGCTATTAACACAACTGCTGGTACAGCAAGTGAAATGACTCGCTTCACGATTATCACGGATACAGCTCGTAAAGTGAAGATGGCTATTGTGGACAAACATGTTACTCCACTACTATCAATTAATGACCCAGAGCTAATGATTGGCTTACCTCCTGCTCTAACAGCGGCAACTGGTTTAGATGCATTAACACATGCGATCGAATCATTTGTATCGACAAACGCAACACCAATTACTGACGCTTGCGCTGAAAAGGTACTTCAGTTAGTTCCTGAATATTTACCACGTGCCTATGCAAACGGTGCTGATTTAGAAGCACGTGAGCAAATGGTTTACGCACAATTTTTAGCAGGCATGGCGTTTAATAACGCTTCACTTGGCTACGTACATGCAATTGCTCATCAATTAGGTGGCTTCTATAATCTACCACATGGTGTTTGTAATGCTATTTTATTGCCTCATGTTTGTCGCTTTAACTTAACAGCACGTACTGAGCGTTTTGCAAAAATTGCTGAATTGTTAGGTGAAAACGTTGAAGGATTAAGTAAACGTGATGCTGCGGAGAAGGCAATTGTAGCAATTGAAAATCTTTCTAGCGACTTGAACATTCCAAGTGGCTTCCGCGAACTAGGTGCAAAGGATGAGGATATTGAAATCTTAGCGAAAAATGCAATGTTAGATGTATGTGCTGCAACAAACCCACGTAAAGCAATTTTAGAAGACATTAAACAAATTATTACAAATGCGATGGGCCCTGTAGCGAAAGAAGAAGAATCACTCGAAGCTATCGCACTTTCTTAATAAGTAATCAGAAGGCATGTCTCTTGGCATGCTTTTTTTATTGAGAAAAACATTCTGTCATTGTATGTGATTCCAACACTAGCTATACTTTTCTTAAAAAGAATTGGAGATAAGAAGATGCGTTTAATATCAATTTGTCCTAGTAATACCGAGCTTGTTGCTTATTTAGGTCTGACTGATCAGCTTGTTGGAGTCGATGATTTTTCGGATTGGCCATTAGCAGTAAAAAACTTACCTCAGCTTGGCCCAGATTTATCAATTGATATGGCTGCATTAGAGGCGTTGCAGCCTGATCTTGTACTCGCATCCTTAAGTGTCCCTGGCATGGAAAAAAATATTGAAGCATTACAAGCTAGAAATATTCCCCATATTGTTTTTAATGCTAATTCATTAGAGGAAATCGCACAGGATCTCCGTACTTTAGGTAAAGCCTGCGGAGTTGAAGGACGTGCAAAAGAAATTTCTGAGGAATATTTACAATGTATCGATTGTCTTCGCACAGTTGCTCAAACGATTCCTAAAAAACCAACTCTCTATTGGGAGTGGTGGCCAAACCCTATCTTTACACCAGGTAACATAAATTGGCTAACTGAAATAAGTGCCATTGCTGGTGGGCAAAATCTGTTTCAAGATGTAGAACTAGCAAGCGTGCAAACTGATTGGGCTGATGTTGTAAGGCGCGACCCAGACTATATTATGATGGCTTGGGTAGGGGTTGCATTTGAGCGTATTCAACCGGCTAATTTATTAAAGCGTGCACAAGCGCAGGAGCTTCAAGCCATTAAAATGAAACAGCTTCACGTAATGGAGGAATGGCTTTATTGTCGCCCATCACCACGCCTCATAGAGGGTGCATTAAAGCTTGCAAATATGCTTCACCCCAAAGAATATGAGCACATAAAGCTTCCTAGTTTTTTAGATAGCTAAAAGAAATAATCAAGGAGGTCTTTGTTAATATTGTTACACTTTAAATGAGAGTGATTTCCGTTCCAGGCTACCCGCTTTGTCGCTGACGCTTCGCTTTCGCGCAGAGCAAAGCTTCCTGTGGGCGAGCGTCGAGCCGCTTCCTCCGCTATTGTTTCCGCTGACACTTCGTTTCGCAGGAAATAGTTGTTGCTGTCACTTCGCATTTGCACAAAACACATCTTGTTGCTGATGACGCTTTCGCACAAACATTGCTGAAGTTTTAGTTTTATCACTTATAAATTAGAGGAACATGCCAGAAGGTATATTCTATGTGAAGTAGGTGGTTGGAGTGGAGGCTGGGCGACTCCTTGAGGATCAGCGATAGAGGAACGAAGGCTAAAAGCATCACGTCCTGTGATAACGCCTTCGTGACCAACATCGTGTTGGCCCGAGACCCTGCAGCGAAGCGGCTCATCGGACGCCCCCAGGAAAGCGCCCAGCCGGAACGGAAATCACCCCCTCGTTTTGCAGAAGAGCCACATAAAGAAACATCCCTTCAAATTTCGAAGGGATGTTTTTGAGTCTGGATTATACGAATTTCACCATATGGTATTTTTTCTTACCGCGACGAACAATGCTGAATGCATCTTCTAAACGATCTTTGCCGTCGATTACATATTCTAATTCAGTGACTTTTTCACCATTCACGCTAATCGCACCATTTGTTACGTCTTCACGAGCTTGACGTTTTGAAGGTGAAATACCCGCTTCCACTAATAATTCCACAATGTTTTTATCTTCTTTCGCCAATTCAATAGAAGGAACATCTTTAAACGCATCCTTCATTTCATCAGCAGAAAGTGCTTTTAAGTCTCCAGAAAATAAAGCAGCTGTAATGCGGATTGCTTGGTCTAATGCTTCTTGACCATGAATTAAGCGAGTCATTTCTTCAGCTAGTGCTTTTTGCGCCTTACGTAAATGTGGTTCCTCTTCTACAGATACTGCTAAAGCTTCAATTTCTTCACGAGAAAGGAATGTGAAGATTTTTAAGTATTTTACAACGTCAGCATCTGCAGCATTAATCCAGAATTGGTAGAACTCGTATGGAGATGTTTTCTTACTATCTAACCATACAGCACCACCTGCTGTTTTACCAAATTTCGTACCGTCTGCTTTCGTTACTAAAGGAATTGTTATACCAAAAGCTTTCGTTTCTTCCTCATGTGTTTTACGAATAACTTCTAAACCTGTTGTAATATTCCCCCACTGGTCAGAGCCACCTACTTGAATACGACAGTTGTAATGGTTGTATAAATGATTGTAATCAATACCTTGAATTAAAGTATACGCAAACTCAGTAAATGAAATCCCTGTATCAAGGCGTGATGCAATCGTATCCTTTGCTAACATGTAATTCACGTTAATTAATTTCCCATAATCACGTAAAAATTCAATCGTATTTATATTGCCAATCCAGTCACGGTTATTCACTAATTGAGCACCATTACCATCTTCTGCAAAGTCAAAAATACGCTCTAATTGACTACGGATACCTTGAACATTTTTATCAATTTGCTCAACAGTTTGTAATTGGCGTTCTTCCGAGCGACCAGATGGATCGCCAATCATACCAGTCGCACCACCAACTAACAAAATTGGACGGTGGCCTGCTTTTTGGAATCGACGTAGCGTTAAAAGAGGCACAATATGCCCAATATGCATAGAATCCGCAGTTGGATCAACACCACAGTATAAAGATACAGATTGTTCATCTAATAATTTTTTCATACCTTCAGCATCAGTTTGTTGGTATAACAATCCACGCCATTCTAAGTCTTGTAATAATTCGTTCGTCATTATTATTCCTCCTAAGTGTTTAATATGTTGTGTAGGGAGAATTATTTTAGAAACAAAAAAGTCCCTACACGCAAAACATTGCATGCAGGGACGTTAATAACTAACGCGGTACCACCCGGCTTGAAGATGTTATCCATCTTCCTCTTCATTCAACCGCCTTTATCGCAGGCGCGCACGTCTAAGCTCCAAGCACGTAATTCGTCTCTACATTATGACCAGCTTTCACCAACCGCTGGCTCTCTAAACAGGGAATATAGACACTACTGCAAGCTCTTCCTCACTAGAAAACTATAAGCATTATTCTATACGATTCTTTTTCATTGTCAATAACTATGTTCGACCTAAATCAATATGTGCTATAATAAACAAGATTTTAGGAGGTCGATACATTGAAAGATTGGATTGAGAAAATCAATGCAAAGATCGATGAATTAATTCAACAAAAATGGATGAAGAAATTACGTATTTCAGGAAGTGTTACCTGGAACTTATTTTTACTATTTTTAGTCTTTGCATTGGTAGGTACTGTATTTGCCGGGTCAGTTGGCGCTGGCTATTTTGCGTCACTTGTAAAAGAAGAGCCACTACGCTCAAAGCAAGAATTACGAAATGAAATTTTCAACTACGATTCAACAAGTGAGATTTATTTTGCCAATGATATTTATATCGGAAAATTACGTACAGATTTAGACCGTCGGGCAACAACATTAAACAATATCGCACCTGATGTTATTAATGCGGTATTAGCGACAGAGGACGAGTATTTCCGTGAACATAACGGAATAGTTCCGAAAGCTGTCATCCGCGGGCTACTTCAAGACGTCACAAACTCTTCCACTCAAACTGGTGGTTCTACACTAACACAACAACTTATAAAAAACCAAGTATTAACAAACGAAGTATCTTACGAGCGAAAAGCAAAAGAACTTTTACTCGCAATGCGTTTAGAGCACTTTATGAAAAAGGAAGAAATTTTAGAGGCCTATTTAAACATAATTCCTTACGGTCGTAACTCTTCCGGTCGAAACATTGCAGGGGTTGAAACAGCTGCTGAAGGTATTTTCAATGTAAAAGCAAAGGATTTAACGCTTCCTCAAGCAGCGTATATAGCTGGTATTCCTCAAGCACCTTTTACTTACACACCTTTTACAAATACAGGTGCACTTAAAAGTAAAGAAGCTCTTCAACAGGGTATTGATCGTATGAAAACTGTACTTTATCGCATGAAAGACGCAGGTTACATTAACGAAGCTCAATATAAAGAAGCACTCGCTTATGATATTACCGCTGACTTCCGTTCACCAGAGATGCGCACAGAGGATCGCTACCCATGGCTAACATATGAGCTTGAAAGTCGCGCGACAGAAATTATTGCTGAAAAACTAGCGGTAGCAGATGGTATTGATCCAGAACGCTTAAAAAATGAAAAAAAATTAAAAGATAAGTATACGATCCTAGCAGATCGTGATGTCCGTTCAAAAGGTTATCGCATCTATTCAACTATAAATAAGGATATGTACGATGCGATGCAAAAAGCAGCGGAAAACTTCAAAAATTACGGTCATACTTACACCGTTAAAGACAAGGATCCTGCAACAGGTGAAGCAGTGGATACTGAAATGCCTGTACAGGTCGGCAGTATTTTAATTGAAAATAATACTGGACGTATTTTAAGCTTTGTCGGTGGTCGTGACTTTGAATTAAAAAATTATAACTATGCAACACAGGCAAAACGCTCAAATGGCTCAACAATGAAGCCATTACTCGTATATGCACCTGCAATAGAATACGGTGTAATCGGTGCAGGTAGCCCATTAGTCGACGTAAAATTCTCTGTTGGCAGTTGGAGTCCGAGCAACTATATTAGTAGTGATGAACGAGGACTTATACCTGCACGTGAAGCTTTAGCTAGTTCACAAAACTTATCTGCTTTACGTCTATATTATGATATTCTTAACAGACGTCCTGCCGATTATTTAGTAAAAATGGGGATCTCAACTTTACAACCTGATGACTTTACAAACCTTGCAGCTGGGATCGGAGGAGTAAAAGATGGTATTACTGTTGAAGAGAACACCAACGCCTATGCAACTTTCGCAAACGGCGGTCAATTCATTGACGCTTATATGATTGATAGAATTGAAGACCAAAATGGAAATATCATATATAAACACGAAGTTAAACCTGAACAAGTGTTTAGTCCTGAAACTTCTTATATCGTTACAGATATGTTACGAGATGTGTTAACACAAGGAACAGGTACAGTTGCAAGAAATTCACTTAAATTCTCTGCTGACTTTGCTGCTAAGACAGGTACTTCGCAAAATTATAAAGACGTTTGGCTAGTTGGCTATAACCCGAATGTTTCTCTTGGTGTATGGATGGGTTATGATAACAATCAATCACTGTATACATTTAATAATACGTATCAACAGCCTAGTGTGCGAATTAACAAGCTATGGGGATCATTAATGAATTCTGTGTATGATGTCGATCCACAATTAATCTCCCCTAAAACTAGATTTAAGCAACCGAAAAACGTTGTTACTGCATCATTCTGTGGTATTTCTGGTCTAGCACCTTCAGCAGCATGTGCTAATGCTGGTCTCGTACGCTCTGATTTGTTTAACGCGAAAGTATTTTTACCTTCGCAGCCTGATGATAGCTTAGCTTCCTCAAAGGTTGTGACGATTAAAGGTAAAACGTATAATGCACTCCCTAACACACCACCAGAATTTGTAAAACAAGGTGGCGCAGGTATTAATCAGGCATTTATTAAACGAATGTTAGGCAGACTTGGCGGTAACCCAGCCAGCCTACTACCAAAAAATTCGACATTATCGAATTCATCGGTATCAGCTGTTGATTTCCCGGCAGATCACAATTCGCCAGCAGCAGTAACCGCTTCAGTTAATGGCAATACATTATCTTGGACAGGCTCTTCAAATGCTGTTGTCGGTTATCGAATATATAAAGTAACAAACGGTGGTAAAACGCTTGTCGGATCAGTGCTTGAGTCATCACAAAGTATGACGGTAGCAAGTGGTCAAGCCTATGTTGTTGTCGCTGTCGATATTACAGGTTTAACTTCATCGCAATCTAATGTCGTTTCTACTGGTGGTAGTGCGAATGACAAACAACCTGAAAAAGACAAGGAAGAAAAAGATCCTCCAACGACCCCACCTACTAACGGTAATGACTCGAACCATAACGGAAACGGTTCGGAAAATGGCAATGGGTCAGATGGTAGTAACGGGAACGGCTCAAACAACGGCAATGGTTCTGGAAATACCGGAAACGGCTCGAATAACGGCAGTGGTTCCGGAAATAACGGAAACGGCTCAAATAACGGCAGTGGTTCCGGAAATAACGGTAATGGCTCAAATAACGGGAATGGTTCCGGAAACACTGGGAATGGCTCTAACGGAGGAGACAACGGAAATACAACTCCACCGACTAATCCACCACCTACCCAATAATAATCTTACACGGCATACTACAATTCAAAAGTAATTGTAGTATGCCTGTTTTTTTGTCATTATAAAGGGGACTACTAATTTGAAGGGGTGGAAATAATTGAACATTTTAGTTTTAGGAGGCACTCGTTTTTTTGGTAAAAAGCTTGTTGAACTCTATATTCAAAACGGTCATAGCGTGACTATTTTAACACGTGGACAAAGTGGGAATCCTTTTGGCACAAAGGTGAAGCAGCTAATAGTTAATCGAGATGATGCCGATTCGTTATCCCATGCACTATCCAATACAGCATGGGATATTGTCTATGATAATATTTGCTATTCTCCTAACGAAGCTCATAAAATATGTGGAATTTTAGAAAGTAAAACGAAAAAGTTCGTTTTTACATCTACTCTATCAACCTACGAAATAGACGGCATTGTCAAAACAGAAGAAGATTTTAATCCATATGATTATGAAGTTCGGATGGGGAACCGTGAAGAATTTTCGTATGGGGAGGGTAAGCGTCAAGCAGAGGCAGTACTTTTCAAAGAAGCCACATTCCCTGTTGTCGCTGTACGTTTCCCGATTGTTATGGGGGAGAACGACTATACACGCCGTTTACATTTTCATGTTGAACGAGTTTTACAGGAACAACCTATTTCATTACCAAATATCGCAGCAAAGATGAGCTTTATTACGGATGACGAAGCAGCTGCATTTTTATACTTTGCTGGCATTACACCAATTGAAGGACCTTATAATGCCACGGCTGCAGGCGCAATTTCGTTAAAAGATTTGCTTGGGCTTATTGAAAAAACGACCGGAAAGTCTGCAAAAATTTCTCTGGTAGGTAACGATGAAATGTCGCAGTCACCATATGGGGTTCGGGCAGATTGGTATATGTCAACTACAAAAGCAGAAGCGGCAGGCTTTACATTTAGTCAACTTCATGATTGGCTCCCTACTCTAGTGAAAACATTAGTAAAAGAGCTACAGTAGGATTTTACTAAACTACCCAAAAATTGCGGATGACATTTTTTTAAACGTATTCTGCTTGGAGTGAAGGCTGGGCGACTCCTTGGGGATCAGCTGAGACTTTGGAGCGAGCACCACGAGTGAAGCGGCTTATCGAACGTCCCCAGGAAGCGTTGCTCTGTGCGAAAGCGCAGTGTAACGTTGCGGCAGCAACAAGTTTTTCTGTGCGAAAGCGCAGTGTAACGCAGCGGCAGCAACAAGTTTTTCTGTGCGAAAGCGTAGTGTAACGCAGCGGCAGCAACAAGTTTTTCTGTGCGAAAGCGCAGTGTAACGCAGCGGCAGCAACAAGTTTTTCTGTGCGAAAGCGTAGTGTAACGCAGCGGCAGCAACAAGTTTTTCTGTGCGAAAGCGTAGTGTAAC
>NZ_JBIVCA010000001.1:72564-92128 GCF_044746345.1 Lysinibacillus sp. NPDC086135 | reverse complement strand
ACGCAGCGGCAGCAACAACAAAGCGCCCAGCCGGAACGGAAATCAACCCCATGTTATAATGTTAAGTCTTTTTTGATAAGCATTAAAACAATCTGCTAGATTTCTTACAAAAAAAGTCTAGCAGATTCATTTTCATCGTATTTAATTGTCCAGATACTATAACAATATCGTTTTTAAAATCGCAATCGCCTCATCTATCTCCTCTTTTGAAACGGTTAATGGTGGTAGTAGACGAATAACATTTGGTCCTGCCCCGACTAATAATAAGCCATTTTCCTCTGCTGCAGCTATATACGAGGCTACCTCAGTATCGCCACAACCAATGCCAAGAAGCAAGCCCTGGCCTTGTACCGTATATGTAGACGGTAGATTCTCCTTCAACTGCTTAACAAAATACGAAGATCGCTCCTGCACATTTTGTAAAAAAGCTGGCTCAAAAACATGATTAAGCACGGTTTCAGCAACACTCATCGCAAGTGGGTTTCCACCGAATGTTGTCCCATGTGTGCCAGGACTAAAAGTTTCATATAGCTCGGCTGTTCCAAGCATTCCACCAACTGGGAATCCTCCACCTAGCCCTTTTGCCAATGTCACGATATTTGGCTTTAAAATCGTTTGCTCATAGGCATATCTTGTTCCTGTTCGTCCAATACCTGTTTGAACTTCATCGATTATTAGTAATATTCCTTTGTCGTCACAGGCTTTAGCGATTGCTGCTGCGAATTCTGGTGATACACTATTAACACCGCCCTCACCTTGAATCATTTCAAGCATAATTGCTGCAACAGAATCGTCAATCGTTGCTTCAAGTGCTGCCACATCATTAAAAGGAAGAATCGTAAATTTTTCAACAAGCGGTCCGAAGCCATTATGTACATTGCCCTGACCTGTTGCGGACATCGCTCCAAAAGTTCGCCCATGAAAGGATTTATCAAAAGTAATAATATGATTTTTTCCGGTATGCTTGCGTGCGAGTTTGATGGCCGCTTCATTTGCTTCCGCCCCACTATTACAGAAAAATGCATAAGAAAAGTGTGTATCTGCTATTAATTTTTGCGCAACCTTTTCCTGACCGGGAATATCAAATAAATTAGAAATATGCCAAAGTTTTTCACTTTGATCATGAATAGCCTTCACGATTGCAGGCTGTGCATGACCAAGACTCACTACAGCGATTCCACTTGTAAAATCTAAATATTTTTTCCCAGCCGAATCTTCTACAACAGTTCCTTGCCCTTTGACAATTTGGGCGCGGCGCTTGCCATAGTTTCCAAATAAAGCACTCATTTTATCAACTCCTACTAAGTTTGCTATAACAATCATTTTCCCTAAACAACTATATTGCTCCTTCTATACCATTAGAACGGTCACCCTATCTATGAAGAAGAAGAATGACTGTTACTAAGTGAGGATGAAGGGAAACTTTACTCATTCGGGTTTTCTTCATCCCCCGGATAAAATAGTCGTACCCACTAAGGATTCTCCAACAATTTGCACGGATGGAATACCTGCACTTAAGCATTCGAGAGCTCCTTGAACTTTAGGTATCATCCCACCATAAATTTGCCCCTCCTCAATCCATTGATTGATAGAGGAACGTGTTGCTTTCGGTTGATATTCATCATTAATTCGAATACCGCTTACATCCGTTACTAGTAATAGGCTATCCGCATCTATCGTTAATGCTATTTCACTTGCTATCGTATCTCCATTAATATTTAATGCCTGACCATGTTCATCTGATCCCACGCAAGCAATAACCGGTACAACCCCGGCACTCATTATTGCTTCTAGTAAAGATGTATTGATGGTTTTCACTTCACCAACAAAACCGTATACATCTTTATCTAGAAAATCTGCTAAAATTAACTGACCATCAAAGCCGTTTAATCCAATTGCAGCAATGCCAGAAGTTGTTAATTCATGAACAAGCGCAGGATTGACCTTTCCTATTAACGTTGACTGTACAATATCCATTGCAGCTTTGCTCGTGACACGAATACCATTTAAAGCATGTGATTCTATTCCGCGCACCGCTAGTTCACGGTTAATTGCTGGGCCACCACCATGGCTAATAATAAGCTCTATGCCGCTTTCTTGGAGTTTTTTAAAATTCTCAAAAAACGACTCATTTAAGCCATCTAACGTACTTCCACCAAGCTTAATGACCATTCGTTTACGAGCGGTATGAGGCATTGATTTGAACGTAGTCATAAGTGAGATCACATCCCCAAGCATGCCCTTTGCCTTCCCCAATACCAAGAGACACATAAATTTTCACTTCATGCATTTTTAAAATTTGAATTAACCCATCTTCCGAAAATGGTACTGGCTCACCATTTTCAACCATTGTTACACCGCCAATTTGTATCGTAATTTTTTCCGGATCAACCGTTGCGCCACTATAGCCTACAGCAGCAATAATACGTCCCCAGTTTGCATCACAGCCAAATACTGCCGTTTTCACAAGTGGTGAACCAACTACTGTTTTAGCAATTTTACGTCCTTCTTCATCCGAAAATGCCCCTTCAACTTCAACCTCAATCAGCTTCGTTGCACCCTCACCATCTTTAGCAATCATTTTCGCTAAGTCTTCAGCTACTGTTTTCAATGTATAGTAGAAGTTTTGCCAATCTGGATGGTCAGGAGTTAAAGCCGCGTTTCCTGCTAAGCCGTTTGCCATGACAACTACTGTGTCATTTGTAGATGTATCCCCATCCACTGTAATTGCATTAAACGTCATATTTGTTATATCAGATAATGTAGCCTGTAGGACATCTGATTCAATATTTGCATCTGTCGTAATAAAACCTAGCATTGTTGCCATATTTGGTTCAATCATACCTGACCCTTTTGCTACGCCAGCGATAATAATCTCTTTGCCATCAACAATAGTACTGTAACTTGTGTTTTTCATAACCGTATCTGTTGTCAAAATCGCTTGTGCAAAATCAATAGCACTTTCTAAATTATCCTTTGGCTCTAACTGATTAATCCCATTTGCCAGTGGCTCCATATTCATCATTTCACCGATGACACCAGTTGAGCAAACACCTACTAAATTTGCCCCAATACCTAGCTTTTCTGCCATGAAGGCCTGCATTATTTGGGCATCCTTTGCACCTTGTCTTCCTGTACATGCATTAGCATTTCCGGAGTTGACAATCATCGCCTGCATTTTCTTCGTTGTGTACACAACCTCTTTCGTTACTTTTAATGGTGCTGCCTGTACAGCGTTCGTTGTAAAGACACCTGCTACACTTGCGGGTACTTCACTAACTAACACAGCTAAATCTTTTTTCTTATGCTTTAAACCACAATGTAAACCCGCAGCTTTAAAGCCCTTTGGTGAAACAATATTTTTACTTGATAATTTTTTCATAATACTTGTGGATGCTATTAATGTCATAAAATCTTTCCTCCTTAGTTAATCAATTTTACTCGGCATATAAGAGTAGCTGACGCTACATAAAAGATTCACTCCAAATAAGTTACAAAAAGAACGGCACGACATCTAATCCTGTCGTTTGTGGTAAATCAAATTGAACGTTCATATTTTGAATGGCTTGCCCTGCAGCCCCTTTGACTAAATTATCGATGGCGCTAACAATTGTGGCACGATTCGTACGACTATCAACCTTCATCAAAATGTCGCAATAGTTCGAACCTTTTACACGGTTTGTTCCTAGACTATTTACATCTGTAACGATCCGTACAAACGGATGCTTTTCATAGGCATGCTGTAAACAAGCTACTAGCTGATGCTCTGTAACACCAGACATAACAGGTGCATAAGAAGTAGTTAAAATCCCTCTAGTCATTGGTACTAAATGAGTATTAAAAGAAATGGTTGTATCAACCCCTGCAAACATTGAAATAGCCTGCTCTATTTCCGGGATATGCTGATGTGTATTCGTTTTATAAATTGAAAAGTTTTCGTTTGCCTCACTAAAATGCGTTGTTTGCGATGGTTTATTTCCAGCCCCTGAAATCCCACTTTTCGCATCAATCACTAAAAAGCTTGAATCAATCAATCGTTCTTTTAGCAATGGTAACAACGAAAGTAAAACAGCTGTTGGATAACACCCTGGATTTGCGATAAGAGGAGCATGTTGAATATTTTCCGCATTCCATTCAGTTAAGCCATAAACACTTTGTTGAATGAATTCTAATGGCGCCGCTTTTTTACCGTACCATGCTTCATAGCTTGCTGGATCTTGTAAACGGAAGTCACCAGACAAGTCTATTAAATTAGGGCCTTTCCCCACCAATGGCGGTAATAGCTCACTTGTCACTCCTGAAGGGGTACTTGTAAAAACAACATCAAATTCCTCTAAAGTTCCATAATCAATTTTTTGTAAAGGTGTATCGGCAATATGAACGAGATGACCAAACTTAGAAGAAAAAATGACGCCTTCTTCTGAAGATGTGAATAAATCGATCCGTTCCACTGCTTTATGATTATGTAAAAATCGAATAAGCTCTAATCCACCATATCCGGTTGCACCAACAATTCCTACTTTCAATGCACTCACCTCTGAATTAAGTTAAAATTAGTATACGTCTGCATATTTATTAAGTCAACTGAATTTTTATTTATATTTGAATTTTTCGCAATATTTATTAAGTATTTGGTTTTGAGAAAAGTTTGAATAACTAAAAGCTATAAAACAGAGAGAATACATAAAAAAAGAAATGAAATTAACAAATAAAAATAGTTATACTTGCCTTACTCATCTTTTTTATTTCACTGTATTAAAGCAATTTGTGTCACTAAATTGCCAGTTGGATCTGAAATTTTTACTACAAATATTCATAACACTTACACGATTACTGTTGAAATAAAAGGTAAGCAATTATTATATACGGAGCTTGTAGAGGGTTGAAGTTTTACTTTTTAAAAAAGAAAGCAGGAATTTTTCGTCGACCGAACAAATTCCTGCTTCTTATAATTAATCTTCCATCGTAGATAAATCACCAGTTGGTAAATTTAACTCCCACGCCTTTAACACACGACGCATAATCTTACCACTGCGTGTTTTTGGTAGCTTATCCTTAAATTCGATTTCACGTGGTGCTGCATGTGCAGATAAACCCTTCTTAACAAAATTACGAATATCCTCTATCAATGTATCTGAAGGTTCAACACCTTCACGTAATGACACAAAGGCTTTAATAATTTCACCTCGGACAGGATCTGGCTTTCCAATTACCCCTGCCTCTACTATATCGGGATGCTCTAGTAGCTTACTTTCTACCTCGAAAGGACCTACCCGCTCACCAGCTGTCATAATAACATCATCAACACGCCCCTGGAACCAGAAGTAACCATCATCATCCATATAGGCAGAGTCCCCAGACACATACCATTCACCTTTTAAGAAATAGGATTCATAACGCTCTGGATTTCCCCAAATTTGACGCATCATTGCAGGCCAACCACGTCGAATCGCTAAATTCCCCATTGTAAAAGGTGGTACTTCATTACCAGCATCATCAACAATTGTCGCATGAATACCTGGTAATGGTTTACCCATTGAGCCTGGCTTAATATCCATGGAAGGATAGTTACAAATCATATGCGCACCAGTTTCAGTCATCCACCACGTATCATGAATACGGTGACCTAGCTCATCAGTCCCCCAACGAATTACCTCTGGATTTAACGGCTCACCAACAGATAAAATATGACGTACCGAAGATAGATCAAAGTTCTCAAGCATACCACTACCAGCACCCATTAACATTCTGAAAGCAGTTGGTGCACTATACCAAACTGTTACACTATAATCCTCAATAGCTTGGTACCAAGCTTGTGGTGAAAATCTCCCACCAACAATTAGCATTGTGACACCATTTAACCATGGACCAAAAATGCCATATGCTGTACCTGTCACCCATCCTGGATCAGCCGTACACCAGTAAATATCGTCTTCACGCAAATCTAATACCCATTGGGTAGATTGATATTGTTGAAGCATTGCATTATGAACATGCAATACGCCCTTTGGAGCTCCAGTTGATCCAGAAGTATAATGAAGAATCATACCGTCCTCTCTGTCCACCCATTCAATATCAAATTGAGAAGGTGCCTCTTTCAAGCGTCTGTTGAAATCTAAAATTTGTGGTGTTTCCTCTATATCAGATCCTACTAAAAAGACGTGTTGCAAATGCGGTAGCTTCGCTAAAGGTACACGTTCAAGTAACTCTGGTGTTGTCACTAATACTTTAGCTTCGCTATCTACAAGTCTGTCATAAACTGCACCTTCCATAAATGCCTCGAATAGTGGACCTACAATTACACCCATTTTCAATGCGCCTAATAAAGAAAAATAAAGCTCCGGTGAACGCGGCATAAAAATAAATAATCGATCACCTTTTTCTAAATTTGTTGCTGCCTTAAAAACATTTGCTGCTTTATTCGTCAGCTTTTTCATTTCATTGAAAGAATAAGCCTCTTTACGCTTTCCATCATTAAAATAAAGTGCAACTTTGTTTTTTCGATGGGTTTCTGTATGACGATCAATTGCCTCATACGCCATATTTACAAGCCCTGTTTCATACCAACTGAATCCCTTTTCTGTCTCTCTCCAATCATGTGTTGCCGCAACTTTCTCATAATCAAGCAAATTATATTGCCTAGGTAAAGCATTCAACTTCTCCAACATTTTCATCCCCATGAAGCTACCCCTCTCTTTGCTATCGCCTTAGTACATTAGTAAGCAAATTTCAAATCTTCGTAATTTCATTATTTTCCCCCTTCAAAATTCGCCACCTTCTCCAAAGACAACTACGTTATGCAGCACTTGTTATACAACAGTTTAAGCAGTTTAAAAATAGTGAATGCCTATTCACACTACATTCATCTGTTGAATAACAGATGCAATATACAACTATTTTACACGAATTCATTAAGATTGTCTTAATATTTCTATTTTTCTAAAAATGCAGGTATATTTTGTAAAAGATAGCGTTTTTCCGCAGGAAATCAGCTATAATGGAACTATTAAACTCAGGTGGTGTCATTATGGAACACAAAAAAACTTTTTTTTCTGTCACAAAGGAAACAAAGCATGGTACTGTGTATGTGGAAGGACCTGTTCCTCCAGAAAAATTAGCTACATATTCATTCCACGAAGGCTTGGTTGCTTTTAGACCTCCAAAGCAACAGCAGCAAGCCATTATAGAAATTGCAGGACTTCCTGAAGGACGAATTATTATTATTCGAAATGAAAACATTATTGTAGGCTACGTCACTTATCTATATCCCGATCCACTTGAACGCTGGGCGGAGGATCGAATTGATAACATGATTGAACTAGGTGCTATTGAAGTCATTCCAGACTATCGTGGTACAGGTGCTGGTAAAGCACTACTAGCCGTATCTTTTATGGGGGATGAAATGGAAGACTATCTTGTTATCACTACCGAGTATTATTGGCATTGGGACTTAAAAGGGACTGGTTTAAACGTTTGGGATTATCGAAAAATGATGGAGAAAATGATGGGCTCTGCCAACTTCGAATATTTTGCGACAGATGACCCTGAAATTACATCACATCCCGCTAACTGCCTGATGGCACGTGAAGGCAAACGTGTGCCTCCTGAGACAATGGAAAGATTCGATAGACTTCGCTTTAGAAATCGCTTCATGTATTAAAACCAACACAAAGGGGATGAGTATATGATCGTAGAAGAAATTATGAATGTTGAGCCCTACACGCTGGCTCCGACAAATACAGTGGTTGAAGCGCTGAAGTTCATGCGTGAGAAAAAAGTACGTCATTTACCAGTTGTAGATGAAGAGTATCATGTTCTTGGGGTGATCACTGAAAGAGATATTAAAGAGGCATTGCCTTCCTCGTTACGGGATGAGCCTAATTCTCCAGTTTTTAATGCAAAAGTGGAAGAGATTATGATTAAAAATCCAATTGTCGGTCATCCACTGGATTTCGTAGAGGAAGTAGCTCTTACTTTTTATGAATCTAAAATAGGCTGTTTACCAATTGTCTCCGGAGGAAAATTAGTTGGGATTGTCACTACTACCGATTTACTCTACACATACTTAGAGTTAACTGGTGCCACTGAACCCGGCTCAAAAATAGAAATTCGTGTATCCGATACACCAGGAATATTATTTGAGATTACTAAAATTTTTCGTAAACACCATGCAAATGTCCAAAGCGTCTTAGTTTATCCCGACTCTGAAAATACGCAAAATAAAATTTTAAGTATCCGAGTAAAAACTCTCAATCCACTAGCTATGATTGAAGAACTTCGTAAAGAGGGCTTTGATGTATTATGGCCTAATTTGCCAGGTGTTTCATTACAATGAAAAAAGCAGTATTTATATACTCACCAGAGCAACTCGGATATAAATTTTCAGATACCCATCCTTTCAATCATAAACGCTTGACGCTTACAATGGATTTGTTAAAGAATATTGATGCTCTTGATGATTTGAATATCGTTCCAGCTCGTGTCGCAACAGAGGAGGAACTTTTACTTGCACATGATCCAAAATATATCGATATCGTTAAAAGAGCGGGACATGGTGAGCTTTCAGAGGCACAATGTGAAAGCTACGGCATAGGCACCGAAGATACACCTATTTTTGAAAATATGCACGAAGCAAGTGCACAGCTTGTCGGTGGAACATTAACAGCTGTCGATTATGTTATGGAAGGAAAAGCCGAGCACGCCCTCAATCTAGGGGGAGGGCTACACCACGGCTTCCGTGGTCGTGCATCAGGTTTTTGTATTTATAACGATAGTACAGTAGCTATTCGCTATTTGCAGGAAAAATACAATGCTCGTGTACTTTATGTAGATACCGATGCTCATCATGGAGATGGGGTGCAATGGAGTTTTTACGAAGATCCTGATGTTTGTACATTGTCTATTCATGAAACAGGGCGCTATCTTTTCCCCGGAACTGGTAATATTACGGAACGCGGAAATGGACAGGGATATGGCACTTCTTTTAATTTTCCAATTGATGCTTTTACAGAAGATGAGAGTTTTCTAGAAATATATGAAAAAGCTATGCGAGAAGTCTTTGAATTTTTCAAGCCGGATGTTGTGTTAACGCAAAACGGCGCAGATGCACATTATTTTGATCCTTTAACACATTTATATGGAACAATGAACATTTATAGAGAAATTCCAAAACTTGCACATAAATTAGCACATGAATATTGTGGGGGGAAATGGATTGCCGTTGGTGGTGGAGGCTATGATATTTGGCGTGTTGTGCCTCGCGCATGGTCGATGCTATGGCTTGAAATGACAGATCAGCAATTACCAACAGGACCCCTACCTCAAGCTTGGTTAGATCGTTGGCAGCCTGAAGCACCAGTGCCTTTTATTCCAACTTGGGAGGATCCAAATCCATTGTATGAGCCAATCCCTCGAAAGGCAGAGATTGAAGAAAAAAACACGCAAATGTTAACCAAAGCGCTTCATATTATTCGCAATGAAAAACACGTTTAACACTATGCCTCACGACAATCGTGAGGCTTTTTATTTTAACCTTAGAGTCACTCTTGGCATTCTAGCCATCACTTTAGACTTTCAATCCGTCTATCAAAAAACACGCAAATCCATTTTCAGATTTACGTGTTAATTACTGTTATTTACTTTTGACAGACTGTCGATGTTCAATACGATGAGGTAAAATAACCGCTTCGTCCTCAACAGGCTCTTTGTTCATCAATTTAGTCAGCAAACGCATCGCAACAGCTCCGATATCGTACAGTGGTAAAGCGACACTTGTTAGCTGTGGGCGAACCATGCGTGCTAATTTTGAATTTTCAAAGCTGATCACTTCGATATCCTCAGGTACATCTTTGCCTGCATCCTGTGCACCATGAATCAATCCAATTGCTAATTCATCACTACCTGCAAAATAAGCAGTTGGAGGATTTTCAAGTGTGGATAATGATTCCCAAGCCTCTAAGCCCATATCATAGCTCGATTCTTCAGCAGCGATTAGTGATTCATCTATAGGTAAACCTGCGTCTTGTAAGGCTTTTTTATAAGCTTCAAGTTTGAATTTTCCATTAATAGTATACGTAAGCGGACCTGTTACGAAAGCGATTCGCTTATGGCCATTTTGAATGAGTAATGTAATCGCCTCATAAGCTGCTTGGAAATAATCAATGTTAACAGTCGCAATTGTTTGCGATTCATCTACTGAACCTGCAAGCACAATTGGTACAGGTGAATGATCCATAGTTTGTTGCATTTTTTCAGTTACTTCATCACTCATCATAACAATTCCATCAACCTGTTTTCCTAGCATTGTATCCAGTAGCTGAAGCTCTTTATCTTCATGTTGGTCTGAGTTGGCTAAAATAATATTGTAACGATACATTGTTGCAATATCCTCTACACCACGTGCCAGCTCCGCATAAACATTGTTTGCAATATCCGGGATAATCACGCCAACTGTTGTTGTTTTCTTACTTGCTAATCCACGCGCTACTGCGTTTGGACGGTACTCTAATCGTTCAATTACTTCTAATACTTTTTTCCGTGTTGCCGGTTTTACGTTTTGATTACCATTGACTACACGAGAGACCGTTGCCATAGAAACATTTGCTTCTCTTGCAACATCATAAATTGTAACAGTCATCGTACGTGCCTCCCTTTTTTCCTTTTATAGCCTTATCATACGATAATTTTCATATTCTTTTCAAGAAGCAGTATGTACATGAAAAGAAAAACCAAGTACAAATAGTACTTTTCTAGTCATTATTTTGTCACTATATAGTAAACACCGCCTGCTGATTAAAGCAAGCGGTGTTTATCAACACATCAATTATGCCCTGGCATAATTGCGTCTGGCATCGGCTTTGTGCTTAAGCGTAATGCTAACGCAGCGTCAGCAACTTGTTTTTTGCCTGTGCGAAAGCGCAACAGCACCGATGTTGGTCACTCAGTCGTTGCCACAGGACGTGGCGTTCTTAGACTGAGTTCCTCTATTTCAGCAAGTGTTTGGACACCCGCTGAAAGAAGTTAAGCATTGATTTCATGGCTCTTCATGAATTTTTGTAGTGTTTCGTAGAAAGCATCAAATGTTGGGATATCCATTTGTTGTTGTGAATCAGAAAGTGCTACAGATGGATCTGGATGCACCTCTGCCATAACGCCATCAGCTCCAATAGCAATTGCTGCCTTAGCACATGGTAATAGTAAATCACGACGACCTGTTGAATGCGTTACGTCTACAAATACTGGTAAATGCGTTTCTTGTTTTAAAATTGGTACAGCAGAAATATCTAATGTGTTACGAGTTGCTTTTTCGTAAGTACGAATACCACGCTCACATAAAATGATGTTCTCATTTCCTTTAGACATAATGTATTCTGCTGCGTGAATGAATTCATCAATTGTCGCCGCTAAGCCTCTTTTTAAAAGTACAGGTTTATTTGTTGCACCCGCTGCTTTTAATAATTCGAAGTTTTGCATATTACGTGCACCAATTTGGATAACATCAATGTAATCTAAAGCTTCCTCTAAATGACCTGGTGTAACGATTTCCGTAATAACGCCTAAACCGTATTCCTCTGACACACGTTTCAAAATTTTAAGTCCTTCTAATCCAAGACCTTGGAAGTCATATGGGGAAGTACGTGGTTTATATGCGCCGCCACGAATTAACTTTTCACCTTTTGCTTTAATAGATGCTGCTACTGCTGCTACTTGCTCGTATGATTCTACAGCACAAGGTCCAAATACGAAAGATGGTTTTCCTTGGCCAATTAGCTCACCATTCACATTAATGACAGTATCTTCTGATTTTTTCTTACGAGAAACAAGTAATTCTTTTTTCTTATCCGCTTCAAGTTGTTTTAAAGCTGTTTTAAAGATTTGCTTAAATATATAATCAACCGTCATTTGGTTTAACGGACCTTGATTGTGCTCTTTAATAAGATCAAGCATATGGCGTTCACGTAATGGATCATAGCGATTCACACCTTGTTTTTCTTTAATCTTACCGATTTCATCAACTACTGCTGCACGTTCGTTAATTAGACGAAGAATTTCTAAGTTTAAACCGTCTATTTGACTACGTAAGCTTTCTAAATCTTTTTGGCTCATGTTTCTTGCTCCTCTCCTCACGACAGACACTTTCAGAACTCTGAAATGTATGTTACATTTTTAGATATTAGCAACATTATAATCAATGTTGCACAGAATGTCACGCATTTTTAATTTAGCGCTTCAACTCGCTAAATTATATTAACATATTACGAGGAAGGAAGCGAGTACAAAGACTCCTTTCCGATTCGTGACATCCGCCAGAGGCTTTTTGCCAACACGATATTGGTCACTCAGGCGTTTTCACAGGTTGTGAAGTTTTTAGCCTGAGTTCCTCTATGCCAGCTAAATTTTGCTGAAAGAAGTTAACATATTACGAGAAAGGAAGCGAGTACATTGAGTTCAAAATTATTTGCACTTGATATCGGTACACGTTCTGTAGTAGGCATTATTTTAGCTGAAGATAATGACCGCTTTCACGTGGAAGACATCTTGATAAAAGAACATAAAGAACGCGCCATGGTTGATGGTCAAATACATAATGTCATGTATGTGGCAGATTTAATCAATGAAATTAAACATGAACTTGAAGAGAAGCATGGTCCTTTAAAAAAAGTGAGCGTCGCTGCGGCTGGCCGCTCATTAAAAACAGAACAAGCAAGCGTGACGATCCATATACGTAATCGACCAATCTTTACGGAGGAAGATATAAGTCGTTTAGAACTGCAAGCTGTTCAACAGGCACAGCAACAGCTTCTTCAACACAAAGAAGACGCTAAAATAAGCCACTATTATTGCGTTGGTTATTCAGTTTTATACTACCGTTTAGATGGCGAAGAAATTGGTAGCCTACTCGATCAGCAAGGGGATGAAGCACAAATTGAAGTTATTGCTACGTTCTTGCCACGAGTTGTCGTAGAATCACTTATCGCGGCTCTTAAACGCGCGGATTTAGAGATGGATGCACTAACTTTAGAACCTATTGCAGCTATTAATGTACTTATTCCCCCAACAATGCGTCGTTTAAATGTAGCACTTGTTGATATTGGTGCTGGTACATCTGATATTGCCATTACCGATAAAAGCACTGTTGTCGCATATGGCATGGTACCAACAGCTGGTGATGAAATAACAGAGGCTTTAAGTGACCATTACTTACTCGACTTCCCTGTTGCTGAAGAAGCGAAACGTCAACTGCAAACTGAAGAAGACATTTTAATCCAGGATATTTTAGGCTTTGATCAATATTATCCGAAACAAGAGGTTCTTCAAGCAATCGAACCTGCTGTTAAGCAACTCGCAAAAGCTATTGGAGAAGAAATTTTACGCCTTAATAATCAGACTGCTCCTAAAGCGGTAATGCTTGTCGGTGGAGGTAGCTTAACGCCAAATCTTACAACTCAACTTGGACTAGTACTAGATTTACCTGCCAATCGCATTGCCGTTCGAGGGATTGACGCCATTCAAAACTTAACGAGGGAAGATCATATTAAAGCATCTCCTGAATTGGTGACCCCAATCGGTATCGCCATTGCAGCAAAAAAAATGCCTATTCAATATATGAGTCTCACTGTCAATGAACAAGTAGTTCGCCTTTTTGAATTAAAAGAAATGACCGTTGCAGATGCATTTTTAGCAGCCAATATTCGAGCAAAGCAATTATATGGAAAACCGGGTCATGGATTATCAGTGAATGTTAATGGACAAGATATTTTCATACCTGGGGGTCACGGTCAACCGGCAGAAATTTTAGTGAATAGTCATCCGGCATCCACAAAAACGATGATTAAAACAGGCGATGCCATCCAGCTAATTGAAGGCCAAGACGGTCAGCCAGCTAATGCTACGGTGAGAGATATTGTAGATGATGCTGCCATTAAAACAATTACCATTCAACATACAAAATATGTCATCGAACCACAAATAACTGTTAATGGTTCTCCGACATCACTCGATAGCGCATTAAATGATCGAGATGTTGTGATGTTTGA
Organism: Lysinibacillus sp. NPDC086135; assembly: GCF_044746345.1. Lineage (NCBI taxonomy): Bacteria > Bacillati > Bacillota > Bacilli > Caryophanales > Bacillaceae > Lysinibacillus > Lysinibacillus sp. NPDC086135. The sequence continues at coordinate 78,092 of NZ_JBIVCA010000001.1, read as the reverse complement.
AATAGCTGAAACAGTCGAGGATGTATTTAAGCTCACAAATAATTGGGAGTTAGTAAAACAATTTGAGTCATTTTATATTCAAGTGGACGGAAAACCACTGTATTTACCAGAGTTTTCAGCTCATTTAATGATTAATGGTAAACCAGCTAAAATGTCATATGCTGTCCAAGATGGTGATGTACTTACATTTCAGCAACAAACATTCCCTACCGTTCAACGGATTGCTGACCAAATGAATGTTTTACTTGAGGATAAAATGACCATCCATTTTCAAAACGAGGTGTTAGAGCTGAAAAAGATGGCCAACGAAGTTCTCGTTAATCATGTAGTGGTATCACCTCTTTCAACTGTTCCAAATGGAGCAATAATTTCATTTAAAGAAAAAGATCGAAGTCGTTGGATATACCAGGATGTGTTCCGTTTTTCTAATTGGCAACTACCTACTACATTTAAAGGTAATTTTACAATTTTACGAAACGGCCAATCTGCAAGCTTTGATATGGAGATTTTCGGCGGGGATAAATTAGAGATTTTACTAGAAAAAGCGCCCATATCTTAAAAAAAGGATACGTTACATCGTTGATAAGATGTAACGTATCCCTTTTATCTATTAAGCGCGAACTTCTTCACTTTTTTCTTCAGCTTGTTCCTTTTTTTCACTAGCATCCTCTGCTTTAGGTTCTTCACTAGGAATGAAATCTTCCAGTGGTTCTTCACCCTCAAAAGAAACAGTACCATCGTCAAAAACAGTTGGTGCTTTTGCTGATTTTAATGTTTTTACTTTCTCTACTAATTGTGTAGATTGTTCTTGAATTTGTTTAGATAATTGAACCGTTTTATCTTTAGCAGTTGTCGAGAAATCTGCACTCTTATCTTTTAAGTTAACAGCTTGTACTGCTACATCGCTACGTAAATCTTTTCCTGATTTTGGAGCTAGCAATAAGCCTGCAGCTGCCCCTACTATACCCCCAACTAATGCGCCAATAACAAAATCCTTCATGTTCACTCGCTCCTCTTCATAGATCGACTCTTGCGGTTGATAAAGCTGTGGCAATGAACTTTCAAGTTGTTGTTCCTTCACTTCATTATAATTTGGCTTTTGAGTTGTCATACAACAATTCCTCCCCATCTTATTATCTAATTTGCTTAGACTGGTTGTCCATCTGCTTTCGCGGATGCATTCTACAACATATGCCTAAAATTTTATTTTTATTCCGTTGACATTTAATGCCTACCGAATAATTATTATTTTTTACGGCCCCATTTTCTTTTCGATTTTTCCGACTGCTCTGATTCAGAAGAATAAACATCTTCTTGAATCACCTCATTGGCCTGATCAATAATTTTGCGTTTCTTCCACTTATCTGCAATGCCCATTGCAACATTACTCCATTGAACAACTTGTGCAATTTTTTCTTCATTTTGTTCCACAGTTTTAGAAATTGAAGAAGTAATTTGCTGTACAGATGTATTTAAACCATTCACAGAGTCTCCAATTCCTTTGACTGCATGAACAACGGAATTTAACTGTTCAGATTTTTCTTGAATATCCTCTGCCAAGCTATTTGTTTTGGATAGTAAGGAAGTCGTTTCACGTGTAATACCTTCCATTTGTCCTTCAATACCTGATAATGTTCCAGCTAAACTGTTAAGAATTGGTTTGAGCGAAAATAATGTCATCCCAACGCTCACACAAAAAATTAAAAAACCAATTGCTGCAATGATTGCTGCAATATACAAAATAACTTCCATAACTAGACCTCCTGCCAGTAAAAATTCTTTTTACTATTACTTTCCTTATCTTCGACAAAAAAAACTGAATTCCTTCTCATTTTGAGAAAAACAGCTTATTCCTTGCGGACTAAGCTGTTTCGTTGTTCTTTAGCACGTCTTCAAAAGCATCTTGGAATTTGTGAACATCGCCAGCGCCCATAAATAAAAATACTGCGTCCTTATGCTTTGTTAACACTTCAATTCCTTCAGTGGTAATCACTGCACTGCCTTTAATTAAAGACGCTAAATCTTGGATTGAAAGTGCGCCTTGTGTTTCCCTTGCAGAGCCAAAAATATCACATAAATATGCTGTATCTGCAAGACTTAGACTATCTGCAAAATCCTGTAAAAAAGCTTGTGTACGTGTAAATGTATGTGGTTGGAAAATAGCTACTAGCTCACGATCGGGAAACTTTTGTCGTGCTGATTGAATCGTTGCACGGATTTCAGTTGGATGATGCGCATAGTCATCTATTAAAACATTATTCCCAATATTCGTTTCTGTAAAACGTCTTTTTACACCTTTGTATGTGTTTAAACGTTCTTGAACGATGTCTGGTGAAATACCTTCATATTGGCAAAGTGTAATAACAGATAAAGTATTTAATACCGCATGATCCCCAAATAATGGGATAAAGAATGTGCTATAAAATTCATTACGGACAAATACATCAAATTTTGTACCCTTAGTTGTTTTTTCAACATTACGAGCCTCAAAATCATTTTCAGCCCCAAAGCCGTAATAAACAACAGGCACCTTTGCTTGAATACGTTGTAGATGTTCATCATCACCGCAAGCAATAATTGCTTTTTTAACCTGTAGTGCTAATGATTGAAATGCTGAATAAACATCCTCTATGTTTGCAAAGTAGTCCGGATGGTCAAAATCAATATTAGTCATTACAGCGTAATCGGGATTATACGCTAAAAAGTGTCGACGGTATTCACATGCTTCCATCACAAAGAAGTCAGCATTTTCATGTCCAGCTCCAGTTCCATCACCGATTAAATAAGAAGTTGGTTTATACCCACCTACAACATGAGCCATCAAGCCTGTTGTAGATGTTTTACCATGTGCACCAGTAATAGCAATCGACGTATAATTACCGATATATTCACCTAAAAATTTATGGTAGCGAATAACTTCTACTCCGATTTCACGAGCACGCTCTAATTCAGGATGGTCATCAGGAAATGCGTTCCCTGCAATAACTGTCATACCTTCTTTAATATTATCTGCATTAAATGTAAAAATTGGAATATTACGATCACGTAACGGCTGTTCCGTGAAGAAATATTTATCAACATCTGAGCCCTGTACTTGTTCACCAGCATCAAATAAGATTTGTGCAAGTGAACTCATGCCAGAACCTTTAATGCCTGTGAAATGAAAAACTGTCATTAATTAAACCCCCCGGGAATTCAATATCCCTTCTATCATCTATTAGGTGTATCGTATTTTCCACCAATTATTAGGTATTAATACCTTTGTAAGTACTAAAAAATACGTACTAATCATCATATCTCGTCTATTATAGCACTATTTATGCATTAGGATAAATGTGTAACTTTTCTAAAAATACTAATTTCGACGTGAATAAGATAATCTATACGAAAACAATGTAATTCTTATTCAAACATAGCAATTAAATCTTCTTCTGTAATATAACTTTCTCGTGGTTTACTGCCACGTGCCTCAGACACAAAGCCATGCGATTCCAACATATCGATTAAACGAGCAGCACGATTATAGCCAATATGGTATTTGCGCTGAATTAAGGAAGTAGAGGCTCCTCCTTGCTCATAGACAAATCTACACACATCTTCGAACAGTTCATCTTGCTCAGCGGAAACCTCAGTCTTCTTTAAAAGTTCCTCTTGATCGAATATATAATCAGGCTCTCCTTGCTCACGAACATGCTCAATAATTGCTTCAATTTCATCATCTGTCACAAATGTCCCCTGCAAACGAACAGGAGCAGACATACCATTACCTAAATATAACATATCGCCTCGTCCAAGCAATCTTTCTGCACCTTGTGCATCTAAAATTGTACGTGAATCGATTTGTGAAGATACCGCAAAAGCAATACGTGTAGGAATATTTGATTTAATAAGCCCTGTAATAACGTCAACAGACGGTCTTTGAGTTGCAACAATTAAATGGATACCACAAGCACGTGCCTTTTGGGCAATACGACAAATCGCCTCCTCTACATCTGCAGGAGACATCATCATTAAATCTGCCAATTCATCAATGACAATTAGAATATACGGTAATTTTAAGCTATGTTCATTATTTTTATCCGCAATTGCATTATAACGTGTAATATCACGTGCGCCCGCATGCGCAAATAACTGATAACGACGTTCCATTTCTTCCACTGCCCATTTCAGTGCAGCTGTAGCAGCCTTTACATCGGTGATGACCGGGCTAACTAAATGCGGAATATGATTAAACGGTGCTAATTCTACCATTTTAGGATCGATAAGCATCAGCTTTAATTCATGTGGTGCAGCTTTATATAATAAACTAACCAAAATTGAATTGATACAAACCGATTTACCAGAACCTGTGGCTCCGGCAATTAATCCATGTGGCATTTTTCGTAAATCAATGGTTACAGGCTTCCCTGTTAAATCCAGACCCAAAGCTGCTTCTAACGGTGAATCTGACTCGAGGAAAGAAGCACTATTTGTCACTTCCGATAATCGAACAGCGCGAGATACACGGTTCGGTATCTCAATGCCAATTGAGCTCTTCCCAGGAATCGGTGCTTGGATGCGGATGTCTTTCGCTGCCAATGCAAGCTTCAAATCATCTGAAAGATTGCGGATTTTGCTAACCTTTGTACCATGACTCACAGTTATTTCAAATTGTGTCACGGCAGGTCCTTGCATAATGGATTCTATTTGAGCTGAGACTTGGAAATAAGACAAAGCTTCGACCAATGTATCTCCCTGTTGCTCCATCCACTCAGTATCTTGTGTTTTTTCCTCAGGTGGCTCTAAAAACTCATCATCTGGCTTTTGATAAACATGAACAGGCTTCCGAGGCGTTTCCTGTACTTGAACTTCCACAAATGTTTCATCTAATATGGAAGGTTGTTCTGGAAACTTCTCAGTATTAATAGAATTTTCCTCGAGAATATCTATATTCTCGGTAGTAAGCTTCTGTTCAGTAGCCGTTTCTACTTCCATTTCGGTAGTCGCTGAAATTTCGTCGAAGCTTTCTACATCAATCACTGTTTTTTCTAATGTCGAAACGTTAGACATTGATGTGACTGGTGCCATTGTAATGACTGATACACTTTCTGTTGCAGCATTGAATGGGACAGTATTTTCAATAGAAACCTCATTTTCTTCCGTCGACTGTGTAGCTGTTTTATTGTCCATCTCTAACTCGCTAATTTCTAAACCTATAGATTGTAGAATTTGTTCTTTTTCGGATGGGATAGTATTTTCAATAGAAACCTCGTTTTCCTTCGTCAACTGTAGAGCTGTTTTATTGTCCATCTCTAACTCGCTAATTTCTAAACCTATAGATTGTGGAATTTGTTCTTTTTCGGATGGAATAGTATTTTCAATAGAAACCTCGTTTTCCTTCGTCAACTGTAGAGCTGTTTTATTGTCCATCTCTAACTCGCTAATCCCTAAATCTATAGATTGTGGAATTTGTTCTTTTTCGGATGGAATAGTATTTTCAATAGAAACCTCGTTTTCCTTCGTCAACTGTAGAGCTGTTTTATTGTCCA
>NZ_JBIVCA010000001.1:70802-72467 GCF_044746345.1 Lysinibacillus sp. NPDC086135 | reverse complement strand
CCATCTCTAACTCGCTAATCCCTAAATCTATAGATTGTGGAATTTGTTCTTTTTCAGATGTCACTATGTGCTGTTCTACTTCCGAATGAATAAGCTCAGATGAAGGTTCCTGTTTTTCTTGATTTATGTCAACAATTGTTGATGTCGACTTCATATTTTTAAATTGCTGTTGGATTCTCCATTTCTCTTTATCAGTTTTTAGCATTAAAACATTAAATGGAATGCCACTTTTTTCTTTCTTTTCTACAGATTGCTCTTCTAAAGGTAGTTCTTCTAAAGACTGTTCTTGCAACACATCTTGCTTATCATCTTCCTTCATTAGTGGCTGGACTACTGTAACTTCACCAATGTGGATGGTCGAATTTTCGATTTGTACTTGTTCTACAACTACCTCTTTTACATGGATTTCTGATTGGTCAGATGAAAGTTGTTCAATATTCAGCTCTTGTTGAACGGCTTCTTTCATTTGATTTTCAAATTCTACGGCAAAAGAAGTTGTTTGCGGTACAGGTAATTCCGTCGTCGTTTTATCACTATGATGATTTGTTTCGCCTGTTAATTTATCTTCAAAAGTAATCGGTTGCTTAGCAGGTACTTCGATTTTTCCAGTGATTTCAAGCTGTTCAGATTCATCTTTCCGAACTGCGCTAATAGGCTCTTTTTCTTCTAGTATATTTTCAATAGCCTCATTTGTTGTCGCTTCTTTTAAAGACTTAGAAGCTGTAGGTATTGCTAACTCTTTCTTGTCGTGCTCTTCCTTCCGTTTCTCTAATAATTGCTCAATTGGACTTGGCCTAGAAAAACCATAGACTGGTGACGGAACATCACTTGGTACAAAACGCTTGCGATTTTCGATTAAAACACTTTCATCTGCTTTTTCTAATTGATAATTCGTAACTTTAGGTGACGTCGGTAATTCATTTTGCGCATCTCGAAAAACAAGACTTGCTTTTGAACGATTCTCCTGTTCAGGCTGACTTCGTGTAATCGTCGTTCTACCAGTTCTCTTCGTCCGATTTGCTAATAGATCTCGAATACCTGAAACCTCAATATCGTAAAGACTCGAATCCACAATATGATTATTTAAATGCTTCGGTAGCGATAAATCTTCAATTTGTCCGGAGTAAGCATCATCCATTTGATTGAATGCTGCCTTTGATGATGGTGATGGTGAAGCTGAAAATTCCTCATCCTCAATTAACGGAAAACGAAAAGTTTTTTGTTTTGCTATGGTCGTTTCTTTATATGAATGCAACTGCTGTGATTGTTCTTCTTCATAGTCTTCATAAAACTCTTCATATTCGTAATCATTATCATCTTTATTTAAAAATTTATTCATTTGTTTTTTTAACCAATTCACATTGTTCACTCATTTCTCTTACACTTCATTTATAGCATTAACTAAATCAATTATGCCTCGACATAATTGCGGCCGGAGGCTTTTTGCCAACAGATGTTTTTTGCGCGAAAGCGTAGTGTTAACGCAGCGTCAGCGGCATGATGTTTTTTGCGCGAAAGCTTGTGTTAACGTAGCGTCAGCGGCATGATGTTTTTTGCGCGAAAGCGTAGTGTTAACGTAGCGTCAGCGGCATGATGTTTTTTGCGCGAAAGCGTAGTGTTAACGTAGCGTCAGCGGCATGATGTTTTTTGCGCGAAAGCGTAGTG
>NZ_JBIVCA010000001.1:0-70709 GCF_044746345.1 Lysinibacillus sp. NPDC086135 | reverse complement strand
GTAGTGTTAACGTAGCGTCAGCGGCATGATGTTAGTCACTCAGTCGTTGCCACAGGACGTGGCGTTCTTAGACTGAGGTCCTCTATTTCAGCGGGTATTTGGACACCCACTGAAAAGTAGCCTAAATCTGCATTCATCTCACTACCTATAGAGGTAGGAGACTTCTGTAGCTGACGCTTTGCTTTCGGTACAAAAAACAATTGTTGCTGTCGCTACAGAAAATACTTGCTGAAAGAAGTTAAATGTCTATAACAAAAAGCATACCATAAAAATGTAATAGAAACTTGCATTAAGAGGCTCATTCTAGATAAAAAAATCGTTATGTTACTAGCATAATAGTAGCATAACGATTTTAAGTACATATAATCAATTTTCACTTAGCAAATTGTTGCTGTCGCTGCGCTTTCGCACAGAAAACATTTGTTGCTGTCGCTGCGCTTTCGCACAGCTAAACAGTGCTTCCGAAGGCTTTATCTTGTTGGTGCCTCAAACGCACTACCAGTTATCGCATCTTCCGGTAATACTAAAATTCCTTTTTCAGAAGGTGCATTTGGTATTGCTAATTCGCGTGCTGAACATAACATACCGTATGATTCAACACCACGTAAATTACCTTCTTTAATTAGCATTCCAGAAGGCATCACTGCACCGATTTTTGCAACAACAACCTTTTGACCTGCTTCCACATTTGGCGCGCCACATACAATTTGTAATGTTTCTTCACCTACGTTTACAGAACAAATGTTTAATTTATCAGCATTTGGATGCTTGTCCTTCGTTTCTACATAACCTACAACAAATTTTGGAGAAAAATCTACATCAAGGCTGATTACAGCTCCATTTTTTGATATAGCTGCCTCAAGTTGTTCTACTAATTCCGGAGTAACTTCAACTAGACCTTTTGCATCAGTTTGAATATAGTTGCTAGCATTAAATAAATTAAATGCTTTAATTTCTCCCGTTTGTGCTTCCTTTAATATAGCGATATCACCCGCACGTTCTAACTCTGTCTTCACGATTGATTCTGTTGCTAATTGTACTAGCAATACATCTCCTACATGCTCTTTGTTGTAAAATACATTCATTGTTTCTCTTGCTCCTTTTTAACTCGGTTTTTTGCTAATATAAAGATCGGTTCTAGCTCCTCGTCTTCATAAATAAAAGATAATGACGTAATCGGTACAGTACCGACAGCGAAGAAATGCATCGTCATCTGCGCTAATACATCATACCCTGTTTCATTACGAATATCACCTACTATTAATACATCCTGATGTGGTACAGATAACGTCATGTCACCTTCAATGTTAGTCTGCATCTCTTTCAAAAAGCTTTCATTTAAAATACGACTTGCATCGTAGCCATCATTAGCATTAACAAAATAAAAAATATTCCCTGCAACTTCATCTTTTTTATAAACTGTTGGCAATTGCTTTACAGAAAATCGTGCCATTTCACGAATTTGCTCTACTGTTAATTGTAGTACCTCTAACATGGATTCATCAATAAAACGATAGGTTTTTCCTAAATCAAGCGCATAAAAAATACGTGTTTCAGCTGTATGCTCAGTAGTAATGAATGCATGCCCCTCCTTCGAGGCTTTAGGGGAGGATGTTGCGCGAATAACTGGATAAATTTTTGTAATAGCTTGGAATCCTTGTTCCATTTCTTGTTCCATAGCATTAAAGGTTTGCTCGATTGTATAAACAACTTCATCGATTGCAGCCCCTTGCTTGTCATTATATTTTGCTAAAATGCCTGGTAGAGATAGCTCCATCCCTTTACCAATTTTTTTATGGTTAAGGCGTAATTTATCATGCTTTTTATCAAATTCAAAATCAAACTTTTCCTCATTCAAATGTTGTTTTAATAGGGTCACAAGTTGTTCTGATTTAATTTGTTTCACCTAGCTCACATCCTTTCTTCTAAATTAATTTATTTTTGCGTAATTACCGCTGTCGCGCAGAAATAAATTGTCACAGGTCGTAACGTTTACTCCAGCAAATTTGGGTATCCTTTCCCCTTATTTAGCGCTTTCGGTACAGAAAATAATTGCTGAAAGAAGTTTAGTGAAGAGAAAACGGCTCACATGTTCGTGAACCGTTCTGTTCAAAACTATCCAATTATTTAATCTTAACCGAATGAACGATTTTCGTCATCTCATGTAAATTATCTTATATTTTCCTATTTTAAAAAAATTATTTTAAAGTTGCAACTTCACCATTCCATTATCACTAATCAACAGAAACTAGTCATGTGCTAATGTGAATAAATATTGGCCAATAAGAAGCGAAACTATATGCTCGAACATCATCTGACGACTTACTAATCCTTGTGTGAAAACTCCTACAGCTCCCGCACCTTGTCGGATATCTCGGCGTTGTGTATAGTGCTCCATTACAGGCCCAAGTTCCTTCCCAGCTCTTATTTCCTGGGCAATTTCTTCTGGTAATATAATTTGTGCGCCAGCAGCTGTATAAGTTGTGCCATTTGATACTGTAAGTGCTCCCCAGTTACAAACGTACATAACACCATCAATTTCAGTCACTCCACCCTCTAATCCAAACGATAATTGGGCATCCGTCTCTTTGATTGCGTTTTCCGAACGGTTTATTGCTCCCAATCGTGTTTCTTCATGAGTCATCGGTTGATCGGATACTTGTGAAGCAGCCTTAACGTAGGTAAAATTTGGTTTATCAAAATATTTTCTAGCAATAACTTCAACTGCCTCTGTTTTTGCTTTGTTTGTTGTTCCAATAGTTATGTTCATTTTCTAATCCCTCTTTCCTCACATAGAAAAAGATGCCCCTAAAGGCATCTTTTAACTTCTTTCAGCGGAATCACTTTACACATTAGCGCGAATCGTTGCTAATGTCGAACGATCAGCTTTTTTCACTAGTTCCACAATTAAAGCTTTTGCAGCTGCATAGTCATCAATATGAATAATTGAAGCAGATGTATGAATATAGCGTGAGCAAACACCAATTACTGCGCTAGGAATGCCGTCATTTGCCGTGTGTACACGTCCTGCATCTGTACCACCTTGTGATACAAAATATTGATAAGGAATATTATTCGTTTCCGCAGTATCTAAGATGAATTCACGCATGCCTCTATGTGTAACCATCGTACGGTCAAGAATACGTAATAATGTCCCTTTTCCAAGCTGACCAAATTGATTTTTTTCTCCTGACATATCATTTGCAGGTGAAGCATCTAGAGCAAAGAATAGATCCGGTTTAATCATATTTGCGGACACTTGAGCACCTCGCAGACCAACTTCTTCCATTACATTGGCACCTGAATATAAATGCGAGGCTAACTTTTCACCTTTCACTTCTTTCATCAATTCAATTGCCAATCCACAGCCATAGCGGTTATCCCAAGCTTTGGCCATAATTTTTTTCGGATTTGCCATTGGTGTAAATGGGCAGACAGGGATAGTTGATTGACCTGGACGAACGCCAAGTGCAATAGCATCTTCTTTATTGTCTGCGCCAACATCTATTAGCATATTTTTAATATCCATCGGTTTAGAACGTTCAGCATCTGTTAATAAGTGTGGTGGTATTGATGAAATCACGCCAGGAATCGCACCGTTTTTAGTAAATACTTCAACTCGTTGCGCTAGCATTACCTGATTCCACCAGCCACCTAATGTTTGAAAGCGGATCATCCCGTTATCAGTAATAGAAGTAACCATGAATGCCACTTCATCCATATGTCCAGCAACTAACACTTTTGGTGCATCAGCAACTTCACTATGCTTCACACCGAAAATACCCCCTAAATTATCCTGAACAATCTCATCCGAGTACTTTTCCAACTCAGAACGCATGAACGCTCGTACCGCATGTTCATTACCCGGTGCGCCTGGTAATTCTGTTAGTGTTTTAAATAATTGTAATGTTTCCTCATTCATGATGACTCTCTCTCCCCACGAAGTAGAATATTCTTCCCTGCCATTGTAACATATTTATCTATATTCTTCAGAAAACTTCCATTTTTCAATGAGTAGCAAAATAAATGAGAATTGTCGTTCATCTTCAAAGTTTACCCAAAACTTGCTCTGTGCAATAGCAAAGCACCAGCGCAATTTCCAAATTCGTAATATTGATACATTTCCTAAAAAGTGCTAAAGTGTGAACGTGCATTCACTCTGTATGCTATGTTAAAATGGAGCTATAGAAAAAGGAGGAAAGAAGCATGAAATTACGTGATTTTTTAATTGGTGTTGCTACTGGCCTAGCTGCCGCAGTCATTGTTAAAGAAGCAAGCGAAAAGGTTTCTCCGTATGTACCTGCAGGACAAGTACTCGAAAACATAAAAAAGGAATTTAAAAAGGATTCACCGATTGACGGTTCTTGGATTTTTATGAAAACAGACAATTTCTCTAACGGCATTATGACTATTCCAGTATACCGTGGAGGTATCTCTCGTATGAATGAGGGCGAAATGCAAACATTTGAATTTGCTGCTGACGCACGCTCAGGTGTAGTAGTAGAGCTACAAGAAGTATAACCTTCCAGTAATACGCGAACAAATATTATAAAACCCTACAAAAAAGAAGCCATCTTAGTTATTTGAGATAGCTTCTTTTTATAGAGTTAAAAACAAAATGATCAAGTAAATATTTAAGAATGTTGAGAGAGATTTCAGTTCCTAACCACTCGCTATTCTGTGAGCAATCTTCAAGTTGCTTACCCTGTTGCAGCCACTACGTTAAACTACGCTTTCGCACAAAAAACAATTTTTAAAAATTTCTTTTTATCACTATAAATTAGAGTGGCATACATATATACGCTATGTGAATAAGTTGAGTGGAGACTGGGCGACTCATCGGGGATCAGCGTCACAGATGAGACCCTGCAGCGCAGCGAAGCGGCTCATCGGACGCCCCCAGGAAGCTCTGCTCTGTGCGAAAGCGAAGCGTCAGCGGCAAATGTTTTAACTGTGCGCAAGCGAAGCGTCAGCGACAAAGCGCCCAGTCGGAACGGAAATCAACCACTCTTTTTGCTGAAGAGCTATTTTTATTTAATAATACATCTTTATTTCATCGATATAATAGTTTTTCAATAACTTGAAAAAGCCATCTCGTCATTGGAGATGGCTTCTTCGTTTTACTCAGACAATCCTTTATTGTTGAAGTATTTTTTATATTTACGATAATAATTTAAATTATTTAACGTTAGCTTCACCCAACGTTTCGCATTCATATCTTGATTAAAGTAAAGAGAGTTTGTATATTTCCCTTCACGAATTAATTTTTTAGCTTCTAACTTAAGCTTTTCATTTGATGCATATTTGAATAGCACGCCTTTAGGAATGATCATCCATAAATGCTTGTCCTGAACATAAGTTACTTCCTGTTCAATATTTAACATATGGTCATCCGCTACATATTTCATTAAATTATGACCACTTGCTGTTACATAATAACTAGAGCGACCATTACGTAAGTTAATTTCAAACAACTTATACTGTTTGTCACGCATATCATATTTCATATCGAAGTTAGCAAAGCCTGTATAACCGATATCCTCTAAGAAGAAACGTACTTGATCCATTAATTCTTTATCGTATGTTGTAATAATAGCTGCATAACTACCGATTCCTTCAGGTGAATGCTCTTCTAAGATTGGGTTTCCTAGACACATTAGCTTCACTTTGCCATCCTTCCCTACATACGCATTTAATACACGCATATACGAATCATCACCTGGAATGAATTCTTGAATAATCATTGTATCCTGATAAGTTGAGCTATAAATTGCTTTTAAAATAGCTGTTTTTTCCGCTTCATCATTCGCAACGAAAACTTTTTTCTTACCTGGGAATTTACATGCCCAATATTCCACCGAGTTCGATGCCTTTAAAATAATTGGGTAATCAAATGGTGGTGTAAAGTTTTCGTAATTGTCTGCTGTTACAGTCGTCGTACCAGGATATTTAAAATCGTACTTATCACACATTTTATAGAAATTTTCTTTTAATAAAATTTCATCCATAAGTGATTCATCAATATATGGTACTGTAAAATGCTCCTGCAATGCTGGCTTATTTTTGATAATAAGCTTTGCATAATCATCTCCACAAGCTAACAACAGTAGTTTTTTATCTGAATATTTTTTTGCGACCTTTGCAAGTGCAGGTGCAAATACATCCTGTTCATTTAAGCGATCAATCTCTTCGAAATTTATGATATGACTATCTTGCGTTGCCGTTAAATGTGAACGCCCTAATACAAGTGGTTTAATACCATATGCCTCATAAAATGCACGTGCCATACCATATGCATTCATATCTGATCCTAGTAATACTGGTAAAAATGGTTGCTCAGTTGCCATGTATATTTCAACTCTCTTTTGTGTTTTAGTATAGCTTTTAGTGTATCATATTTTCCAAGATGTTCACGAAAAAAGTGTCAAAAAAATGGGGTATAGACAATTAGGCTCATCACCATAACGTGAAGTTGATTTCCGTTCCGGCCGGGCGCGCTTTGCCGCTGACGCTTCGCTTTCGCGCAGAGCAGAGCTTCCTGGGGGCGTCCAGCCGGAACGGAAATCAACTTATATACATCGCATACGTTTTAAATAAATTAAACCTCCATTTTTGTAAAACCTAAAAATACCCACCCGTAATACAGGAAGTTCCCTTTAAATGTTCCATTTCAGAGGTGAAAGTCTTCTGTAATCACGGTTGTACTTTCGTTTCAAAGAACATTTGCTGAATAAAGATAAAAAAACGTGCGAACACAAAAGGTTCACACGTTTTTTATTTAAAATGTAATAACAGCTTGTCTGCTGCGTTCTAATTTATCTTCAATTTCTTTACCTGTTTCATCCCATTTAATCATGCGGTAATACGCATCATGGTAGAAGATAAAGCCGTAGCCATTTGCAAGTGCTTCTTTCATTATACGTTCCTTGGCAAAGACACTCGTCATTGGATAATCGTCATACGCTAAAACCCATAATGGATTTTGGTGTGCATGTGTTGGCATAATATCTGCCATATGCAATAATACCTCGCCATTTTGAGTTAATTTTATAATGGCATGTCCATCACTATGACCACCCGTATGAATCATTTCAATACCCGGAGCTACTTCTAACGTACCTTCATACGTTTCTATTAAGTGCTGAACTGGCTCCCAGTTTTCTTTCCAATACGTATTTTTCGAGCGAACATTTGGCTTACGCATTTCGTCCCACTCGATTTTCGTTACGAAGATTTTGGCATTCGGGAATGTTGGTACAAGGATATCATCTTCCCATTGCGTTAAACCCCCAGCGTGGTCAAAATGTAGATGCGTCATTAATACTGCATCAATATCAGCTGGTGTTAGTCCTAGCTCCTGTAAGCTAGCCGCTAATGTTGATTCCTCAGTTACCCCAAAGTTTCGTAGTTGTTTTTCATTTAATTTGTTAAAGCCAACACCAGTATCAACAAGATAGTTTTTGCCATCATATTGAATTAAAATCGGCTCAGTTGGTAGCTCGATTTGATTTTTTTCGTTGACTGGATATTTGCGTGACCAAAGTGGTTTTGGTACAACGCCAAACATAGCACCGCCATCAAGGCAAGTGACACCCCCGTTTAGCCATGATAATGACATACTGTGAAACGTTAACTGATCCATCCATACTCCCCCTATTTAGTAAAGAATTGCGATTCTAGACGATAAATCGGCTGTCCTTTAGCAGAAAATTTCTGCTCATATTCAGTCATAACGTTATCCTCAGGCATATTCGCATGTAGGTCGAGTGATACATACTTAAGTAACATACCATATTCAGACATACTAATTAATGAATACTCAAACAAACCACGGTTATCCGTTTTAAAATGGATTTCCCCCTCATCCACTAAAATCGACTCATATAATTTCAAAAAATCCCCGTGCATTAAACGTCGCTTAGCATGGCGCGTTTTTGGCCAGGGATCTGAGAAATTCAGATACACACGGTCTACATCATTTTTTGCAAAAAATTTATTTAAATCTGCGCCATTTACTTTTAATAGTCGTAAATTCGCTGGAGATTTAGCCTCTATAATTTTTTCCAATGCACAAACAATGACACTGTCATAAAGCTCAATGCCAATATAATTTATATCTGGATTTTGTAAGGCCATACCTGTGACAAATTGTCCTTTCCCAGTACCTATTTCAATATGTAGTGGGTTGTCATTTCCGAAAACAGCCTGCCAATTCCCTTTAAAGTCTTCAGGATTTGGAACAATCACCTCTGGATGACTCGTAATCATTTCCTCCGCCCAAGGCTTATTTCTTAATCTCAATTTTTTTCCTCATTTCTTTCTCATGAAATTATTGATTTTTTATAGTATAACGTATAACCATAAAATTCGCATGAAATTATTGCGAAATGATATTTTAGTGATGGGCCATTTTTCAATGTTTCTTTGCTATAACCTGCCAAGCATTACGTTGCACTGTACAAGGAATATTCGTTCCCTCTCTAATTTCTCCAATATAGTTACCATCCGTATGACAATCAACGTTATTTGCTTGCACGAAAATGTTAAATTGATTGCCTTGCAAAAAAGTAATCTCTTTAAATTTTGTATGCTTTTCAAAAAACACAGTAACAAATACTAGTAGCAATTTAAGTCGCGAAATACCGTGAACGATTGTTAGTTCGATTAGTCCATCATTAGGTTTAGAAGATGGGGAAATTCTCATCCCCCCTCCAAAATAAGGTTGATTGCTCGTCGCTACAAACCACGCCTGCTTAAATTGCCATTCTTGATCGTTTGTCCGAATAGTTACATCAAAGGATTTAAAGCTAAATAGCCCTCTTACAACAGCCGCAGCATAGGATAACTTGCCGAGCCCGATTTTATTGAGATAAAACTTCAAACGGGATTTATTAATACGTTTTGTGACAAATGCATCGAAGCCCACACCAGCATTATTGACGAATATTTCGTGCTGTTGATCTTCAAATTGAACGACACCAACATCCATTGGGAGATTAGCCATTTCATTATTTTGTATATAGCTTTCAATTTGAAAAGCATTTTGAAATGTAGTAAAGTATCGTGCGAAATCATTTCCGGAACCAGCACGGACTACACCAATAACGATAAATTTATTATGTACAACGCCACTAACAATCTCATGTATTGTGCCGTCACCGCCAACAATAACAATTAATTGTTTGGTTTTAGCATCTTGCGCCCAATTTTTTGCAAGTTCCTTTCCATGCCCCTCATATTCTGTAAAAGCAACTTCATAATTCATTGATAATTGTTGTTGAAGGTGATGCCAAACTTTCTTACCTTTGCCGTGCCCTGCTGCTTCATTCACAATAAATAATACTCGCATTCACTAATCCCCGGCTGGTTGAGAAGATTGCTTCCAAATATCTCGATTAAAAGATGTTGTTTGTACGTTGTTTAAAATCGTTTGAGAAGCACGAATTTGCATATGTTTCATAGGAGAGGATACTTTCTTTAAATGCTCCATCCACTCTCCATAATTTCGACGATCTACAAATTGAATTCCGTAAGGTGATCCTGGATAATCGAAATAGCCATTCTGTGTTAATATGACCTTACGAATTGGCATATTTATATCGTCCTGCGTAAATAATTGCGTTAATACAGACTCCATACGATTTAAACTTATCATTGGATTAAGGACTTTTGAATCCTTCGTTCCTACTTTTTTTATCCAGAATCGCTCACTGCCTCCCACATAAACTGCTTGATTTTCTGCTTCTAGCACTGTTATACAAATACATTCTGTCGGTGACATTAGTACGACATCAAGCTCTATGGGTGCTTTTCTAATTTGTAAAATAGGATAATAAAAAAGCAAATAATTGTCTGGTAATTTTTGCAATAAATTTCGTAATAATGGATCACGCATAAAACGAGGATCTACATACGACTTTTCACGTAATGTTGAACTTGCCCATTTCATTTGAAAATGGAAAAATTGATCGATAAACATTCGTTTTAATTCATGAATTGATTGTGGTGCGTAGACAATTTTCGGTTCAAATGTTAAAGTCGTTTCTTCTTCAGGTATGATATCTTCATCACTTATTAGTTCATTCGATATTTCTATCTGTTCAACGTCCACATTTTCTTCCTTCTGACGACCTGCAAATATCTTTTTGAATAAAGAGAATTTCTCTTTTTCTGTGAAAGAATCATTTTCTGAGTCTTCGTCGGTATGTTGCCACTCACTAATTTCTTCTCCTAATTCCCACTGTCGCTTAACACGCTCCCATTGACTTTTCTTTAAGCGTACAAATTGAGTTGGATATCTTGCTAAATCAATTTGATAGCGTGAAATATAATCTTGTATTTTCACCAATTGTGCCATGTGTTTTGGTCACTCCAATCTTACTCGCCCTATATCTAATTTGCTAATTTCCCTACTACTGCTTGGAAGGCAAATCGAAGTATCAATTTTCTCCTTGGCATAATGTAGTTGTAGCGGTCGCTACATAAAAAATTACTAAATAAAGTGAAATAGACATTTGCATTCATTACATCGACATTTGCTCTTTAACCTTAAATTCCGATAGCAATCATTCAACAACTGCATTCATCCTTTTTATTTTACATGACGTTTCCGGATAAAACATCCATAATTTGTTCTATAGAAAAAGAGAGCTACCCAAAGTATAGGGTAGCCCTCTGACAAGAATCATTATTTCGCATCAATAGAAAGCGGTAATTTCGCCTCGAACGCTTGTTGTAATTTACGAGTCCATTCACCAGGAACTCCAGCACCAATTTTGTTACCATCAACATCGATAACAGGTGTTACTTCAGAAGATACAGATGACACAATGATCTCACTCATTGTTAATAAATCAGCCTTTGTCATTGGTTCTTCAATAACAGGTAAATTAATTTCCTCAGCACATTTTAAAATAACTTGGCGTGTAATACCGTTTAAAATAAAGTTATTTGCAGGGTGTGTATAAAGCTTACCATCTTTAATGCCGTAAACATTTGCTGATGAACATTCTGTTACGATGTCCCCACGATGTAAAATAGCTTCATAGCAGCCTTTTTCAGATGCTTCCTGTTTTGCCAGTACAGCACCTAATAAGTTTAAAGATTTAATATCACAACGTAACCAGCGAATATCCTCTACTAAGGTAGCCTTAACACCTTTTTCAAAGTTTGCATATGAACGCTCACCAGTTTTAACATTCCCTGTTAATACAGCTGGAACACTTGCATCTGGGAAAATATGATTACGAGAAGTTGTACCACGTGTAATTTGGAAGTAAACATGACCTGTTTCCAAATTATTTTTTTCGATAAGTTCATGTAATAATTTGTGTAATACGTCTTTAGTATAAGGAATGACAAGACGAATTTTTTCGGCACTCGCATAGAAACGATCAATGTGTTCTTGTGCTGTGAACATATTTCCGTTATAAACTTTAATTACTTCATAAATGCCGTCACCAAATTGGTAACCTCTGTCTTCTGGAGATACTGTAATTGATCCTTCTTCAACGATTTGATCATTCCATAATGAATATGCCATTTGTTATGTTCATCCTTTTCATCTTTAATTTATTTGTTTCCTGCAAGTTCAACAATCGCTTCAGCATAAATAGCTGTTGCTTTTATGAGATTTTCAATGACGACAAACTCATCCGCACGATGCGCTACATCAGGTTCACCCGGGAACAGCATGCCAAATGCCACACCTTTTTTCATGACACGTGCGTACGTACCACCACCTGTAGAAAGTAAAGGCGTTTCATAATCTCCTGTTTGACGTCTATAAATATCTGCTAGAGTCTGGATAAATGCATCGTCCTCGCTTACATAATGAGGCTTTGAGTCATCCTGAATATCCAATGAAAATCCTTTCGCCACAGCTAAGCGTTGTGCTTCCGTGATTTTTTCATCAAATGGATATGTGACAGAATAGCGCATGCTAATGACCATGCTACCACCTTTAGTCACATCAAAAGTTACAATACCTGGATTCAATGTAGTTTTACCAGACATTTCGTCCTCAAATTGTAAATTAAGCTTGTTACCATAATGGTCTTGATAAAAAACATCTGCGATAAAGTCGACAAATTGTTTACTTGCCTCTGTCGTCAACTCTTGTTGTAAAAATGCTGCAAGATAAACAGCTGCATTGACACCTTTTTCCGGCTCCATTGCATGGGCTGCTTTACCTTTGATAGTTATTATATAGCGAGACCGCTCAATTAATAAAGAGCCTTCTAACTGATTTTTGCTTAAAAATGTGTGAAAATTCTGTTCGAATTGTGGGGAAACGAACTGCACCGTTGCTTTTGCAAAATCCGGTACCATATTTGGTCGCTTTCCAGCATTAAATAGTAATAGCTGTTCTTTCGAAGCATCGCCTGTTTTATTTTGAGAGAACACTAGCTCTGCAATGCCTTTTTCAGCATTGATGAGCGGGAAATCCGCATCTGGTGCAAATCCAATCGCCGGCATTTCCTCATGTTTAAAATAGTGGTCGACACAGCGGAAGCCAGTTTCTTCATCCGTACCGATTATCATACGGACTCTTTTATTAAGTTCGATGCCTGCATCTTTGACAAGTTTCATGGCCATCCATGCTGCAATTGTTGGGCCTTTATCATCTATTGCACCACGAGCAAATAGCTTACCATCAGCTACAGTGCCACTAAAGGGTGGGTATATCCAATTTGTTTCATCACCAACGGGTACCACGTCAACATGACATAAAATACCTAATAAATCGTCACCCTCACCCATCTCTATGTGACCTGCATAATTATCAATATTTTTAGTTTGCAAACCTTCAGCTTGGCCCTTTGCTAATAACCATTCAAGAGCCTTTAATGGACCATCACCAAAAGGTACTTCAGTAGTGATCGTCTTCTCATCAAGAACACTATTAATTTGCACAAGCTCCTGTAAATCTTGTATCAATTCATCTTGTCTTTCCTTTGCAGCTTGTAACCAATCCATATGATGTACCTCCTCTAAAGTAATAACATTATTCTACTCTTTACAACATAAATTACAATCATCTTTCTGACAACTTTTCAAAATCTTACTTCGAACACTACCACATATAGCACGTTTTTCACTTATTCCCACAAAATACTGTGAAAATTTTATGTCTTAATTGTAAATTCCTCTTGCATTCACTAGAAAACTGACTTGTTTTTCTATATAATGAACTTATCAGAACAATTTTTCTGAATATAAAATTAGAAAAGGGGATGTCTAAGGCAGCTACTTATTAGCCTAAGTGCACTCCGCACATATTGTCGTCCGCTAGTCTTTGCCAAGAGAATTAAGATGAAGGAGTGGTTCATTTATGAAACCAACTACTGATCGAATGCTTAATCGTATTAAAGATGTGTACATGTTTATTTTAGACAAAGGAACCGTGTCTACACAGGATTTAGTCGAAGAGTTTAGTATCACTCCTCGCACCGTTCAAAGAGATTTGAACGTGTTAGCCTTTAACGATTTGGTGATGAGTCCAAGTCGAGGCAAATGGACAACGACGAAGAAAAAAGTAAAAATGACGTCTTAGTTTTTACGTGTAACACGTAAAGCATCTTGTATGGAAAAAGAATGACCTTTCGTCGTGGTCATTCTTTTTTTGTTTGGCTGTTTTCTAAAAGATTGTTGCTGTTAAAACAAAAAAGCAGATTTAATCTACAAAATAGTTAGATTAAATTCTGTCTTTTTGGTTTTTATATGTTGTGAATCCAAATTTAACTAAACTACCCTGTTAGCGAAAAAGGCAACTGCACTTCTTCTTCAATCACCCATCTATTTATCGCTTTTCTTCTCACTTAATTTTTCTTAGTCATTTCTTTAAGTAAAGAAATAATTTCTTTGTTTTGTTCAATTTGAATTTCACTATTTACTCGAATGATTCTAACCCATCTTAATACTAAAGCTACTAACAAAATAGGTATTAACGCAAACAACGCTCCTACCATACCTACCATATCCCCAGAAAAATTCATTTTGAAAGCCCTCCCTTTCAATCAATTTTACCATAATAATACAACCGTTTTTGTTTAACTATCCTACCCCGTTAGCCCTCCATGAAGCGCGAAAATAATCTCTTCACCACAGAAAATGAAAGATGATTAAGTTCTTTCATGGGAGTTGAATAGCAACACTCTATACGAAAACAGCCTTTTGTTTTCTACCATTCACCCTATCATCTATCAAAAAACACCATGCCTATATTTCTAAAAAATAAAATAATAAATATTCGCAAATTTTGAAATTTCATGCAGATCATTTAATACAACGTATTATTATTTTTATAGATGTTCCTGCACATTAGAGGTTTTCTGTTCAAACCACCACTCTAAAAAATTACTGTATTTTTATAAAATTTGTTTCCTCATCGTTAACTCTGAATATTTTCCCACTATTTACAATTGTTTAACAATCCGTTAAAATCGAAACATTCTTCATTTCGAGAGGAGGATTCTATGAAACTTCCCAAACTGTTTCACCCACTAGTTTGGATTATTTTAGGAGGAACTATTTTCACACGTATTGCAAGTTTTATGGCAATGCCCTTTTTAGCAATTTACCTACATAATGAGATAGAAGCATCCCCTTTACAAATAGGTTTGACGGTTGGTATTGCACCGTTAATCTCCACTGTAGGAGGGTTCTTCGGTGGTTATTTAACAGACCGCTTTGGTAGAAAAAACGTCATTTTACTTACGATTATTGTTTGGAGTATTGTGTTCTTTGGCTTTGCAACAGCACAAACGATTTGGTTCTTTGTAGCATTGAACGGCCTTAATGGCTTATGTCGCTCCTTCTTTGAACCCTCAACACAGGCATTAATGATTGATTTTACTCCTGCAGATAAACGAAAAAGATTATATTCGTTTCGTTACACAGCCATTAACATAGCGGCTGTAATCGGCCCTATTTTTGGTGTTTATATTTCTCAATTGTCCAACCCAAGTATTCCATTCATGCTGACAGGGACTATGTATATTATTTACGCCGTATTTTTATTTTTCGTGTTAAATCGCTATGAAATGCAACAACCAAAAGCTTCAAATCCAACTAAAATACTGCAAACCTTTACGATTCTATTTACGAATCGTGTATTACTAAGCTTTATTTTCGGGGCAATTTTAATAAATATCGGTTACTCTCAATTTGATTCAACACTGCCACAAATCATTGAACTTAAATTTGAAGATGGAACCAAGCTTTATTCTCTACTAATCTCACTAAATGCAGCAGTTGTGTTATTACTACAATTACCGATTAGTATACTTTCGGAACGTTTTTCATCAACAGCTACTCTATTAGTAGGGATTTTATTCTTGGCATTTGGTCTTTTATTATTCGGCTTCTCAACTAACTATACGTTATATATTATTGCTATGATTATATTCACGATTGGTGAAATTTTCGCCTTTCCAACTATGAGTGTCATGATTGATGAAATTGCGCCTGATACACAAAAGGGAACCTATTTAGGAGCAGCTCAATTTAAAAATTTAGGAGGATTTATTGGACCAATTATTGGTGGGTGGCTGTTAACACATTATATGAATGCAATGTTTGCGGTCATTGCTGTTCTAGTTTTATGCAGTTGTATATTTTATAGATCCAAGCTTAAACCGCAACAGGAATAAAGTGGCTCATCACCATAACATGTCGTTGATATCCGTTCCGACTGAGCGCTTTGTTGCTGCCGATGAGCCGCTTAGGACTACAGGTGTTTTTTGTGCGAAAGCGTAGTGTAACGTAGCGGCAGCAACACGATGTTGGTCGCGTAGGCGTTATCACAGGACGTGAAGGATTTAGCCTTCGCTCCTCTATGCTCGCTCCAGGGTCTGATGCTGATCCCTAAGGAGTCGCCAAGTCTTCACTCCAATCAACTTTTATACATAGCATCTGTTTTAACAAATGTCATACTCAGCTTTTGGTGATGAGCCAATAAAATGTAAGAAATAAGTCTTTTACGGATTTTAACTTCCGGCAAAAAATCGCTCCATTTCTATAAGCGAATCTCAAGCCTATCAATTATGCCTCGGCAAATTGCGTTCGGAGGCTTTAACTTCTTGCTTGGACTCACTAATAAGAATGGAGCGAACATATAATGTTATCCTTAAAAATTTGAAGTGGCATTAGCTTTCTTTATTAGCAGGAGCTTCTGCATAACTAGTGTATTGGTCTTTACCAGCATTTTTCGATTGATACAACGCCTTATCTGCACGCTCAAATAAGCTTCTTTCTGACTCATCTGGATGAATGCAAATAGCTCCGCCCATACTGACTGAAAGTACAGACCATCTATCAATAGAAACTTTATCCTCACACTTCAAGTGATGAATTTTCTCCAAAATGGAATTTGCTAATTTTTCCATACATTCATCCTTCGTATCATATAAAACAATGGCAAATTCATCGCCACCAAATCTTACAACAAAGCCATTTTTTCCTACTTCTTGTTTTAATGTTCTTGCTGTTTCAATCAAAATTTTATCACCTTCAACATGTCCAAACCGATCATTTACTTGTTTAAAATTATCTAAATCTAACAGCAATAAACCAGGTTGATTCGTCTTTCTTTGTCTTAATAACTTATCCATTTTACTAACATAGGTAGCACGATTATAAACATTTGTTAAAGGATCATAGGTTGCAAGATGAATCGTTTTGGAAAGGAGTTTGTTAATGACTAATAGCATGATGAAAGAAGTTACTAAGGCAATATAAAGCAATACTCGAAACTGCTTTATATTTTTAGTTAGCGCTCTCATTTCTGTGAAATTACCATATTTCACATATACAACTCTTCTAGAGGATTCTCCCCGAACCGCTTCCGCTTCGTATGGTATAAAACGGTATTTTTCGATATAACCATTTTTAAACTCCGTTTGATATTCCGTTGGCTTCATCGTTTTTTTTGCTAGCTCAAAATGCTCTTGAAACATTTTCGATTTATCATTTACAGTTATTTTTTTAGATTTAGAATCATCAAAGAAAACACCACCCGCATTTATCGTTTGTACTTCTAACAAATCTGCATATTTATCTATTAAATAGTCAGCAGTTTTTCCGAAGTTAAAAGTTTGGAATACAGGATCATCAAGTAAGTCGATACCTACCTCAAATAAATATTTCTTGTCAGGGGTTGCTAAATAGCCAAATTTTCGATATCCCCCAGTAGTTGTTGAAATATCTATACCATCAGTGTAGTATTCTCCACTTGCTCGACGTTCGTCTAGTAAAGTAGAAAAACGGTGGCAACATTCTGAAAAAGCTAATCCTTTATCTTTTTCAAAAGTTGTATAAATTACGGTATTTGATTGGTCGAGTATGTACACGTCCATTTCGTTTTCGCTTTTTATTTTCTGTAAATCCCACTTCGCTATATGTGGATTTTCCTTATAATAAGTAATTAGTTTTCGTAGTACTTCTTCCATTTTTTCAGAGAGATTTTTATCAAAATAAAAATGTGCATTATCTACAGCCTGCATATCCTTAAGAATATGGTTTTCAATTAATGTTCTATTCATGACTTCTTGTTTTTTCATATCTTCAGTAAGTATTTGCCTATTAACGTAAAAAATAACACCAACTAGTATTAATGCAAAGGCAAATAAAGATATTAATAATTTAATTCTTAGGTTTTTCATTAACTTGTCCTCTACTTATTTTCACCATCAGATTTTCTGAAACATTTAGAGATTTATTAGTACGATAGACTAAATAGCTTTTTACACAAAAGTTATATCAATTATACAGTTACCGGTATAACTATGTATATAAAAAATGCCTCGATACTAATCAATGTTAGCATCGAGGAATTCCTTAATCCCTATTTTGTAAGCAAGCTAGTTCTTCAGCCGTTAATTCTCGATATTCACCTAACTCTAGATTGTCATCCAGCTTTAGGCTACCCATCGATAGGCGTTTTAAATACGTTACATGTTTACCAACAGACTCAAACATACGCTTCACCTGATGAAACTTACCTTCTTGAATCGTTAACTCAATTTCTGATTGCTGAGCGGATTTTAATATGATGAGCTCTCCGGGTTTTGTTACATAACCATCGTCTAACTCAACACCTTGAGCAAATTTCTCACAGTCATCCTCTGTCACAATTCCTTCTATTTGTGCATAGTAAACCTTCGGCACATGTTTTTTAGGCGACAATAAATTATGTGCTAATATGCCATCATTTGTGATCAACAATAATCCCTCTGTATCTTTATCTAGGCGACCTACAGGGAAAGGCTGAAAATGTTGGTGTAATGGATCTAACAAATCGATGACAGTTTCATCTCGTAAATCTTCCGTTGCAGAAATAACTCCAGGAGGTTTATTCATCATAAAGTATACAAACTCTGTATAGTTCACACGTTCACCAAAAACGGAGACATCCTGCTTGTCAGGATCAACATGTAATGCTGCATCCTTCGCATATGCGCCATCTACTGTCACTGCTTTTTGCTTTAGAAGCTGCTTAACTTCCTTGCGTGACCCGTAACCCATATTCGACAGTAATTTATCTAAACGCATTAGTACCTCCTATTTAAGCCCCAGTTTGTTTGTAATTCTTGTCAATCGTTCACCGAGAAGCTTTTGTGCTAAGCCTAGGCGTAAAGACAAATAGCCATATACTGCTACACCTACTCCAGCACAAATAACAGAATAAACTAATGCAGAGAATTTACTACTTACTGGTCCCATTAATAACACTAAAAGTTTATGAACGATTAGTACACTTACCGCCATTGCCGCTGTCAAAAGAGCAATGAGCATGACACGACGAATAACCATTTCTGATTTATAGTTCAGTGTTTTTCTTAACACAAGCATATTAATGATAATTGAAACACTATAGCCAATAGCTGTAGCAAGAAGTGCGCCATCTGCCTCCATCCAACGAATTAACGGAATGTTAATCGCTAGCTTGACGAAAATTCCAGTTAATAAGCTTAAGACAATCCACTTTTGGAAGTCAATGCCCTGTAAAAGAGCTGCCGTCACTTGGAATAATGCAAATAAAATAGCAACAGGTGCATAATGGGCTAAAATCATAGCACCCATCTCACTTTCAGTATAGAGCATAAAGTAAATTTCATTCGATAACAATGAAATTCCAACTACCGCAGGCAATGTAATAAAAATTAATATTTGATATGTTTTATCCATTGCATGTCGTAGCGATAAATATTCACCTTGCGTAAAGTACTTTGTAATCGTCGGTACTAGTGCCGACGAAAAACCTGTAGCTAACATTACTGGGATAATAACTACCTTTTGTGTTGTAAAGTTAATCATTGATAAATACTTATCCGTTACTTCCGCTAAGCCTATAGATATCATAGCTCCATTAAATGTTAGCATATCTACTAATTGGAACAACGGATTTGCTACGCCTACAAATACCATTGGAATTGAATACGTAATTACTTCTTTATATATGTTGGACATTGGTAGCTGTGTAGACGTCACACTTTGACTGCGCAGTAAATCAAATTCAGGTTGATACTTCTTCCAATAATAATAAAGTACTAGCAACCCACCAATTGCCCCAATAAATGCAGCAAATACTGCAAAGGAAACAGCTGTTTCTGGTTTCCCTTTGAAAACTACCACAACTAAGAAAGAACCACCCAATAACACAACAATACGAACAATTTGCTCCACTAACTGAGAAACCGCTGTAGGCTCCATTTTGTCATATCCTTGGAAAAATCCACGCCAGAGGCTCATAAATGGTACGACAATTAGCGCAAAACTAACCCAGCGAATAACTGAAGCAATTTGCTCTACCGTAAATGCCTGTTCATCACTTTTAATAACAAGCCCCGCTATTGGCGTGGCTAATATAAAAAGAACAATAAACGCAGCTAACCCAGTACATATCATAATAAGTATGCCAGATTTCATCAGCTTGCGGCCTGATTGGTAATCACCCAATGCATTGTATTTAGAAACAAACTTGGATACAGCAATTGGCGCACCTGAGATGGCTATTGCTAGCATTATCGAATAGGGAATATATGCATATTGATAGAGAGCAACATTTTCCTCACCCACAATCGCATAAAAAGGAAAAATATAAATTAATCCGAGCACCTTCGATAAAAACATTCCCATTGTTAATATCGCAGTACCTTTCATTAAATTGGACATCGTACCCATCCATTCATCGTAAAATCAATATTTTCATTACCGTAACACTTATAAAATATTTGCTATTAAAGGTATTTATTTCCATAAAAGCAGAGCAGGCGTTTTTCAAAATGAGGTTTAACCTGATTCTTGAACAGTCCTTTCTGCTACCTTTGGAGTTTCACTGGGTGCCTGAGCGGTTTTTTCCGCTACTCGAGCACTTTTACAGGATTGTTTCAAACGTAGCTTTCTTTACTGTTTAAATCTTAATACTACCGCCATAAAAAATTCAGCAAAACAACTAGAAAGCAAAACATCGCAAAATATTAAATAAGTAAACCAACTGTAATCTTAACATATTTATAGGTAAACAGACGCACAAATACATTAAAAAGTTCTAGAAGCTCTATAAAAAAATAGTGGTTGTGCCCTTCCTATAGAAAGTAGAAGGCTCAAAATAATCGGTGGAGATTAAGAAGACCCCCACCGATTAATGATACTGCTCTATTTCATATCTACGAAAAATTGTTTATACCATACTAAGAACACATAGGCTGTCCAAATATAACGTCCACGATTTGCTTTTTCTTCATAGTGCTCATCAAGGTAGCCTACTAATTGTTTTGTATCAAAGAATTCATTGGCAAAGTCAGTTGTAAACATTTCTTTTACCATCTTATAATACTTTTCTTCACGTAGCCAGTGACGAATTGGTACTGGGAAGCCAAGCTTTGGACGTTTTGCCCATTCTTCAGGTAATTCCTGATGTGCAGCTTGACGAAGAACGTATTTCGTATCAATGTCATTTACGCGATATTTTGATGGAATGTTTTTCGCTAATTCCATCACTTCTTTATCTAAAAATGGAACACGTAATTCAATAGAATGGGCCATACTCATTTTATCTGCTTTTAATAAAATATCGCCTGGCATCCAAAGATTTAAATCAAGATACTGCATTTTAGTAACATCATCATCACCTGGAACCTCATCGTAAATACGTTTTGTAATCGATTTTACAGATGGCCCATTTTTATAGTCTGGTTTCAAAACATTTAATGCATCTTCTTCGTCCCATACAACAGCTTCCCCAATGAAGCGTTCTTCTACGGTTTGACCACCTTTAACAAGGAAGTGTGTATATTGATTTTTAGGTAACGCCTCTGCTAAGCCACGTAACGCTTTACGAATACCAAATGGAACTTTCTCATATTTTTGCATTTTGTCAGAGTTTTGGTACCATGAGTAACCACCAAAGATTTCATCCGCACCTTCACCTGAAAGTACAACTGTTACATCCTTCGATGCTAATTCAGAAAGGAAGTAAAGTGGTACAGAAGATGGGTTTGATTGTGGCTCGTCCATATGCCACTGAATTTTTGGTAATGCTTCAAAACACTCATCTGCCGAAATATATTTACGCTCATTTTGAATATTTAATGTATCAGATAAATCTTTTGCTAAATTTGTTTCATTAAACATATCCTCATAGTCAGAGAAACCAACAGAGAAGGATTTATCAGGGCGTAATAATGAAGTAATATAACTTGAATCAATACCACCTGATAAGAAAGAACCAACCTTTACATCACTTATTTGATGCGCATCTACTGATTCTCTTACTGTCGTACGAATTTCTTCTACATATTTTTCAATTGGAGCTTCTTGTGCATGGAATTTTTTATCCCAATACTGCACAATTTGCTTTTGTCCATTTTGAATAAGCATATAGTGTGCTGGTTGTAATTTGTACACACCTTTAAAGAACGTTTCGTCCATTGAAGAGTATTGGAACGTCAAATACGGACGTAGCGCATTTTTATTTAATTCTTTAATAAATGATGGATGTGGTAAAAATGATTTAATTTCTGAACCGAAAATAAAAGTACCATCTGTAGTGTTTTCTGTATAATATAGTGGCTTAATACCAAAGCCATCACGAGCGATGAATTGCAAATCATTCTTTTTATCCCAAATACAGAATGCGAACATCCCGCGAAGCTTTTTGACAAATTCTACGCCATATTCAACATAACCATAAATAATAACTTCACTATCAGAGTGTGTTTTAAAGTTGTGACCTTTTTCAACCAAATCAGCACGCAGCTCTTGGAAGTTAAAGATCTCTCCATTAAATACGAGAACGATGTTACCATCCGCACTGTACAACGGCTGATTTGCCACGTCTGATAAGTCGATAATACTTAATCGACGGAATCCTAACGTTACTTTATCATCACTGTGAATCCCACCGCTGTCTGGTCCACGGTGAATAATTGTATTCATCATATTTTCGATCGTTTGATGATGATCGATAACATTTGTTCCATTAATATAGCCTATAAATCCGCACATTCTATTTTTCACCTCATAATTTAGTGCTTAACCTTTACCATAATAGCATGAAAAGACATTCATTTCATACAGACAATACAGATATAGCAAAACTTTCATCAGCAGGTTCTCCTACACTGATTATTTGTTCAAACACCGAGCACATTATCTCTCGAAAATACCTCAATTTCCCTTCAAAACTTTACACACGTAAGCTCTTCACCGTAACTTTTGGATGACATTGTGTTAAAACGTATGCCATGTGTATAAGTTGATTGTAGTGGAGACTGGGCGACTCCTTGGGGATCAGCGTCACAGATGAGACCCTGGAGCGAGCAATGCGAGTGAAGCGGCTCATCGGACGCCCCCAGGAAAGCGCCCAGTCGGAACGGAAATCAACTCCACGTTATGGGACGAGCTACTTAAAGTAGAAGATAAAGCATTATAAAATACTTTTGTTTTATTTTCAATGTGAAAGAAGCCCCTCTATATAGACTTCATGTATAATAGGAAAGATTCCTAATTTGATAAGAAAGTGAGTTTAAATATATGTACGATGTTATCGTTATCGGTGGTGGCCCATCCGGTTTAATGGCTGCTATCGCAGCTGGAGAGCATAAAAAGAAAGTATTATTACTAGAAAAAGGGACGAAACTTGGCAAAAAATTGGCCATTTCAGGCGGTGGTCGCTGTAATGTCACAAATCGTTTATCTGTTGAAGAAATCGTTAAGCACATACCTGGGAACGGCCGTTTTCTTTACAGTCCATTCACGGTTTACAATAACGAAGATATTATCGCATTTTTCGAAGGACTTGGCGTGGCATTAAAAGAGGAAGATCATGGGCGTATGTTCCCTGTGTCTAATCGCGCGCAAGATGTTGTAGATGCACTTATTCGTCAGCTTCAGAGGCTACATGTTGAAGTTCGCTTACACACACCCGTTAATAAACTTCTAATGGATGAGGAAAAAATTCTTGGGGTACGCCTTACAGATGGCACAGAAATTCGTAGTAAGGCAGTAGTCGTTGCCGTTGGTGGGAAAGCTGTTCCACAAACAGGCTCAACAGGAGATGGTTATCCATGGGCAGAGCGTGCTGGCCATACAATAACAACTCTTTTCCCGACTGAGGTTCCTGTTCTATCAAAAGAGGATTTTATTCAAGCTCGTGAGCTACAAGGGCTTGCCCTAAGAGATGTCGCTGTCTCTGTTTTAAACAAAAAGAGCAAGGTGCTCGTAACACATCAAATGGACATGCTCTTTACTCATTTCGGATTAAGCGGTCCTGCTGTTTTGCGTTGCAGTCAATTTGTCGTGAAAGAATTAATGAAAACCGGTTACGAGCCTGTGACAATGCGTATTCAAACTCTTGTTAATTATAATGAAGAAACGTGTCTGCAATATTTAAACAAACTCATTAAAGAAGATCCAAAAAAAGCGGTGAAAAATGTTTGGAAAGGAATTGCACCTGAAAGCTGGCTTCTATTTTTATGTGAACGTGCAGACATCGATGTACAATTGACAGGTACTGAGTTATCACAGGAAAAAATCCGCAATTTAGCTAAACTACTCGTCAATTTCACAATGACAGTTAGTGGTACGCAATCCCTTGAAAAAGCATTCGTCACTGGAGGTGGCGTCTCTGTTAAAGAGATTGAACCAAAGACAATGGCTTCAAAGAAAAAAGCTGGTTTATTTTTCTGCGGAGAAATCCTTGATATTCACGGCTACACAGGTGGCTATAATATAACGTCAGCACTCGTTACAGGACGTATTGCAGGGATGAATGCAGCACTATAATATAATCTGTATGTCAGACTTCTATCAGCGATTTCCTGCGACTTATCAGCGATTTAAGTTACTTCTCATCATATAAAAAGCGTGTCCCAAAATGGACACGCTTTTTTAACTATCTTTAGACATATATACTTCCTCAAAAGGTTGAATGATGACAAATCCTTCACCCGAAAATGCCATTTGAATGGATTCACCACTACCACGACCGATAAACGTTCGGAAGCTAATATCTGTTTTAAACTCTGGTGCCAGATTACCTGACCATGCTACTGTAGCATGCGGATCTGTATAGACCGTTTCACCAGGCTTCACTAACAATGTTAACGGCTCAAAATGAGTTGTGATAGCTACCTTCCCTCTTCCTTGTAAGGTTACATTAAACAACCCACCTGACATGACTCCTGCCATTTTACGCATTAAATGAATATCCCAATCAATACTTGGCTCAAAGGCAAGTAAATCATTACCGTTTACACAAATACTTTCATCCTTTAAATCGAAAACCGTTATTTTTTTCCCTTGATCGGCTAAATAAAGTCGCCCCTTACCTTTAGCTTTCATAAGTTGTGTACCTTCGCCTGTTAATGCTTTTTTAAACATTTTACCGAGGCCATGTTCCAGCACACGCTCACGCTCAAACTTAATATCTCCTATGTAAGAAATCATCGCGCCCATTTTCGACCAAACCTCGCCATTTAGGTTAACCTCTAATACACGCTCAGTTTCTAACTCGAAGTATTCATTTTCGTTGTCGTCTTGCTGTGTTTTATTGATAAATTCATTTAAAGAAAATTTCCCCATATCACATTGCCTCCTTATTTATTTTATATACGTTTTAACATATGAAAAGATTCAATCAAATGCAAGAATTTAAAGGCTCCCTCTTGAAAATGAACCCCTCATTCGCTTTCCGTTACAAAATTTCTCTTTTGGTAGCGAAATCACTTTATTTCCCGTAATGATATTGACATCAGACACCGACTGTTATACATTAAACAGAGATTGATCAAGTGTTATATAACAACAACTACATAAAAAGACCATACAAGCGTCATGTGCGAAATGACACTCATATGGCCGATACCTTCAAGTGCGAATTGAAAGTATAATTTATTGTGTAGCGGAGACGTCCCCAACCTTTTGAGAAGCTTGTTTTAATGCTGTTCGTTTACGTACATCTGCACGTAATGTTAATGAAATAATTAATGAAACAGCTATTAACCCTGTAAATACATAGAATACTGGAATATAACTTCCATAAGCGTTTTTAACTGTGCTTACTAAAAGCGGTCCAAAAATGCCACCTAAAGACCAAGTTGTTAATAAATAACCATGAATAACTCCAAGTTGTTTCGTACCGAATAAATCACTTGCAAATGCTGGTAGATTCGAGAAACCTCCACCATAGCAACTTACAACTAAGAAAATAAGCGCTTGGAAAATAATAACGTTTGTTGTATGCGGTAAGACGATAAAAGTAACTAGCTGTGCGATAAAGAAAATGACAAAGACGTTCGAACGACCAATATAGTCAGACACAGCAGCCCATATTAAACGACCACCACCATTAAATAATCCCATTATTCCTACCATTGCTGCGGCTCCCGCAACTGATAATCCTACAATTTCTTGAGCCATTGGAGATGCAACAGAAATCATCATAATACCTGCTGTTACGTTTACTAAATGCATCGACCAAAGCATCCAGAAATGCTTAGTTTTCACAGCTTCACGTGCTGACATGACAGCTAAATCTTTTTTCACTACTTCTTTACCATTATCTGCAGCAGCCTTCATATTCGCTGGCATATAACCAGGTTTAGGCGGTGCTATATATGAAGCCCCTAAAATCATTAACGTGAAATAACTTGCCCCTAAAATAAAGTACGTTGTAGAAATACCTACAGCCTCCATTAAGTTAGCTGCGACTGGCGCTGTAATAAGTGCCCCTGAACCAAATCCAAGTACAGCCATACCCGTTGCTAAACCGCGGCGATCTGGGAACCATTTTACCAATGTCGATACAGGCGCAATATAACCAATACCCATACCCAAGCCACTTAGTAAACCATATGTTAACCAATACAATGTTACGGAATCCATTGAAATCGCTACACCCGCACCAGCTTGTCCTGCCCCAAATAGAACAGCTGCTATCATTGCAGATTTACGTGGCCCCATTTTTTCTACTAAGTTACCGAATAATGCTGCTGAAAAACCAGCAAGCCCCATCATTATTGTGAAGGCAACCGTTACGTTTGTTTCACTCCATCCCATTTCTGTGACAATCGGTAGTTTGTATACACTGTATGCATATGCTCCACCGATTGAAAGGTGAATAGCGATTGCGGATAATGCAATTAACCATCTATTTTTATTCATAATTTCTCTTTTCTCCCCTCTTTTGCTACCTGTGAAAGTTTTATGAACGTCTCTGTAAAACAATTTAACACTTAGAATTATTCAAATGCAAGATGTTTTTTTAAAAAATATTATTTCTGCAAAAAGTATTTTATTTTTCACCCCAATAATCTTATAACGAAAACCCTACAGTCTCTAAGCAAATAGGTGTTTATTAAACAAAAACCACAACATTTTTTAGCTATTATTATTTTTCTACTCTATTATCAAGTTGCGCATAAATTATTTTGATATAATTAATTTTGTGCATATTTTCACATGCAATCTATGTATATTGCATTTTTTCTAACTCTCATTAATCCTGCACAGTTCTTTAATAGGGCACAAAAAGATAATCATCATGTAGAAATTTTTAGAATAAGAGAGAATTTTGTAACTTAAATAAACGAATTTCTTTCTCGTAAAAGGATGCTAAAAAACACTGTTAAATGTTCTATTTAACTTTTAATGGATATTCAATTAAATAAACCCAATACACATTTTGTATATTTCAAAATGAATAATCACTACCCATTCATTTTTATTATTCAAATATATATTTTTTCACTTAAAATGAATCCTGCACATTTTTCAGACTATGGCTAGTAATGCTTTTTAAACTTAAAAGCAACTAAACCAATCAGTTATAACAAAAACTTTTCCTATAGCACACAAGCAAAAAGTACTTTTTAGAACGATGTTAATAAAACTAAACTCCAAGTGTGGGTCAGTTATGTATATGAACGTATTCTATATCAAAAAGAGATGCTCTGGAATAACTCGAGCATCTCTTTTCGTTCGTTTCCTTTTCTATAGAAAATAAATGATAAATACAATAATTAGTGGCACTAGTGCAAATGACCCCACAGAAACATAATGTCTTTTTTCTTCACGCCCATAATAATAGTCAATCATAATAGTGCTTACTATAGCGATAGTTAAAAATATGCAAAATGCAGCTGTATATAAAAACCACCCATTTATATTAAATAAAATTAAAGTCGCCCCTTGTATAAACTTAGCAATATACGTTGTACGTTGATGGCTTGTATTTATATATTTTGGTTCCTTTGGAATGCTAAACTTTTTTCGAATAGCTTTTTCTAAAAGCCACCCTAGTAAGAAAGCAATTATTAAAAAAGTAAAGATCTTACCAAAACTAAAATCTTTTTCATCTTTTTGCATAAGCGCAATAAATGCTGAGGCAGTATCGTCATCTTTCACTTTATAAAAGACATTTGTATGTCGATCGCTGAAAGCTAGCTGCCCATCGTTTAAGAACATTTTTAGCTGCGCAGCCTGCCCATTGTCAAACTCCACCCATACATCACGAAACGCATAATAATCATTATCCATTTTCGATTTAACTGCTTTTTGAAGCGTATTAGCAATGAGCCTTGTTTCCGAATCTTTTTTATATGCCTGTTGCACTAAGATCCAACCAGTTCTTCCAGCCTCAAAGGAATCTTCCTCCTGATTTCGTGCACTCGTAAACTGTTTAACCTCATGCTGGGCTAGTTCAACAATCGTCGCATGCCTAGATGTATCTACTTGCTTCCATGGGCCAATTACAATTAAAATGAGGATCGTCACGACT
This sequence comes from Lysinibacillus sp. NPDC086135, assembly GCF_044746345.1. NCBI lineage: Bacteria > Bacillati > Bacillota > Bacilli > Caryophanales > Bacillaceae > Lysinibacillus > Lysinibacillus sp. NPDC086135. Next base: position 42,427 of record NZ_JBIVCA010000001.1, on the reverse strand, counting down.
GCTCCAATGAAAATCGTTGGATATTGCCATCTACTAGGTTGTTTATTTTGCTGAACTACATCGTGCAAAATACGCTCCTGCAATTGTTGTGAGAAACGTCGGGCTTCTCCAAGCTCTTTATCCAGCTTATCCTTAAAAGATGTCATCTTCTAGCACCTCCCAATGATTTTTGTCCAGTTTTTCCTGCAATATTTGTCTTGCTCTACGTAGTCTTGTTTTCACTGTATTTTCTGTACAGGCAAGAACCTCTGCTATTTCTCGAACCTTTAATTCTTGGTAATAATAAAGAATAATTACTTCTCGGTAGTTGATTGGAAGCTCAAACAAAGCCGCTGTCACAATTCTTCGTTCATCCTTTTCAAGCAAACTTGTTTCTGGCGATCGTTTACTGACTCCAATATGCAGCTTTTCAAATAAAATATGGCGCTTATTTTTCCAGCTTCGTAAATAGTCATGACTTTTATGTACTGTTATTTTTACTAAATATGTTTTTAGTGAGGATCGTTGTTCAAAGCGCTCCTGCTGCCGATAATAGGCAAAAAATACATCCTGAACGATTTCTTCTGCGATAGCCCAGTCCTTTACATACAGATAAGCTACTCGAAGACAGTATTCACCATGCTCTTCCATAACCCTTGCTAAATGCTCACTCAAACAAACACCTCCTATTTCACACTATAGTCGTATCGAACTCTCAGTTGGTTTCGTAAAAAAGAAAAAAGTGCCCAAATATTGGACACTTTTTACCTTATTATTTCACGACGATATTAACAAGCTTGCCTGGAATGACAATAATTTTTACTAAGTTTTTGCCTGCCATATACTCTTGTACTTTGTCATCTGCAAGTGCTACTTTTTCGATTTCTTCTTTTGAAGCATCTTTCGCTACGATAATTTTTGCACGTACTTTGCCGGCCACTTGTACTGCGATTTCCACTTCATCATCAACAAGTTTAGCCTCATCATATGTTGGCCATTGCGCATATGAAAGTGTTTCTCCATGACCTAAAATCTGCCATAGTTCTTCAGCAACGTGTGGAACCATTGGAGCTAGCATTTTCACAAAGCCTTCAGCATATTCTGTTGGAATTACATCTGCTTTATAGCAATCATTGATGAATACCATCATTTGTGAAATAGCTGTATTGAAGCGAATACCTTCGTAATCCTCTGTCACTTTTTTCACCGTTTGATGATATGATTTTTCAAGTGTTTTGTCATCAGAAGCTTGAATTTTCGCAGCGATTGTACCATCTTCTTCATTGATAAATAGACGCCAAATACGATCTAAGAAGCGACGTGCTCCGTCCAAGCCATTTGTTGACCATGCAACAGATGCTTCAAGTGGACCCATAAACATTTCATATAGACGTAAAGTATCAGCACCATGTGAAGAAATGATTTCATCAGGGTTAACGACATTACCTTTTGATTTAGACATTTTTTCGTTACCTTCACCAAGAATCATCCCTTGGTTAAATAATTTGTGGAATGGCTCTTTCGTGTGTACAACACCTAAATCGTATAATACTTTGTGCCAGAAGCGGGCGTATAGTAAGTGTAATACGGCATGCTCTGCCCCACCGATATAAATATCAACTGGTAACCAGCGTTTCAGTAACTCAGGGTCCGCAATTGCTTCTTTATTTGTTGGGTCTATATACCGTATGAAGTACCAGCTAGAACCTGCCCACTGTGGCATCGTGTTCGTTTCGCGACGACCTTTTTTGCCCGTTTCAGGATCAACAACATTTACCCATTCAGAAATATTCGCTAATGGAGACTCACCAGTACCCGAAGGACGAATATTATCTGTTTTTGGTAACATTAATGGTAATTCTGATTCCGGTACTGGTGTCGTTGTACCATCTTCCCAATGAATCATAGGGATTGGCTCACCCCAGTAACGTTGACGAGAGAATAACCAGTCGCGAAGACGGTAAGAGATTTTCTTCTCCCCTACGCCTTTTTCCTCTAGCCATTCAATTGCTTTAGCAATACCGTCCTCTTTGTTTAAGCCATCAAGGAATTCAGAGTTAATGTGCTTACCATCTCCTGTGAATGCCTCTTTGCTAATGTCTCCACCTTCAAGTACAGGAGTAATCTCTAAACCAAATTCTGTTGCAAATTCATAGTCGCGCTCATCATGTGCTGGAACCGCCATGATTGCACCTGTACCATATGAAATTAATACGTAGTCTGCAATCCAAATCGGCATTTTTTTACCGTTAATTGGATTCACTGCATAGGCACCTGTAAATACGCCTGTTTTTTCTTTCGCTAAATCTGTACGCTCTAAATCAGATTTCATTTTTGCCTTATCTAAATAAGCTTCAACAGCTTGGCGTTGTTCAGCAGTTGTAATTTGCCCCACGAATTGATGCTCAGGTGCAAGAACACAGTATGTAGCACCAAATAAAGTATCAGGACGAGTTGTAAATACTGTGAAGTTTTCATCTGTACCATCTATACTAAATGTTACTTCTGCACCTTCTGAACGACCAATCCAGTTACGCTGCATATCCTTAATAGACTCTGGCCAATCAACTTCCTCTAAGTCGTCGATTAAACGATCAGCAAACGCAGTAATTTTAAGCATCCATTGTTTCATCGGACGACGTTCTACAGGGTGACCACCACGCTCTGACTTTCCATCAATAACTTCTTCGTTTGCAAGTACTGTTCCTAGTGCAGGACACCAGTTTACAGCTACTTCATCTACATAGGCTAAACCTTTGTTATAAAGTTGAATAAAGATCCATTGTGTCCATTTATAATATTCTGGATCTGTTGTGTTAATTTCACGATCCCAATCATAACTAAAGCCTAGCTCTTGGATTTGACGCTTGAATGTCGCAATATTTTTCGCTGTAAATTCAGCTGGGTCATTTCCTGTATCCAGTGCATATTGTTCTGCTGGTAAACCGAATGCATCCCACCCCATAGGATGTAGGACGTTATAGCCTTGCATACGCTTGAAGCGTGAAAGGATGTCTGTCGCCGTGTAACCCTCTGGATGTCCTACATGAAGACCTGCACCAGATGGGTACGGGAACATATCTAATGCATAAAATTTTGGTTTTTCTGTTTCATTTTCAGTTTTGAAAGTTTTGTTATCAGCCCAATATTGCTGCCACTTTTTTTCAATTTGTTGATGATTAAAACTCATTATTTTTCCTCCTTTGAATGCGTCATACTTTTCACTTAAAGAATTGACAAAATATTTAAAAAATAAAAAAACTCGTCCCTCTCTTTGTCAGAAAGGGACGAGAGAATTCGTATCTCCCGCGGTACCACCCACATTAGTGATTACACTCGGCTCTTGCTTCCTTAACGCGGAAAGGCACGGCACGCGCTATTTCACGCGGGCAGACTCAGAAGGCGAGTTCAATTTGCTTTCCTACTAGCTCCCACCAACCGCTAGCTCTCTAAAAAGAACCACAAATTTACTATTCCTAAATCACTGTCTTTACAAGTATTGCATTTATTCTAATGGAAAGTACTGAAAAGCACAAGACTTTGTTTACATACTACCCATTTTTGAACAATTCAATGCCTATTTGTGAAACTGCAGCTATTTTAAACTACGAGAAAGTTCCGTAAAAATAACTCCTAGCGCATAAGCACCAGCATCCGGATAGCCTAGGCTTCTTTCACCAACTGTACCAGCGCGACCCATTCGAGCAACGATTTCTTTTGTATATTCCGCTCCTTTAACAGCAGCCTCTGCCCCTTTGTCAAAGGCAGTTTTAAAATCCGCACAAGCAAAAGCGCTTTCTGTCCAAACATTTACACAAGGTACTAGTGCATCTACAAGCGTTTTATCGCCTACCTCTGCCCCTCTTCCGAAAGAGCGCTCACCGATAGACTGTATGCCTTTAAGCGCAGCTTGTAACATTTCAGCAAACTCTCCGACCGTTAATTCAATTTTTCCTTCTACAGTTTTACCCGCAGCTCGGAAAGCCCCTCCCCAAATGGGTCCAGAAGCGCCTCCACAATGCTCCATAATCACCATAGAACACGCATCAAGGAAAGTCCCAATATTTAAATGTTCCTGACCTAGAATCGAGCCCCATTCTCGTTTTAATTGCTTAAATCCTTTAGCGACGCTCATTCCGAAATCGCCATCACCTGCATGTGTATCTAATTCGCAGAAAGGTACTTCGTTCTTGATAATAATTTCGCTCATTTTATCTACGAGATAAATCATATTATTTAATGTGATGACCTCACTCTTGATAATAGCGTGCTCTTCCACTGTTTCCGTCTCAAAGAAAACTCGTTTCTCTTCTATATTGTCATTAATATCTACATATTCTACACTATCAACTGGTCCCTCTACCTTAAATGCAGGTGTATTACATTCTTTCGATAGTAATGTTTTCAGCTCATTATCTAGTTTCATTACTGTTAGAGAAATCCCGGCCATATCAATACTAGTCATGTAATTGCCGACAAACGTTCTATTAATTCGTATATTTCTTTTACTTAACTCTCTAGTAACGGCATTGTTATACAGATAAAGTTCTTGAAGCGGTGTACCGCCAAAGCCATTTACTAAAACAGCAATTTCAACACCTTTATCTAATCCTAAATCTTTCACAAGGTCATTTGTCATACGAATAGCTAATTCATCTGCTGCCATAACTTTTTCACGTTTTCTCCCGGGCTCTCCATGAATACCGACGCCATATTCCATCTCATCTTCACCTAATTTAAAAGTCGGTGATCCACTAGCCGGAACCGTACAGGAAGTTAGTGCTAGACCAATTGTTCGAACATTTGCCGCCGCTTTTTCCGCAACAGCTTTCACCTGCATCAAATTCATACCTTCTTCTGCTGCCGCACCAGCGATTTTATGCACTAACACAACCCCCGCAACGCCGCGTCTTCCTACTGTATAAAGACTATCCTCTACTGCAATATCATCATTTACGCGAACGTACTCTACTCGAATACCATCCTCAGTAGCTAAGTAGGCACCATTTTTAAAGTTCATAATATCTCCGCTGTAATTTTTAATAATAAGCAGTGTACCTTTTTTGCTGGCTGTCGCTTTAATGGCTTGATAAACCTGTATTTGCGAAGGAGAAGCAAATACGTCACCGCATACTGCAGCATCAAGCATTCCTTTCCCTACCAATCCCGCATGTGCCGGTTCATGTCCACTACCGCCACCACTAATTAAAGTTACCTTATTTTCATTCATTTCTTTTTTCTTAATTATTTTATATTTTTTTAACAACTCAAGTTCCGGATGAGCCATTACCATCCCATTGCACATTTCCATAACGAGTGTTTCAGGTTGATTCATAATTTTTTTCATTTTTATTCCTCCCCTGTAAGTTTGGTTACATTCTTCGCAGCCTATTCCTATCCATACTTCTATAATTATTCATAGGAGATTTCTGCTATGATATGATTTCTATTATTTGAAAGCATATTCTTATTAATTATAGCAAAATGAAAGCGCTTTATCTCAGAAGGACAAAATGAACGATTTGTCTAAAGACACTAGGCTTTTTTATGTTGTAGAGATGATCATCATAACCTCTTAAACAGTTATTCCCACCTAACTTCTACGTTTTCGTAGAAGTTAGGTGGGAGACTTGTACCTGTTGCTTCGCTTTCGGTGAGAATAAATTACTGCCCGTTAACACGGGATAATTTCTGACATTCACGAAAAGCAAAATGCTTACATCCAATACATTTATTTGTATCTAAATAACTTAAAGCCTTATTAATCGCTTCTCCTGTACGCTGATAGAAATTATCTTCACCAATTTCAGCATATAAACCATTTTTTTGTAGTGCTAATTTCACTTCATCTTGCACACCTGTAACTAAAATAGTGCCACCCTGAGCTTTAAAATTCCGGATGACATTACCAAAATATGTCTCACCTGTCGTATCCAAAAAGGGCACTTTACTCATACGTAATATCAAAACTTTTTGTTGTTGTTGAATGGAACTTACAATTGCCTCCTCAAAAGTTTGAGCTGCACCAAAGAAAAGAGGACCTTCAATTGTATAAATACTAATTTGTGGACAGTCACGTTTCTGATGAACAACATGTGATTGTACCTTCCCACTTTCTTTCGAATGATCCGGTAACACTTTTGTTACTACAAGCTTTTCGCTCATACGCTTCGCAAATAATACGACCGCTAACACAAGTCCAACCTCTACAGCTAATGTTAAGCTTGTAAAAACAGTCAGTAAAAACGTAATCATTAAAACGAGGGAATCGCCAGATTTTAATTTAACAATATGCGCAAAATGCTTTTGCTCACTCATATTCCAAGCCACCACCATTAAAACTGGAGCCATACTTGCTAAAGGAATATGTGAAGCAAAGGGCGCTAGTATTAATAAAGTGACTAAGACAAATACACCGTGAATAACCCCTGATATTGGTGATACGGCACCTGTTTTAATATTTGTTGCAGTTCGAGCAATAGCCCCTGTCGCAGGGATTCCTCCAAAGAAAGGAGTGACGATATTAGCAATTCCTTGACCAACAAGTTCTCGATTACTATTATGTTTTGTATTTGTCATACCATCTGCTACTACTGCCGATAGAAGTGATTCAATGCCACCTAACATGGCGATCACAAAGGCTGGTCCAATAAGTAGCTGAATTCGCTCTAATGTGATATCTGGAATTGCAAAATTCGGTATTGTATTTGGAATTTGACCATAGGCTGTTGCGATTGTGGCAACTTGTTCAGAAAAAAAGAACGTTGCAACTAATGTAGAAACAACAATGCCTGCTAACGCCCCTGGAACTTTGGGTAAAACTTTAGGTGTTATTAAAATAATGATGAGACTAATGATTGCCGTTAAAACACTATAAAAGTTTGTTGTGCCAATATGCATAACAATTTCTTTTACATTGTCAATAAAATACTCATGTCTTTTAATATTAGTCAAACCTAAGAAATTAGCGATTTGGCCTGTAAAAATAATAACTGCAATTCCTGCTGTAAATCCTATTGTCACGGGACGCGGGATAAATTTTATTAATGAGCCAAGTTTAAATATCCCCATTAAGCACAAAATAATTCCGGCCATTAATCCAGCGATTAGTAAGTTTTCATAACCATACGAAATGACTACCCCTAGCAGAATTGGCACAAACGCACCTGTAGGTCCCCCGATTTGATATTTCGAACCACCCAAAAGAGAAATAAGTATTCCAGCAATAAAAGCTGTATATATTCCATACTCAGGCTTAACACCTGACGCAATAGCAAAGGACATTGCCAGCGGTATTGCCACAATCCCGACAATGACCCCTGATATTAAATCTTTTTTCAAATGATGAACTGAATATCCTTCATATCGTCCTGTAAACAGTGACTTCATCTATAAATCTTCCCTTCAAAATAATAAGCAAGGTAAATGTTTCATAAGAACACAGTCTACAAAATTTACATATCCTCTTCATTATTTTCGTTAATAGTCATTTCTTCTAATCTTGAAATTGTATTTATCAAATGATTGTTGAAAATATCCTTTGCAACACCAAGTAATTCCCCAATCATCGGATCGCTTAAAGAATAGTAAACTCTTTTCCCCTCTTTCGTCCCATGCACAATATTTTTGGCTCGTAATACACTTAATTGCTGAGAAACAGCTGAGCCCTCTTTTTCTAAGCAGCTTTGAATTTCATTGACATTTTTTTTACCATCTACTAGTAATTCTAGAATTCTGATTCGTAATGGATGTGCTAAAGCTTTAAAAAAATCTGCCTTAAATTGCTGCAAGCTCTCTTCCACATAAACCCCTCCAAGGAACTTCATTTTCATATATTCAAATATTTGAATATGTATGATTGATTGTACGCCACAATTTGTTGACTTTCAATATCAACTATTAAAAAACGAGCAAAAAACGTGTTTCCCACACATTTTTTGCTCGTTTTGAAAATATTTTTGTTAAATTTAACTATTAATCTGTCACTGTTTTCTTGTTTCGTAAAGGATAATCATAGATAAGGCATGGAATAATCGCAAACAATACAATAATTACTAGGATTAATACGAGAGCAATCATGCCAAACTGATCAACCATAATACCACCAAATAGAGGGCCAATCATACGACCTGTAGTTGCCGCACTATTAATAATCCCTTGATAAAAACCCTGACGCCCTTTTGGTGCAAGCTGATTGGCGATGGTAGGTAAAGCAGGCGTATAAAACATTTCACCAAAAGTTAGCACAACCATTGCTGCTCCAAACATTTTAAAATCACTCGCAAATGCAATGATGCCAAAGGATATTGCGATCAGGATAACGCCAAAAACTAATTGACGCTTCAATTTGTTTTCCCAACGTTTCACTAGCGGCGCAATTAGCGGTTGCCCTAAAACGATAAGTAGGCCATTAATTGTCCAAAGTAAGCTGTACTGTTTCAACCCTAATCCTAGATCTTGCGTATAGGAAGAAATAGTCGCACTCCATTGTGAATAAGCTAGCCAGCATAACACAGAGGATGAACTAATAATTAATAATGCATAAAACGGTGCTTTATTAATAATTCGCTTACTTTCACTCACAACATTCTTCGGTGCAATGCTTCCCTCTTCTAATCGTTTAAAAGTAAAAAACGCTATAAAAAAGAACAATATATACATAGCTAAGTTGACAATGAAGACGTAGTCAAATTTGTAATCAGCAACAACGCCAGCAAGTGCAGGACCAATCGCCACTCCTACATTTTGAGCTAAATAAATTGCGTTAAAAGCCTTTCGTCCGCCCTCAGGCCACGCAGTTCCAGCTAAAGCAAACATTCCTGGGAAGACAATACCCCCACTAAAGCCAAGTATCGTTAAAATCCACACATAATGTGGCCAGTCGTGCCAAATCGTTAAAGCAACTAATGAGGAAATTGTCAAAAGAATGCCCAACATTGTTGATTTATAGCCACCTATTCTATCAAATAAATAACCACCTAAGAGATTTCCTAATACGCCGGCAGCAGAATTCAACATCAACACAAAGCCTGCCATCGCAAGTGATTTCCCTAAATAATCGTGCATATAAATGGCGTTTAAAGGCCATAAAAACGAGTTGCCTGTTGTGTTCACAAACATTCCGATAATTAAAAACCAAACACTTTTTGGCATAGAACGACCTCCATTGTTTCGCTACTCTAAATAGTTAGTTTATGTTGAAAAATACAAAAGCACAAGAAAAATAAATTTACTCTTTTTACTTAGGCTTTAGAATAGTGATAGGTTTCGTTCGGTACTCCTCATGATTTGCTCCAGTCATTCACATAAATCATGACGGAAGCACCAGCACGTGATAAAATATAACGTTAGAGGAGTGAAATAAATGACAGAGACAAACTTTCCTTTTCCTTCAGATGGGAAAAGATATTATACATGGAATCGCTATTTACGTGAGCAATTTGGTCATAAAGTTTTTAAAGTAGCACTAGACGCAGGCTTTGACTGCCCAAATCGTGATGGTACTGTTGCCTTCGGAGGTTGTACGTTTTGTAGTGCAGCAGGTTCAGGTGATTTTGCAGGCAATAAAGTTGATACTATCGAGGTACAATTTGCTGAAATCAGTAACAAAATGCATCAAAAATGGAAGGATGGCAAATATATGGCCTACTTCCAGGCATATACAAATACACATGCACCACTTCCTGTATTAAAGGAAAAATTTGAAGCTGCGTTGGCTCAAGAGGGAGTTGTTGGATTATCCATCGCAACGCGCCCAGATTGTCTGCCAGATGATGTAGTTGAATATTTAGCTGAATTAAACGAGCGTACCTATTTATGGATTGAGCTCGGACTTCAGACTGTGCATGAAAAAACAGCAAATCTTATCAACCGCGCCCACGATTATGCAACATATGTGGAAGGTGTTAACAAGCTACGAAAGCATGGTATTCGCGTATGCTCGCACATTATTAATGGTCTTCCTCTTGAAGACTATGACATGATGATGGAAACTGCTCGTGAAGTCGCAAAACTTGATGTACAAGGCATTAAAATTCATTTACTACACCTTTTAAAAGGTACGCCAATGGTTAAGCAATATGAAAAGGGCATGTTAGAATTTTTAGATCAAGACGTTTATACAAAGCTTGTAGCAGATCAACTTGAAATTCTACCACCGGATATGGTTATTCACCGTATCACAGGCGATGGACCAATTGATTTAATGATTGGCCCAATGTGGAGTGTTAATAAATGGGAAGTATTAAATGGCATTGATGCAGAACTTGAACGACGTGGAAGCTGGCAAGGGAAATTTTATCGAGCTGAGGCTGCCAAATGAAGCTACAACGTGTTTTACAATATGCACAACAGCTACTAACAGATACAGTTGAAGAGGGAGACACTGCAGTGGATGCCACAGCGGGTAACGGCCACGACGCATTGTTTTTAGCACAGCTTGTCGGCGATGAAGGTCAAGTGTACGCATTTGATGTTCAAAAGAGCGCTGTTGATGCAACTCTCCACCGCCTTTTAGATCATGGCTTAGAGCACCGTGCACTTGTTTTGCATAGAGGGCATGAAGAAGTAGCCAACTATGTACACAAGCCGGTAGCTGCTGCAATTTTCAATCTTGGGTATTTGCCTGGTAGTAATCACGACATCGTTACACAGCCAAATACAACGATACAAGCGATTGAAGATTTGCTAAAGCTACTCAAAATCGGTGGTCTTATTGTCCTTGTCATTTATCACGGTCATCCGGGTGGTAAGGAAGAACGGGATGCAGTGATAGAATATGTCAGTCAACTTCCCCAAAAATATGTACATGTATTAAAATACGAGTTTCTAAATCAACAAAATGATCCACCCTTTGTGATAGCTTTGGAGAAAATGAAAGATTACTCGTTAAGTTAATTAAACCTTTCGATATAAGGCGTGATTCCGATAGAACATTGGAATCTGCCTTTTAATTTTGAAAAGAAAATATCCCCCGATGGCGCGGGGGATAGGGAGGAGTACTTAATTATTACTTTCATGTCAAATTACCTTAATTAACTTAGCTTAGTTAGATTTTAAAAGTGTTTGTTGTTTCATTGCATCCACATATCGTTGATTGACTTTATCCCAATCGACAGTATTCCACCAATTCGTAACAAATTCAGGTCGGCGATTTTGATATTTCAAATAATATGCATGTTCCCATACATCAATAACGAGTAGAGGAATTTTCCCTTCTTTTAAAGGTGTGTCTTGGTTAGCTGTACTCATAATGGTTAATTGTTCGCCATCAAGCACTAGCCAGCCATACCCACTTCCAAAGCGGGTAATTGCTGCTTTAGAAAGCTGATCCTGAAAATTATCAAACGTTTTAAAATAATAATCAATCGCCTTTCCCATATCTGCATTCGCTTTGCCACCACCACAGGGACTCATCAATTCCCAAAACAAACTGTGGCAATAGTGACCTCCACCATTATTTTGTACAGCTGTTTGAATGTCAGCTGGAAGTACATCAAGATTGCGTAATAAATCTTCTAATGACATATTTAGTAAATCCTTATGACCTTCTAAGACCGCATTTAAATTATTTACATACGTAGCATGATGCTTAGAATGATGAATTTCTAACGTTCTAGCATCAATATAAGGCTCCAACTGATCATAATCATATGATAGTTTCGGTAAATGGAACACAGTCATTTTTTCACCTCCTCCCAAAATGTTTCTCAAAGGAAAGATAATTTCCTTAAAACAAAATATACCTTCTTTTTCTATTGCAGTCAACAGAAAATTTATTTTCTTTTTATAAAATCAAAAAAGCTATCTAATAGAATATTAAAATCTATTAGATAGCTTTCTCTTTTTTATCTATTTATTTTTACGTTTTTCATTATAGTCTACCCAGAAATCTGCTCCTTTAATTCCTAGTTTACGAGGATCAAAAACAGGATCTTTTCCTTCTTTTTTCTGTTTCTCATAGTCCTTTAAAGCGACTATAGCAGGCTTCATAATAATTAATATCGCTAAAACGTTAATCCAAACCATTAGACCTAGCCCAACATCCCCCATTGCCCAAGCAAGATCGGATGTACGGATTGTACCGTAAAATGAAGAAATTAAAATTGCGAATTTAGCTAGCCATATGACGACTTTTTCTGTACCTCCTGAGAATAAATAAGCCACATTCGTTTCTGCAATGTAGTAGTATGCCATAATTGTCGTAAAAGCAAAGAAGAATAAGGCAATCGCTACGAATGGTCCACCAAAACCTGGTAGTGAAGAGTCAACTGCATATTGTGTGAATGCTGCGCCTTCTTTAATACTTTTCGCAAATGTGATTTGTTCTTCTCCAGTTAATCCGCCTTTGTTGAAATCGCCAACATAAACAAATGAATCAGTACCCGCTTTTTCATCGTGTACATTATACATACCAGTAAATAAAATCATAAATGCTGTAGCTGAACAGATTAATAGCGTATCAATATACACTGAAGCTGCTTGAACGATACCTTGTTTAGCAGGGTGTGATACTTCTGCTGCCGCTGCCGGATGCGCACCTGTCCCCTGACCTGCTTCATTTGAATAAATACCTCGTTTAACCCCCCATGCAATAGCGGAGCCAATAATACCACCAAAGATTTCTTGCGCTCCAAATGCGCTAGAAAAAATTAATGAAAATACAGCTGGTACTTCTTTAATATTCATTACAATAATAATGATGGCCATCAGAATATATGCTAATGCCATAAACGGTACAATGACTTGTGCAGCATTGGCAATCCATTTTATACCACCGATAATAATAGTACCTAATAGTACGACAATAATAAGTCCTGTTATCCAAGTCTTAACATCGAAAGCGTTTTCAACTGCTGTCGCAATTGCATTCGATTGAACACCTGGCATCAAAATTAACATGGCAACTAATGCGGCAACAGCGAAAATAACTGCAAACCACTTTTGCCCCATTCCTTTTTCTATGTAAAAAGCTGGCCCGCCACGATATTCTGTGTCTTTCTCTTCTTTATAAATTTGAGCCAACGTCGACTCCACGTAAGCAGTTGCCGCACCGATAAAGGCGATTGCCCACATCCAAAAAACAGCACCAGGTCCCCCCATCCCGATTGCTGTAGCAGTACCGGCAATATTACCTGTACCTACTCGACCAGATAATGCAATAGACATCGCTTGGAAAGAGGAAATCCCCTTCTCCGATTTTTCGCCTTTAAACATTAAAACAAACATATCTTTAATGTGTCTTACTTGTAGGAACCGTGTAATGATTGAAAAGAAGAGCCCAATTAACAAAATGCCATAAATAAACCATGGTCCCCACAAAATCTCATTAATTTTCCCAACAATTGTTTCCATTTTACCCCTCCAATTTGAAAAGCATCACTTTAAGTCATTATAGTATTACACTTTTCAGAAAATTACAACATTATATTTAAGTAACAAAAAGTTAGTAATTTTTCTAGTTAATTGGAGAGGAAATTCACTATTCAATTATATAGCCAATTCTTCGAAGAGCATTATTAATAAAATCACGTATATAAACAAAAATCTCGTCACGCTCTACTTCATGAAATAGATTATGATAACAGTTTGCCCATTCTTTGAATTGAAACTCTGTAAATTCCATCTGATAAAGCCAATTCCTTGTTTGTTTAGTTTCAGTAATGTTATCTTTTTCAGCTGTCATAACTAACATAGGCCTATTTGGGAATTCAGCCTTAGGCAATAACACTAAATTGCGCATCATTTGTTGTAGCTCGCGATACCATTTCACTGAAACAACGGATGAAAAAGGAACTTCATCCTTCATCTCATCTCTACCTTCTATACTGCGCGTTAATGATTCTAATGTAATTTCATGGGTCAGTTTCACATTGGCAGTCAAGGCACTTAAACTAGTTAAAGCATTTGAGAGTTTACCTGGCAATAGCTTTAAATGAAGCCATGGTGAAGTTAAAATAATTCCTGCACATTCATATTTTCGTTTTTGCATGGTATGTAGTAATAGAGTCGCGCCAAGCCCATGTCCTATTAAAATGACAGGTAAATTATACGAAAATGCATTCTCGATTAAATTCCTTGTATATTTGTTGTATTCTTTAAAATCTTCATCGTGAATTTTTGAATATCCTACATTTACTCCATGATTAGGTAAATCCCCCATGACTATGTGGAAGCCTTCCAATCTAAGTTTTTCTATAAGCCATGCATACCAACGGTGATTTTCATATGCACCATGAAGAATAGCAACCACAGCCTTTGCTTGTCCATCAGCTTCCCATTTCCACATTTCACATAGTCCTCCTAAAAAAATAATTACACAATGATTATATCGGAATATCTAGATCATTTTAATTTTATATTTCCATCATGTTGCGTATTTGATACGATAATATTACATCATAGAAAGAAAAGAGGCGATACTCATGATCTATCCATTTAAAGGTAAAAAACCCAATATCGATCCTTCTGTTTTCATTGCTGATTATGCAACAGTTACTGGCGACGTTACAATAGGTGCTGAAACAACAATTTGGTTTAACACAGTTATTCGAGGAGATGTATCACCAACAATTATAGGAAAAAGAGTTAGTATTCAAGACCTCTGTTGCTTACATCAAAGCCCTAAATATCCACTAATTATTGAAGATGAAGTAACAGTAGGACATCAAGTAACTTTACATAGCTGTACGATTCGAAAAAAAGCCTTAATAGGTATGGGCTCTATAGTATTAGACGGAGCGGAGATTGGAGAGGGTGCATTCATTGGGGCGGGTAGTCTAGTTCCTCCAGGCAAAGTAATTCCTCCAAATAGCTTAGCACTAGGCCGTCCTGCAAAAGTTGTAAGAGAATTAAATGATGAAGATAAAGAAGATATGGAACGCATCATACGTGAATATGTAGAAAAGGGTCAATACTATAAATCTCTTCAACTAAAAAATTAATTTAACTAAATCAAAGCAGCTCCACGTTTTCTTGGGTAACCGAGCCCCCCATGATTATGATTAGGAGCTTATTTTTTTCGTTAAAAACAGTGAAAGGGGCTATAAGAATATTGAGCCCCTTTCTGTAATAGTATTTTAAAATATTTTTCCAGACACTTCATTGCTTTAGCTGAATAGTTTATAAACCTGCTTTTTCTTTTAATGCGTCAGCTTTGTCTGTTTGTTCCCAAGGTACATTTAAATCTGTACGACCGAAGTGACCATATGCGGCAGTTTGCTTATAAATAGGACGACGAAGGTTAAGCATTTTAATAATCCCCGCTGGGCGTAGATCAAATAGCTCGCGTACCCATTTTACAATTTCACTTTCCGTAACTTTTCCTGTTCCAAATGTATCAACAGCAATAGATACAGGTTGAGCAACACCAATCGCATAAGCTAGTTGTACTTCAGCTCGATCAGCTAAACCAGCAGCTACGATATTTTTCGCCACATAGCGTGCTGCATATGCCGCTGAACGGTCTACCTTAGTTGCATCCTTACCTGAGAAAGCACCTCCACCATGACGTGCATAGCCACCGTATGTATCAACGATGATTTTACGTCCAGTTAAACCAGCATCCCCTTTAGGACCACCAATTACGAATCGGCCAGTTGGGTTGATGAAATATTTAGTATCGGCATCTAGTAATTCACTTGGAACAACTGGAGTAATAACGAATTCTTTTAAGTCTGCTTGAATTTGCTCAAGTGTAGCTTCTTCATCATGCTGTGTTGAAATGACAATCGTATCAACGCGTACTGGTACATTGTTTTCATCATATTCAACCGTTACTTGCGTTTTTCCATCTGGGCGTAAATATGCTAATTCACCAGATTTACGTACTTCCGTTAAACGACGAGCTAATTTATGCGCTAAACTAATTGGTAATGGCATAAGCTCTGGCGTTTCGTTACATGCATAACCGAACATTAAACCTTGGTCACCTGCACCAATTGCTTCAATGTCAGCGTCTGTCATAGAGCCTTCACGCGCCTCTAATGCTTGGTCAACACCTTGGGCAATATCAGGTGATTGCTCGCCAATCGCAACAAGTACTGCTAGGTTTTCAGCATCAAAGCCGTATTTCCCACGTGTATAACCGATTTCTGCTACAGTATCACGAACGATACCTTTAATATCTACATAAGTAGAAGTAGTAATTTCTCCTGCTACTAACGCTAAGCCTGTTGTTACTGTTGTTTCACACGCTACACGCGCGTTTGGATCTTCTGCTAAAATAGCATCTAAAATGGCATCCGAGATTTGGTCACAAATTTTGTCTGGATGTCCTTCTGTTACACTCTCTGATGTAAACAGTCGACGGTTTGTCATTTGATTTTCCTCCTATTACTTTTACAAATAATATTTGCGAATTAATACGGTACTCATTACCCATGTCAAGTTCGCCCCTAAGGATTGAACTCTCAAGCCGTTGTTGCTGTCGTTGCACTTTCGCACAGTAAACATTTGTTGCTGTCACTACGCTTTCGCACAAATAAACAGCTGATGCTTTTAACACGAGGATTTTCGAAAGATCCGTCATTATAATAAGGAAAGGACTGTATACTTTCCTTTAATTCGTTTTTAACAATAAAAAAATCCTTTTCTCACGCTTACTTAACATGAGGAAAGGAATAATGACTTCGTAACCTTTCACTCTTATCGTTCAAGGGAGTTTCCCCTTGCATCAGATTGGCACCAGCGCATGTCGTGAAATAGTTCATGCAGGTTGCCGGGTTTCACAGGGCCTGACCCTCCACCAGCTCGGGATAAGAGTATCCGTTCAATATCTCATAATACGTAAATGGTCGAACATTGTCAAATATTTTTATCTTCTTTCAGCGAGTGTCTTCTCTGGCGAAAGCATGCTGTGGCATAATTGGTTGTATTCAAAGAAAGTATGGGATTTATACAGAAAGGAATTTGGGTTATGCTGTAAATTAAAACAAAATAATCCCTACTCTCCACCTCACATCATGTGTTAACATATGTGTAACCCTTTACAGTACATTTTGCAGCAAAAGCAAAGCGTTAGCTACAAAACATGTGGTGGATGAATATGATTATAGCCCCTTTTTAGTCGAAGACAAGCTCCAACTATAAAAAACAAGCTAAAACTTCACATCCTGTGCGAACCCCATGTTAGCCAAAAGCTTCCAAACACAATTTTGCTGTGTCGAAAGTGAATGTGTGATCACTTATAAATAGGGTAAAAAGCATTATAAAAACGAATCAATTTACTTTTTGTCGTTTTCTTGAAAAGTAATAAAATCTGAAAAATAATTTCTGAATTAGTATAGATTATTTAAGCAATTGTGTTATACTATTTTTGAAATTAAGAAAATCTCCCTCAGACTCAAGGGAATACTATAAAAAAGGATGGTATTTAATCGATGAATTCAGTAGAAATTGCAAACGAACTGAAGGAATTATTAAACGGCGGTAACATTAATGTTCAACTTTCAGTACCACAATTAGCTGAAAAAGCTACATCTCGTGGTGAAGCTATGTTAACAGTAGATGGCGCAGTTCGTGCAGAAACTGGCAAATACACTGGTCGTTCACCTAAAGATAAATATACGGTAGAAGAAGAGAGCACAAAGGATAAAATTGACTGGGGAAAAGTTAACCGACCAATTTCTTCTGAAGTGTTCGATAACTTATATGTAAAAGTAGTAAAATATTTAAAAGAACGTGAAGAATTATTCGTATTCAAAGGCTTTGCTGGTGCTGACAAAGATTCGCAATTAAGCATCCAAGTAATCAATGAATATGCTTGGCACAATCTTTTCGCTCATCAATTATTTATCCGTCCAACTGAAGAAGAATTGGCTTCTCATGTTGCTGACTTCACAGTTATCTCAGCTCCTAACTTTAAAGCAGATCCTGCTATTGATGGTACTGCTTCTGAAACATTCATCATTGTATCACTAGAAAAGAAAATTATCCTAATCGGTGGTACTGAATACGCTGGTGAAATCAAAAAATCTATTTTCGGTATTATGAACTACTTGTTACCACAACAAGGCATCCTTTCAATGCACTGCTCAGCAAACGTTGGTGAAGCTGGAGATGTTGCATTATTCTTCGGTTTATCTGGTACTGGTAAAACAACTTTATCAGCTGATCCTGACCGTAAGCTTATCGGTGACGATGAACACGGTTGGTCTGATAACGGTGTATTCAACATTGAGGGCGGTTGCTATGCAAAAACAATTAACCTTTCTGCTGAAAAAGAACCAGAAATCTACAACGCAATCCGCTTCGGTTCTGTTCTAGAAAACGTAGCTGTTGATCCAGAAACTCGAGTTTGTGACTATGATGATGGTTCATTAACAGAAAATACGCGTGTAGCTTATCCAATTCAATACATCGAAAATATTGTTGATCCATCTGTTGCAGGTCACCCAAAAACAATTATCTTCTTAACAGCTGATGCGTTTGGTGTATTACCTCCAATCAGTAAATTAACAAAAGAGCAAGCAATGTACCACTTCCTAAGCGGTTTCACATCTAAACTTGCTGGTACAGAACGTGGTGTAACAGAGCCAGAACCAGTATTCTCAACTTGCTTCGGTTCTCCATTCCTTCCACTTCCAGCAACAGTTTATGCTGAAATGTTAGGTCAAAAAATTGACGAGCACGGTGCACAAGTATTCTTAGTGAACACTGGTTGGACTGGTGGCGAATACGGTACTGGTAGCCGAATGAAGCTTTCTTACACTCGTGCAATGGTACGTGCTGCAATTGATGGCAAATTAACTGATGTTGAAACAATTCAAGATTCAGTATTCGGTTTAAACATTCCAACTTCTATTGAAGGTGTACCGACAGAAGTGCTTAATCCTCGTGATGCATGGGCAGACAAAGCTGCTTATGATAAAAAAGCTGCTGAACTTGCTGGTTTATTCAACGAAAACTTCAAGAAATTCTCAAATGTTTCTGAAGCTATCACTAAACTTGGCGGTCCATTAAAATAATTTACTAAGCAAAGGGAACGATTTCAGTCGTTCCCTTTTTTTTATTCCCTATTTTGAGAATTCTACTTTTCATATTAGTAACTTTGTGTATAATACATAATAGTAGTTTTAGGGGGATATATATGAAAAAAAAATATCAAGTGATTATTACCATTGTCAGTCTGCTATTAGTATTGTTTGTTGTGGCTGGATTTTTTGCAGGGAATTATTTTTATAATTTTGCCTTAAATCCTAATACTGATAAATCAGATGTGTTTAATGCTCCGCACAATTCTATTGCTGTTAGTCCTAAGGATGCTAAAGAAAAAGAAGAGAGCGAGAAGTGGTTTAAAGAGAATTACAAGGACTCTTACATACAGGCTTTCGATAATTTAAAATTACATGCCTATACACTTAAAAATACAAACGAAACAAATAAATGGGCAATTGTTTTCCATGGATATTCATCTGATGGCTCACAAATGACAAAGTATGCTAAGCATTTTTACGATACAGGCTACAATGTTCTCGTACCTGATGCAAGGGCTCATGGAAAAAGTGAGGGTGACTATATCGGTATGGGTTGGCATGATCGACTTGATGTAGTCTCTTGGATTAATAATGTGATCAGTTCTGATAAAAACGCTGAAATTATTTTGTATGGTGTTTCCATGGGAGGTGCTACAGTGATGATGGCCTCAGGAGAGGAGCTACCTGGCAATGTTAAGGCTATCATTGAGGATTGTGGTTATTCCTCAGTTTGGGATGAATTCTCCTATCAATTGCAAGAACTCTTTAAGTTACCTGAATTCCCCATTATGCAGTTTTCTTCAATTGTAACGAAGTTAAAAGCTGACTATACGCTTGGTGAAGCTGATAGCGTCAAGCAAGTAGCGAAATCGAAAACACCTATGCTATTCATTCATGGAAGTAATGATACATTTGTTCCATCTGATATGCTAGATAAAGTATACGAGGCTGCCAATGTACCGAAGGAGAAATTTATAGTTGAAGGTGCCGGACATAGCCTTGCAGAAAGCGTTGCTGGAGACTCTTACTGGAAAACTATTAATAACTTCTTAGCAAAATATACAGAGTAAATATCTTTTTCTACCGTACAGGTGCCTGATATTAAGCACCTGTACGGTTTTTTAATCTACCTGAGCAATTCTTCGGGCTTGCTGAGCAGTTTTTTCAAACAGAAAACGCCATTTTAAAAAAGAGTTATCAAAAAGGCGTTGATTTTCTAATTTTATCCTACGTTGGTTCAAAGCGTCATCTATTGACGTTTCATCCATTCACACAGTGCATGTACTGTTGCTCGATTTTCGGCCGGTGGAAACTGATGAGCATAGCGAAGATCATACCATGTTTCATATCTTTTATTAGCATCCTTTAAATAAAATTCTAATTGTCTCGCATGCTCAATATCTACATTTTCATCACGATAGCCATGAATAATAAGTACTGGAGCTGTAATGTGCTCTATCTCAAAAAGTGGTGTTCGAGCGTCATAAGCATCTGGTACACGATTAGGCGTCCCTCCAATAACCCGCTTCATCATCCTGCGCATATCTGTCCGCTCCCAATATGTAGCTGTTGCATCAGATACTCCTGCCCATGTCACAACAGATGTAATATCTCTACGTAAAATAGCAGTCCAAAGCGCCATAATGCCACCACGTGAAAAACCAAAAACATGAATATTATCATTGCAAAACTGTTTTAGCACGTCTACTGCGTATACAGCGTCATACCGATCAGCTCCTGCAAATTCATCTCGACCTTCTCCACCTCGATTGCCACGGTAATATGGAGCAAAAACGATAAAGCCTTGAGCTGCAAATTGCGCGACACGCGAAGGTCTAACCATGCCAATGCTTTGCATGCCTCCCCGTAAATATAAAAAGCCATCATATGTACCTTCTGCCTTAGGTTCCGCTAGTAATCCCTTCACACGTAAGCCATGTGACATATACGTGATTTCCGTTAAACGAATAGCTGGATTAGGCGAAGGATAAGGACGTTTTCCAACGATCTTACCATTGATCATAATGCTTCAACTCCTCCAGCATTTTCTGCATTCCTGCATCCTTCATATGAAAGCTTAAATTTGGATGATGAGCAAATTCTTCATCCGTTAGCCAAGTCATCCCTGAAGTTTCTAAATCAAATTCAATGTCCTCCTGCCCCGCAAACTGCGCGGTAAAGACCGTTTTACAAAATAAGATGTCATCATGAACGGCGTATTCTGCAAACCATCTAAGATTTTTCACATGAACACCAGTCTCCTCGAATACTTCCCTAATTGCTGCCTGCTCCAATGTTTCCCCAGGTTCTTGCTTTCCACCTGGAACCTCGACACCACGTCGTTTATGAATCGTACATAACCACTTATTTTCATGTTTTAATAAAACAAGTACATGCTTAGGCTCAGTGTCCAATTCATCTCTTTTAAAACTTAAATCCACTTGTAAACCATTTAAATCTGTAAATGTAAACATGCTCTTCAACTCCTTATTCTATATTTCATACACTGAGTCGAATCAGCGTTACCGTGATGACCTTTTATTTCACTATAGAGTATTCATGTATGTACAATCAACAGATAAAATCACTAATATTAACTTCCATTAAGCGGTGCGATAGGCGTCTATTAAGAAGTAATACGACATCTACTATTATGTTCATTCGATCTCAAACAATAACAGTGCCACAAATTGACGCCTAAAAACATGTGCTCTTCTCTTATGATAATGGTTAATCCGTCAAGAGAAATTAACTTTCATCAATAAAAAAGAGTCACTGATGTTTTTCAGTGACCCTACCTTTAGACACGTTTATTGAAATATGGAAGTTGTTCAACAAATGCCTTCGTATCCGCATCCCCATACTCATGAACAAGTGCATAGATTTTTTTTAATCGCAAATCAATTTCATCATTTTCTCTATCAAGATGATACTGTATATATGGCAATTGCGCACGCCACGCATTCGCGATTTCTAACATTTGCATTTGCTGAAAAATCTTTTCAAATACATCTAATGCTTGGCGATCTATGTTGAGTTCAAAGTTCCACTGTCCTGCATATGGATTTGTATAATACGTTCTATTGGCAAGTGAAAAATATACACGTTGACGATCCATCTCTACAAAACACTCCTTTTACTATAGTATGGTGGTAAAATGACTGTTTTATTCGCTGGAATGTCAAACTTCCTTCACAACTAAGTAAGATTATCTAATTTATAATAGAGAGTATGAATAAGGAACGGAGTGAATGCCATGAGTTTAATCACACTCTTCGTTGTAGCAGCAATCATCGTAATATTAGTAACGGTCGCGACTATTTTAAGTGTCAACCGTGCGTATGCTTTTAAACATACAGTCGATGATAAACCACAGCAAAGCTTTCATCAAGATGATGACTAGTTCATTTTGTACATTTTTTTAAGACATTCTTTTATAATATTATTAACAATAGAATTTGGGGTGAACGCAATGGGAGTACCATTACCAATAATCATTATGATCGCAATGATGATGCTTATGTTTGGCGTTTCTGTTATTGTCTTGTTGAAGAAAAAAAGCAATTTCTTTACACAAACTATCGATGCTAAGCCTAAGCAAATCAATGCTCAACAAAAGGATAAACAACTATGAAATATCCCTTTATATGGCTCATTAAGTTTTACAGAAAATTTATATCACCTATGACACCGCCATCCTGTCGCTTCCATCCTACATGCTCCTCCTATGGACTTGAAGCTTTTCAAAAACATGGTGCCATTAAAGGATTCTATTTAACAATTAAACGTATATCAAAATGCCATCCGTTCCATCCAGGTGGCTTTGATCCAGTACCTGAAAAATGGCCTTCGAAAAAGAATTAATTTTCGAGGGTCATTTTTTCTTGTGCTTTTTTCAAATGTGCGTTATTATAGAAATTGTTCAAAAAACAAATCGTAATGATTACTATTTGAAAGAGGTATACTATAAGATGAAAAAAGTATTTTTGTTATTTTTAATTACAGTTCTTGCCCTATTCACTGCTGCCTGTGGGAATAAATCAGCTACATCCAAACAGTCTGAGAAAAAGGATAAATTAACAATTTACACAACTGTCTATCCATTAAGTTATTTTGCACAACGAATTGGTGGCGATTTTGTAGAGGTTTCTTCAATTTATCCTGCTGGCGCCAATGAGCACACATTTGAGCCAACACAAAAAGATATGATGAAATTAGCAGATGCCGATATGTTTTTCTATATAGGCTTAGGGCTAGAAGGCTTTGTTGAAAATGCTAAAAAGACTCTGGCTAATGAAGATGTAACAATGGTAGCAACTGCAGATCAGGTTTCAGATGAAAAATTAGCTGTGAGCACAGGTCACTCACATGATGATCACGAAGATGAAGATGGACACGGACATGAGGACCATGATCATGGTAATGTAGATCCACATGTTTGGCTATCTCCAACTATAAGTCAAGACTTAGCACTTTCCATTAAAAACACTCTAGTTGAAAAAATGCCAGAACAAGAAGCTACATTTACAGCTAACTACGAGGCATTAGTAAAAGAACTACAAGATTTAGACAATGAATTTAAAGCTATGGCTGATAAAGCGCAAGAGAAAACGTTCTTCGTATCTCATGCAGCATTTGGCTATATCGCAGGACAATACGGATTAAAGCAAGTTCCAATAGCCGGTTTAAACTCACAAAACGAGCCTTCTCAAAAAGAACTTACGGCGATTGTTGATAAAGCAAATAAATTGCATATTCACTACATTTTATTCGAGCAAAATGTCTCTTCTAAATTAGCTGAAGTTATCCAAAAAGAGGTCGGAGCAGAATCTCTTGTCTTACACAATTTAAGTGTTTTAACAGCAGATGATGTAAAGAATAATGAAACTTACTTCACCCTTATGAAGAGAAATATTAAAACTTTAAATACTGCAATGAAATAGGCCTCGGCATAATTGCGTCCGTAATCGTTTGGACACTCGCTGAAAGAAGTTAAATAAACACAAATAAATGAGTAAGGAGGTGCCCCGAACAAAGTATGGGACACCTCCTTTATTATGACGTACTTTTCTTGTGGCATTCTTTTTTCCACTCTATAAATACTAATTAGCCCTTTTTTCTTATGGATAGCATTTTGTGTTATCTTTCGATTACCCTTTACTTGGGCTATATTACTTTCTAAAATGATTGGTTCCCATTCATTTAAATGCACCTGAACAAAATTATCGCTATTACTTTTAAAAAGCAGTCTAGACTGTTCTATTAATTGTTTTACTGTTTGTTTATTTTTACTTAAAATGAATAGCCCTTTATCAAAGGCAAAATGACTATCTAGTATCGGTTTCGTAAGAACTTCAACCTTATCCGTTTTTTGTAAATCAAAATAAGCTTCACTTGTAGCGGCTGGGAAACTCGTATAGTCCCAAGAGTGATCCTGAGCTAATTGGCGATCAGACACTAAAAAATAATGATAACGGACCTCACCTTTACGATCAGGCAATGGATCATCCCATGTAACATCTATATGATACCATTCATTATCAAGCTTCACTAAGACCCAGGCGTGTAATTGTTCCCCTACATTTCCTGGCACATATTGTACCTCAAAGCCTAGCTTCTCTAGCATTCGATAAAGCACTAGAGCATATGCCTGACAAACTCCCTTGTTCTCCGTAAGCAATGTGTAGGGAGAATATTGACTTCCTTTCGTGTCCTTCGAATATTCAGCAGATAGAACGATAAAATCATGTGCAGCCTGTATTTTCTGCAATTCACTTAACCCATGCATAGGTGTAATAATATTCGTCAAAGTCTGTTCTACGAATACCTCCTCTTTCTGTGTAATATGATAGGTAAACACAAAACTAATGACAATATTATTGGCATAGCCATCATATTTCCATTTAAAACTAGAAATATTGGCGTAAATATATGGATCCTGAATAGCATGTTTTACAAGCTCTGATAGTTCATCTTTTATTTCCGACGTATTACCAGTATAACGAATATCAAATTCAGTAGATAATTGCATGACTTGTTTTTGAATAAGATGTTGTAGTGTTTCTATTGTATTGGCCGTTGCGATATTCTTTTGTTCATAGTTTGCGAATACTTGCACATGACTCATTTGTAGAACAAATAATATAATGACAACATTATATATATATTTTCTCATATGAGTCTTTCTCCTTTAATAACTAGTTTATGCCCGTAATTTCTTATTATGTTAATGAATGATTAATTTAATCCTAAAAGTTTACTAAAAATGATTCTTAAAACGAATAAAAGAAGCCTTCTTATAAATGAAGGCTTCTTTATAGTGATAGAAAAAACTATTGTTTAAATGAAACAAATGGAAGTATGGCTTTTGGGCAACATGAGGGGTTGATTTCCGTTCCGGCTAGGCGCTTTGTCGCTGACGCTTCGCTTTCGCGCAGAGCAAAGCTTCCTGGGGGCGTCCGATGATCAGCTTCTGAGGATGCTTCTATTTCAACCTTATCTGTAATTTTCACGAACTCCTTGGTATTGTTCACATTACACCTATCGATAAGTACTCTCAGAGAATTTTCTTCTGGTTCAAACAATTTGTTTAAATATATAGATCCTTTAAATTTCATTGCTTTACCCCCATTTTGAAAATCTATCTTAAAAAATTAAATCCTTAATGTCAAACACCTATAATGGAGGCTTCTTTTTGTTATTCGTGCATTAATTTTCTACGAAGTAGCTTATTGGCACCGTTTCGAGGGAGCTCGTCCGTAACAATAATATCTTTTGGTATTTTATATTTCGCAAGCTTCTTTTGACAAAATGCTCGTATTTGCTCTACCTGTACTTCTTCTTTTAATACAACAAAGGCGATTGGTACTTGCCCCCAAGCATCATCATCAATGCCGCATACTCCCGCTTCTTTAACAGCAGGGTGTGTAAGTAGTACATTTTCGATTTCAGCAGGATAAATATTTTCGCCACCTGAAATAATTAAATCAGCCCGACGATCAATGACAAATAAATAACCATCTTCATCTATATAACCAATATCCCCAGTATGAAGCCATCCATCAATCGTTGCATTTTTGTCGGCAAAACGACCAATATACCCCGGTGTAACATGTGGGCCACGTATGCAAATTTCTCCTTCACCATTGTCATTCGGCTCAGCAATGCGAATTTGATTGAAAAATAACGGTTTTCCCGCAGAACCAGTTTTTCGCATCGCATCCTCATTAGCTAATGTTGCAGTTTGTGACGAAGTTTCAGTCATACCATACGTTTGAGCTACAGCTAAATTTAATGCATGCGCTCTCTTTAAATAATCTTCTGGCACTGGTCCACCACCTGCTAGCATCATTTTAAATTTCGGTGAGGCTTGTGCGTTTTTCTTTTCAAGGGTATGTAAAATCCTTTCCAATGTGACAGCGACTACCGACATATGTGTAACCTCGCCATCCATAATATTTTTGGAAATGGCTTCTGCATCAAATTGATCATATAAATGCACTTTATTACCGTACAATAGTGAGCGCACTAAAATAGAAAAGCCACTAATATGAAAAAGTGGTACAGCACATAACCAAGTATCCTCCGTATGCAAACCTATATTTAAAACGGAGGCCGTTGCACTTGCCTGGTGATTTCCGACAGTTTGGCAAACGCCCTTTGGAAAACCAGTCGTACCAGATGTATACATAATCGATGTTGTTTGGTTTAAAGACCATTCTTTCGTAATATCAATAGCCGCTTCCGTACTTTTTTCTATAGTAGAAAATAAATAATAAGACGTATGTGATGGTAATTTTTCAACATCCTCATCTGCAATTAATACTGCCATAGCTTTTGAATCCTCTAGCTGATAGGCAATTTCATCCTGTGTTAGCCTACGATTTAGCATGACCATTTCACATTGTAAATGCATACACGCGTACATCATAATGACCAAGGAAGGCTTACTCGGCCCCATTATAGCAATACGGTCTCCTTGCTTAATATCCAGTGCTGTAAGTTGACATGCACGTTTTAACGATAAATCATTTAATTCTTGAAATGTCCAAGTCTGCCCATTATATGTTAAACCGTTTCGTAAAGGTGTTAAATACGCTCGCTGTAAAATCCAATTTAAATACATCTCATTATTCCTCCAATCAGCCTAATCTTACCGCTTTATCGCATCATCCGTCTATTCGGTGCTCTGACATGATTTTCTGCTACTTTATTATACAATTTAGGTCACTTGGCATGCTGTTCCGCTGCTAAAGTATGGCTTTCTGCAGCTAGAACATGGGTTTCCGCCGTTAAAGTATGGCTTTCCGCCGCTAATGCATCTTGTTTCGTCGCTATTGCATCTTGTTCCGTCGCTAAAGCTTCATGGTCCGCCGCTAAAGCTTCACGGTCCGCCGCTAAAGCTTCATGGTCCGCCGCTAAAGCTTCATGGTCCGCCGCTAAAGCTTCATGGTCCGCCGCTAAAGCTTCATGGTCCGCCGCTAAAACATCATGTTCCCCCGCTATTGCATCACGGTCCGCCGCTATTGCATCACGGTCCGCCGCTATTGCATCACGGTCCGCCGCTATTGCATCACGGTCCGCCGCTATTGCATCACGGTCCGCCGCTAAAACATCATGGTCCGCCGCTATTGCTTCACGGTCCGCCGCTATTGCTTCACGGTCCGCCGCTAAAACATCATGTTCCCCTGCTATTGCACGAGCTTCCGTTGCTAAGCCATAACTTTCCGCCACTCTAGCAAGTTTATCCGTCTCGCTCCTTTAGATATACAAAAAGCTCGTATCTCATTAAGATACGAGCCGTTCAACGTTTCAGATAATCAAGGGAATCTTGGGAATTGACCGAAATCTGGTTGACGTTTTTCTTTGAATGCGTCACGACCTTCTTTAGCTTCATCTGTTGTGTAGTAAAGAAGAGTAGCGTCGCCAGCCATTTGTTGAAGACCTGCTAAACCGTCTGTATCTGCATTCATTGCTGCTTTTAAGAAGCGTAGAGCAGTTGGAGACATTTGTAGCATTTCTTCACACCATTGTACAGTTTCATCTTCTAGTTGCTCATAAGGAACAACCGTGTTAACTAATCCCATATCAAGTGCTTGCTGTGCATCATATTGACGGCAAAGGTACCAAATTTCACGCGCCTTTTTATGTCCGATAATACGTGCAAGATAGCCTGAACCATACCCAGCATCGAATGAACCAACTTTTGGTCCAGTTTGTCCAAAACGAGCGTTGTCAGCAGCAATTGTTAAGTCACAGACAACGTGTAATACGTGTCCTCCACCGATTGCATAACCTGCAACCATTGCTACTACAGGTTTTGGAATAACACGGATTAAACGTTGTAAATCAAGAACGTTTAGACGTGGGATTTCATCTTCACCAACGTAGCCACCATGGCCGCGTACTTTTTGGTCTCCACCTGAACAGAAGGCATGCTCACCTTCACCAGTTAAAATGATAACTCCAACATTTTTGTCATCACGTGCACGTGAAAAAGCATCGATCATTTCCATTACCGTTTTTGGTCGGAATGCGTTGCGCACTTCTGGACGGTTGATCGTAATTTTTGCGATACCGTTATAGAACTCATACTTAATGTCTTCATAAGTATGTAAACTTGTCCATTGACGTGTCATTGAATTGCCTCCTAATAATTAAATTCGTCTCGTTCAAAATCGAGGCGATAACGTAAAAATTATATTACTATCAATTATGCCTCGGCATAATTGTGTCTGGAATCGGCTTTGTGCAAGCACAAAGAATTCCTTTCCGATTCCGTGACATCCGCCGGAGGCTTTAACTTCTTTCATTGGTGTTGAAAGAAGTTAAATACTCCCCTACTATTGTAGCAAACTCAGCGGGATTTTCCACATGAATTGCATGTCCTGCGTCATTTACCGTCGCATGCTTGGCATTTTTTAATAACGCTTTCATTTCTAGTGCGATTTTACAAAATTTCTCATCAAGTGAGCCTGTAATTAGTAGAACAGGAAATTCAAGCTTCTCCAATGACATCCAATTCGATGTCTGACTGCCTGTACCAATCCCTCGTAAACTACCTGCCAAGCCTTCCTCCTTCTGAGAAAGTCGTTCTAATCGAATAGCTTCTTGTACACTATGCGATAAACGCTTTTGAGATTCAAACAAAGGAATGTTCTCCCACGCATTAACAAATGATAACAAACCGTTACTAATTATTTTTTCAGCTAGAGCGTTATCTCTCTCACAGCGTTCAGAACGCTCCTTAGAAGTTCGTAAGCCTGGAGAAGCACTTTCTAAAATGAGCTTGTCAATGCGTTCTGGGTAGAAGGTTGAATACGATAACGCAACTCTTCCTCCCATTGAATAGCCTAGCAGCGTAAATTTCTTGAGCTGTAGCTGGCCAAAAACTTCCTCTAAATCTTGGATTTGTTCTTGCATAGAGAAACGACTAATTTGTTGAGGTATAGCTGTTTGGCCATGGCCAATTAAATCAATGGTAATCACTCGTACACTAGGTAGAGCTTTCGCTAAATTTCGCCATGTAGCCGTACTACCTGTAAAACCATGCAATGCAACGAGCGTTTGCTCCGCTTCTTCATTCCAGATTTCTACGTATGTTTCAAGCCCTCGAATCATTAGCTTTGCCATGCTTTTAACCCTACGTTAATGCGATTCCATAGTGCACGATGCGCATACACATTTTCCTCTCGATTCGTGAAAATTTCAATTAAGCGCATTGGTCGTTTTTTCATCGTAGTAAACTTTACTGATAGCTCTGAAATATCATCTACTCGTATATAATCCATATCGTACATATTGGCAATATCATGGAATTTAAGGGCTGTTGGCGTACCAAATAAATCTTCATAATGCGCCTCAACTGTAGCTTGTGGTAAATAAGAGAAAATACCACCACCATCATTATTCATAACGATTATTGTCAAATTGCATTCCTGGTATCTTGAAGCAATGAGACCGTTGACATCATGTAAAAAGGCTAAATCGCCAATAAGCAAGTAGGTTTCACGGTTATTCCCTTGACTAAAGCCCATTGCAGTTGATACGACACCATCAATACCATTCGTTCCACGATTCGCAACAATCCGAATATCCTTCGGTGTCGCCATTAAAAACGTATCAATATCACGCACTGGCATACTGCTACTAACAAAAATATCACTGCCATTCGGAATCAATTTTAGTAATCGACTTACCATTGCTCCCTCATCAATCGCACCGTCAGCATAATGTTCAATATACTCAAGTGCAATATCATTAGCATCCTGCCACTCAGCTAAATACTCTGTTTCTAGTGCTGTTTCAGAGATTTCTAATTGCGTGAGCCACTCACCAATACTAGCATGAACAAAATGAGTAGACACACCTGTAGAATCACGGAACATCGGATCTTCATCGACAACAATATAAGCATTAGGCTGAGATTTTGTAATAAATTGCATAATAAATTTAGAAACAGGCTGTGCTCCTAAACGTAGCACCGTATCTGGTTCAACTAATGCTTTAAAATCTTCACTTTTCAAAATGGCATCATACGTCGTGATCATATAGGGCAGACAATCTTCTGGGACAGATGACCGCATATTAGATAAACTCTCGACAATGACCGGCCATTTTAATTGGCGAATGAACTCCCACATAGTTGTTAAATCTGTACCGAGTGCTAGCTCACCAATAATAATAAAGCCTCTTTTGGTTGCACGTAAAATCTCCGATAGCTCTTGTTGAGTCTCCTTTGAAGGTACTAACTGACCCATACTGCTATGCTTAAATATCGCTTCTGGAAGTACCTCTTGAAAATCAATCAACAAAGGTTCTCTGAACGGTACATTAATATGCACTGGTCCAAATGGTGCGCTCATTGCCACTGCTACCGCACGTGCAGTATGACGCTCAATAAACGGCAATGTTGGTGCGGCACCATCTGCCAAAGGGAAATCCACGCTCCATTTGACATTTGTACCATATAAATTCGGCTGATTAATAGCCTGTGGTGCACCCACCTCTCGCAATTCATGTGGACGATCAGCTGTAATGACGATTAACGGTACACGAGCATAGCTTGCTTCAACAATGGCAGGAAAATAGTTTGCCGCAGCTGTTCCCGATGTACATAAAAGAACAACAGGTTTTGCTGTAGCCTTTGCAATTCCTAGCGCAAAAAAGGCAGCTGATCGTTCATCAACTTGACGATACATATGAAGCTGTTTCGTTGAAGCAAATGCATAAGCTAAAGGTGTCGAACGTGAGCCAGGGCTGACAACAACGTTTTCAACACCAGCTTGTACTAGTGATGCTACCATTTTATAAACATAATCCGTTAATATTTTCCGTTCACTCATGTAATTGTCCTCCTAGCGCACGAAGCATTGGACGGAATTTCACTAATGTTTCCTCATATTCAGATTGTGGCTCTGAATCTGCTACAATACCGCCACCAGCATATAAATAAGCTTTGTCCTTAAGTAAAGCAGCTGAACGAATGGCCACTGCAAATTCCCCATTGCCGTCAGCATCTACCCAACCAATTGGAGCAGCGTAAAGCCCACGATTCATAGGCTCATACTTACGTATAGCTGCCATTGCCTCTTTCCTTGGCACACCGCCTAAAGCTGGCGTTGGATGCAAAGATTTTGTCAGTTGTAATATTGTTGCCTCATTATTTAACTGACCTTCAACAGGTGTATATAAATGTTGTATATCTCTAATTTTTAGTAAGCGTGGGCCATCAGGTATTGTCATCTCTATACAATTTTTACGGAATGTTTCCGCAATCATATCGACAACATATTGATGCTCGCCACCATTTTTCGAATCATTTAATAAGCTTTGTCCAAAGGCTTCATCTTCCTCTGCTGTCTTACCACGTTTAATAGAGCCTGCTACACAAGATGAAAAGGCTCGCCCCTCTTCTACTTTTACAAGACGTTCAGGGGACGCACCAAAGAACAATAATTTTTGACGTTCTAAACCAAATAAATAGCTCTCTGGCTGCTCATGAATAATTTGTGAGAGTACCTGTGGTGAAGAAACTTGTTCTTTAAATTGCAATGCTAGTGAGCGTGCAATAACGACTTTATCTGCTTTCTTCTGCTTAATCAATGCTGTTACTTGGTCAATCGAAGCTAAATACGGCTCCTTGTATGGCTCAAAGTAACTTGTGATTTCAGGCTTTGAATACGTTTTCACTTCTTTTACTTGAGCTGCATGAATTAAATGATCTCGCTCTTTACGTAGCGCTTCAAATTGAGTTGCTGCTTGCTCATTTTTCGAAATAAGATGAATACTTACAAACGCTTTGTCATCACGAATAACAAGCTGGTAAGTTGCAAGTGCAAAATAAGCCTCTGGAAAGTCTGTCCATTCCCCAGTTACTTCATTTTGCGGATCGAATGTAAATCCGCCAAACAAAATTGGCTGTAGCTCGCTTTGTCCCTTCACACAGTTTTTCGTTAAATTTTTCCACTCTGCTTCTATTGCATCGAAGCGATCATTTTTGGCGTTACTTTGAATCGTATAGGCATGTCCTAGCCCTACTAATGTCATTGTTTTTTCTCTATTTTGCCAATAAAATCGTTCACCTTTATAATGCTCCTCGCCCGCTGCATAAAATGCGAGCGCCGATAAGCGACTAACTTCAATTGTTTCCATATAAAAATGAAGGCTTTGGCCCAAAGAGTCCACTTCTATCTCTGTGGCTTGGTACCACTTCTGTTGCATGAAAATTACCTCCGTTGTTGCAATGTACATAATGAATGACGCACGGTATGTTTTGTACTCGTTCTACACTTTCTCATAAATATCAACTGCTTTGGCTTTTCTTTGGATCATCACCAAAACGTGTGGTTGATTTCCGTTCCGACTGAGCGCTTTGTAGCTGTCGCTTTGCTCGCTCCAGGGTCTCGGGCCAGCACGAGGTTGGTCACGAAGGCGTTATCACAGGATGTGATGGTTTTAGCCTTCGTTCATCTATATCGCTAATCCCCAAGTAGTCGCCCAGCCTCACTCCAATCAACTTATTTACATAGTAGACGTTTTAACAAATGTCATCCAAACTTTTGGTGATGAACCTTTTCTTTAGAACAAATTGACCAAAACTTTGCATAATGACATGAGCATTTGTACTTTTTTACATCATATTTTTTTATTTGCTAGCCTATTCTTCGTACTGTTGCTATTATCTTAATTATTGTTTTCAGTTCATAAATGCATGTTCTATTGTATCATTTTTTTTATTGGACTGTATGTAATAAGCTGTGAACCTATCCATTTTCTCATTCTTCGTATAAAATAAGAATAGTCTACAACATTTGAAGGAGAGAAAGACCTTATGACCAAAGTCATTGAAGCTGATAGGGGTTTTAAAGTTTGGTGGCATTTAACACGTCCACATACTTTAACCGCTTCATTCGTTCCAGTATTTTTAGGAACAGCGATTGCTTTAGCAATTGAAAAACAAACAATTGATTTTGGACTATTTTTTGCTATGCTCATTGCAAGTATGCTTATACAAGCAGCAACAAATATGTTCAATGAATATTACGATTACAAATTAGGATTGGACAATGAAAATTCTGTCGGTATCGGCGGAACGATTGTGCGTCACGGTGTTCAACCAAAAACAATTATGATGATTGCCTTAAGCTTTTACGCAATCGCTATGCTGCTTGGCATTTACATATGTGCCTCAACCTCTTGGTGGCTTGCTGCTGTTGGGCTTGTTTGTATGCTTATTGGTTTTTTATATACTGGCGGACCATACCCAATAGCCTATTCACCATTTGGAGAAATTGTCTCTGGCGCTGTTATGGGAATGGGGATTGTTTTAATCGCATTTTATATTCAAACGCTTACTGTGACATTAGACGCTGTTTTGCTTTCAGTACCGAGTATGATTTTAGTTGGAGCTATCATGCTGTCCAACAATATCCGTGATATTGTTGGCGATACAGAGGGTGGTCGAAGAACGCTTGCTATTTTAGTAGGTCGAGATAATGCCATTTCTGTGCTATCTGGCTTTTTTATCGTTTCATATTTATGGGTAATCGCTCTTGTAGCAATTGATGGTATTACTTTTTGGGCTCTAATCATTTTCTTAAGCGTTCCAAAACCACTTCGTGCGATCCAAATTTTCCGCGATAAAAAAGAAGCGAAAGAAGTTATGCCTGCGATGAAATTTACAGCGCAAACAAATACATTCTTCGGCTTCCTCTTAGGAATCGGTTTATTAATTCAATATTTCTTTTATTAATATTAATCAATTATGCCTCAGCATAATTGGTCCGGAACCGGCTTTGTGCCGAGAGGCATTGACTTCTGGGAGAAGTTAAAGATGCAGCAGCTTTAACGGGCTGCTGCACTTTTTACATAGCATCTAAAATTTTCAATTGCAATACCACGAACTTCTTCGGTTGAAAAATGTTCACGTAACGCCTCTAACAAATTTTGTGCCTCTCCTGCGTGTGCTAATCCTTTTACAGTTGTATCTATTCCATCGAAGTCTGAACCTAGTCCAAGGTGCTCTACCCCTACTATATTCACTAGATGCTTCACATGCGCTACTAAATCATCTAGCGTAGCATTGTCATGGATAAAAGGCGGGTAGTAAACAACATGAATATGCCCTCCATGCTCGACAAGTGCTTTTGCCTGAGCGTCCGTTAAATTTCTTGGATGATCACAAATTGCACGTGCATTGCTATGGCTCGCAATAATATGCTTCGCTAATGGTAAGACATCCCAGAAACTCTGTTCATTTAAATGCGAGACATCGATAATGATATCTCGCTCATTTAGCAAGTTTATAACCTCTTTACCAAATGATTTTAAACCAAGGCTTGCATCTTGTTCAGCACCGTGGGCCACAGCATTTTCTTCATTCCACGTTAAGCCGACTAGCTTCACTCCTGCATCTAATATTGCAGAAAGCTTTGCTAAATCTTCGCCGATTGGACCACAGCCCTCTAAGCTTAAAATTGCACCAATTTCATGCGGAGCTAAAGTATCTAATTGCGACCAATTCGTAATATGCACCATGCCTTCAGTTTGTAATACATGTGTATGGAAGGCTTCAATTTGCCGCACTGTCTCTAAAAATCGCATACTTTGCGGAATTTTAGGATTAATAAAAATAGCAAATACTTGTGCCTTAACACGCCCTAATTGTAATCTCTGTCGATTAGCTTGCAAACGTACATCATCTTCAAATTTTGCCGCTTCTAAAGTTGTTAATTTCAATAGAGCATCGCAGTGTAAATCAATTATGTCCATATCCTCACCCCCATACAGCTATTATACTGCCTGTGAGCGAAAATGCTTACTAACTTTTATCTTGAGGTGTATCAGAAGAGCCAAATTCCTCAAGTTCTATGAAATCATCCGATCTTGGCGTAGAAGACAACACATCTTCCTCTACTGGCCTTAAATTTTCTTCTCTGTGCTCTGCGTGCTCAACACATGTCAATGCTTTCGGCATAGCTTCTAAGCGACCAATAGGAATCTCTTCACCACATACAGCACATTTACCATACGTACCGTCTTCCATCGCTTGAAGCGCAGCTTTTATTTCTTCAGCATCGTCACCCCGGTGCTCGTCAACCGCCATTTCCGTTAGCTGATCTGTTAAATCACTCGCATTGTCAGCTGGATGATTATCATAATTAGATAGCTCTGTCGCTTGTGGACGCTCTGATTCCTCAAGTCGCTTCTCTATTTCCTGTAATTCTTGCTCTAATTGCTTCCTTAATTTTTCCATTACTTGTGGGTTCAAAAAAATCTCCTCCTCATGCCTTCATTTTTTCCTAAATTAATATTTCTAAAACATGAAAGCATGCGGATGAATCACTTATTTTTTTATAATGTATCTTCATTTAGTACATTTACGCTAGAGTGAAATTGATAATGGCATCATGTAAAAATTGTGCTGCTCCTTTAGAAACACGCTCATCGTAATATGCTGAAAAGCGTTCATCCGCTAAATACATCTGAGCTATACCTGCATGTGCCTCTTTAGAATATTGTGACCATGTAAAGCTAAGCCAACGCTTATGAAGCTCTGCAACCTCCATTGCCACATCGTTGTTCGTATCGCCGATATCCATCGCTTCTTTTAAACGATTAAATAATTGCTGTTCTAGCTGTTGCATTGCTTCATACTGTTCCTCTGTCATATTCATTACCTTGGCATTTGATGCATCAACTGTTTTATCACCATATTTTGCACGAATTTCTTGACCATATTGCTTTTCATTTTCCTCGATTAGCTTCTCTTTTAGTCCATTAAATTTCTCTTCATTTGCCATCGGTTGTTCCTCCTCAATAGATTGAATGGTTTTTTCTACTGTTTGTAATATCTTTTCCAGCTGCTCCTTGCGTTTCAGTAAAGCAGTACGATGATTTTTGAGTGCCGCTGTATGTTGAAAATCAGGCGCTTTAATAATTTCCTTAATTGTTCCTAGCTTCATATCTAATGCTCTATAAAATAAAATTTGCTGGAGCATATCAACTTCAAACTGTCCATAAAATCGATAGCCCGCCTCATTCGTTCTTGCAGGCTTTAGTAATCCAATTTCATCATAATAACGCAGTGTTCTGGTGCTAACCCCGGATAATTGAGCAAGCTCTTGAATTGTATATTCCACATTTTTTCACCTCCACTAATGCTACTGTAAATGTTTACGCAACGTTAAGGTCAAGAAAAAAATTAAGAAAAAACGTTAGGTTGATTTCCGTTCCGACTGGCGTCGATGATCCGACCCAGTAAATAAAAAAAGCAAACTAGAACGTTTTATTAACACTAGTTTGCTTTTTCTTTAAAATCAATTATGCCTGGCATAATCCGTAGGGTTTAGGCCAACAAATGTTTTTTGTGCGGAAGCGTAGAGCTAACGTAGCGTCAGCAACGTGTTTTTGTCTGCACGAAAACGTAGCGTCAGCAACATGTTTTTGTCTGTGCGAAAGCGAAGCGTCAGCAACAGCATGACGTTGGCCACTCAGCCGTTGCCACAGGGCGTGGTGTTCTTAGACTAAGTTCATCTATTTTAGCGGATGTCTTTTGTACCGAATGCGTAGCAACAGGTACAGATGTTTGGACATCCACTGAAAGAAGTTAAATTTTTGCATACTTGCCATGCCACACAATATTTCTATAGTTTTCTACATCTGTGTCACCCTCAGTGTTAATAAACAACACTCGAGAATTTTCATCTAATTGTAATGTTTCCTTCAGTTCTGTATATTGCTCATTCGTCATCAATTCATAAAAACATCCAACTGGGGCAGCTCCCGATTCTCCAGCAATAATTCGTGCATCTGTCGCTAGTGGATTTCCTAGAATACGCATACCTATTGCGGCAACTTCTTCATCACAGCAAATACTTACTTTCGTATAAGTCTTTAACAGGTCCCAAGCAAGTGGATTCGGCTCACCACAAGCAAGACCTGCCATAATTGTTTGCATCTCTCCACCAACCGTTACAAACTGTTCATCTCCTGCTTTAAAGCTTTCATAATAGCAATTCGCTACAAAAGGCTCAACTAAGACAAATGTAATCTCTTGCTCATAATATTGTTGTAAGAAAGCTACAACTGCCCCTGCAAAAGATCCAACCCCAGCTTGCAAAAATACATGGGTAGGTGCTTTTTCCAACTGCAGGGCGGCTTCTTTTATTAGTGTTGTATAGCCTTGCATTATCCATAACGGAATTTCTTCATAGCCTTCCCACATCGTATCTTGAATAACGACCCATCCATTTTCTGTTGCTAGTTGTGAGGTATAACGAACTGTATCATCATAATTCATTGTTGTTATTTCAGCATATGCACCTTCATTTTTAATATTTTGGAGGCGCTCCTCTGCACTACCAGCAGGCATATAAATGCGAGCTTTCAAACCAAGCTCTCTAGCAGCCCATGCCACTCCACGACCATGATTGCCATCTGTCGTTGAAATAAACGTTAAGTCCCCTAACTGCTCCTTTATTTCAGGTGATTTAAGCTGGTCAAACGATAGCTCATCAATATTTCTATCTAACTTTTTAGCAACGTAATGCCCAATTGCATACACGCCACCTAATACTTTAAATGCATTTAAGCCAAATCGATAAGATTCATCTTTTACCACAATACTTTGTACCCCAACGAATGATGCAAAAGTATTTAAGCATCGTAATGGAGTGCTTTCAAACTTCTCATATGTACGCTGAAATTTACCAACACGATTTACTTGTTCTGGTGAAAAATGACGTAGAAAAGGTACTACTTGTTCTACATTCTTCTGTAACAAATATTGTTGGTTGTTAGTCCACAATAATTTCCCCATCCATATCCCCCCTAGTTTTTGTACTATTTTCATCTTAGCTTATAGATTCGCAAAACAAAACCATATTACATACTTTAGTAAAAAAAGAAAAATTTGAATCCTTTTGATAGGGTTTATCGTATATCTACCAACATAATAAATAGGAGGTATATAATGGATAATCCTTATAAGATAGCGATAATTGGAGGAACAGGGAAAGTAGGAAGGCATATAGCAACTCAAGCCATCCAAAAAGGATACCATGTTCGGATGCTTGTTAGAAATCCTGAAAAGTTACTGGATCAAAATGATGCAATTGAAATAGTGAAAGGGCAGGTACAGGATATAGAAAACATCCGAGAACTTCTTAAAGATAGTCAAGTTGTTATTAATACATTTGGTCAACCAACTAAAGAGGAACCTATATATAGCAAAGTTACAAATAATATTTTTAATGTGATGAAAGAATTAAACATTAGTCGTTATATAGGTGTTTCAGGTGGTTCTCTAACGATTAAAGAGGACGAAAAAAGCATGATGAATCGTTTAGGAGCAAAGATATTTGAAGTTTTCCTTTCAAAAATGATGCAAGATAAAAAATTGGAATGGGAATATTTATTAAATAACAAACAGATCAAATGGACACTAATTAGATTACCGTTTGTAAAAGATAGTTTAACATCCAATCAGATAAAGGAAAACCTGACGGATATGCCTGGTACAAAAATTACGAATCAAGATATAGCCACCTTTATCATTGATCATATTGATAATACAAAATACGTGCATAAAGCACCGTTTATCTCTCATTAGTGAAATCGCAATAAAAAGATATGAGAAAATAGCATGCTGAGAATATATCCAGCATGCTATTTTTTAATTAAAGATAAATCGTAGTAAATTTTTGCTTAATCCCTTTTTATTTATCTTTGTACTGTAATTGTTTGAGAAATGAAATCTAATTTATTCCCATTGAAATCCATAATATTATTACGAGGTGAAGCTTGAATCGTAACACTTCTGCCGTTATCAAATAAATAGCCATTCTGAGGTATTGTAATTAATACTCTATCATTACCTTGTGGATAGGTAGTTCCTGCTACCGAAGAACCATTCACAGTAATATTAAAATCCAAATTATTAACGTTTATTACTGGTTCACTGAAAACAAGCTCTAATGTTTGTGAATTACTAACATTAACAGTTACAACCTTTGGTGCAATATTTTCTTTAAGGTTAATGGATGTTCGCACCTCATCAAATGGTTCCATAGAGTTTGCTGCTCTTAAGCCTTTAATCGTGAAGTTTCGTGTGCCATTAAAATAATTTGAATCCTTTTTCAATGTGAGCTTAATACGATTTAAATTGGATCCCTCTACAACAGCACTTTCTACCTGAGCATTATCAATACTATAATTTTGAACATTTTGAGCAAGTGCTGGATCAACAGGATAATTGAAATTTAAATAAACAATATTATTATCTTTAATAGAATAATCTGTTGCAGATGTTTGAATTGCATTGTATTGCGATAAAGCTAATTTATTGCCATTTATATTTAAATCACCGTTACGTGTAAATTTAACATTTTGCACCTCAGTGACTGGCACACCGTATAAATTAGTAACATTAAATAAATTTAATTTGCCGTCGTAAAGAGCTCCCTTTGTATCATACATGCCTAGCAGTCCTGCCATTTTAACACGTAATTTCGTAGGTTGATCTTTTACAATCTGAATATCACTTTGAGGTCCTCTTGATACCTCATATAAAATGTAATTATTCACGAATTTTCCAGTAAATGATGCTTTTGCGTTAACGCCTAACTGTACTGGCTTATCGAAAGTTAATTGTAAATATTCTACACTATCCTCGTAAACAATTTCAGAATTCATTAGGGCTGGCGCTCTGTCATCTCTTATAAAGTTATACGCTGTTGAGAATGTTGCCGTTTCACCTGATAAGTCGGTTATTACACGACTAGAAGCTGTCCCAATCGTTGTAATTCCTTGAAGCGAGCTTTTTGGATCCACCGTAACATTAAATAAACGACCATTTTTAGGATCTTTCTCTACAGAATTCACAGAAATTGAAGTCTGGCCGCTTTTCACTGAAAGGTCATATGAATAAAGTGGTTGAATCTCCTCTGAGAACAATAGCTGGAACGTATTTGGTCCAGTTTGTGTAACAGAAGATAGTGTCGGTGGAACACCATCCTTATCTCCCTTTTTCACTGTTACAGTTGAAGGGTTTGGTGAAATAATATTCCCTGCTATATCTGCTGACGCTACGAATGTAATTTGAACAGCTGTACCAGGTGCTAAATACACACCATTTATTGTTGCAGCTGATAAGTCAAATGTCGCTTCAGTTGAGTTTTGCTCAATGCTTCCAACTACATTCGATACCTTTGTACCATTTGCTAATGTAAATTGAATGCGTTCATTTGGAAATGCTGCCATTGGCTTAGAAAACTGCACTTTAACGATTGAAGAATTTTTTCCTTGCGTTGTTCCTAAAATCGTAGGTGCTTGTGTATCTCCAGCAATAACAAAATTCGCATCTACTTTTTGAAGCACTGCGCCCTTTTCCGATTTGATGTTACTGAACACATAACGATGTGTACCTTTTAATGATTCATTCATTGTAAAGGTGATTGATTTTTTATCAGCGCTGATTTCTGTTTTTATAACCGATAGTGCTCTTAAAGTATCCACATTAGAGAAAGCTACAACATTATCCTGTAATTTCCCATCTGCTTTTATCACAGAAAGTGGATCAATAGCTTGGTTGAAAACAACTTTAATCTGAGAAGCATTAATTCCCTCAATGGATTGTACATTTAACTCATTCACTTCATATGTAACAACAGCGGAATATGGTTTGTCATTAATTTTGAAATCTACCTTCGTTTCCACATTTTCAGTAAGCGGTGTCGCTAATGTTACCTTATGGCTTGTCCCATCTGTTAATGTTACCTGTAGTGTTTTTGCATCTATAACTTTAACTGTTTGGATGGACACTTCGGGTCCTCTTACCATTTCACTGATATTCGTCATTGAACGATGTAAAAATGACGAAAATTGACCACGTGTTAGTGTTTTTTTCGGATTAAATGTCTTTACGTTTGTAATTTTTGCATATTCTAATGCGATGATAGCCTCATGATTTTCTGGTGAAGCTACTTTTAAATCTGTAATAGATGATTTAAAGTTTTCTTTTTTATACATCGCAATTAAATCGATATCGTAAACTTTTTCAATTGCACGTACTAAAATAGAAGCCATTTGTTCGCGCGAGATATACTCGGAAGGTAATAACTTGTTGTTAGTCCCTTTGAAAATACCAGTATCATTTATAAGCGCTGCATATTGTAGTAATTCTTTATCTTTTGAAGATGTAGGCATGTCTGTAAAACGTACTTTTTTATTGTAGTCTGCTGGCACTTGGAAGTGTTCTAATACAAGCCATTTCCCTAAAAATTTCGTTACATTGCCTTTCGTAAGGACCCCGTTTGGCTTAAACGAACCGTCTGGATATCCAGCTACAATTTTTGCATCTGCTAGTGCCAAAATGG
The DNA here is from genome assembly GCF_044746345.1 of Lysinibacillus sp. NPDC086135. NCBI lineage: Bacteria > Bacillati > Bacillota > Bacilli > Caryophanales > Bacillaceae > Lysinibacillus > Lysinibacillus sp. NPDC086135. The sequence goes on along the minus strand of NZ_JBIVCA010000001.1, from coordinate 597 downwards.
CCTCTTTATGGTCATTTTTTGCAATGTCTGTAAAGTTAGCCGCACTTGCAGTCGGAACAACAGCTGCAGCAATCAAAGCAGCAGAAGCTGCACTCATAATCCATTTACCCTGCTTTTTTTTCACATTTATTACCTCCTATGAATTCTATTCATTCCCATTATAAAAGAAAGATAGCTATATTCCAAAGGATATACCAATATTATAGCTATTTACCATGGATTATTTGTCCAATTTAATAGTGAACACATATTTTTTTCTATATGAATTACCTAATTTTATGGGAGGCGCGAATCTTAAGGTTGGTTTTTAGCTTTTTAGATAGTTTAGAGCAAAGGCCAAATGAAGGTTATACACGATTGTCTCTAAACGTGATAAGCGGAAGAATGATAAATAAGCAGACTAGCTATTCTAACTGCAACAGCGGTTCGACGGAAAGGAATTTTCGTTGTCTGATAAAGTACCATAAAAAAAAATGCAGTAGATGTAAATTACATCTACTGCATTTCAGTATGACCCGTACGGGATTCGAACCCGTGTTACCGCCGTGAAAGGGCGGTGTCTTAACCACTTGACCAACGGGCCAATGGCGGAGAAGG